>NZ_JACBXH010000027.1:0-61448 GCF_041381355.1 Pseudomonas sp. LM13
CTAGCGCTGGTGGGCGGCGCACCGGGCGCCAGCCGCGTCGAGTTGCGCTATGCCCACGATGCCAGCATCCGCATCGACGGCGAGGCGCGCACTGTCAGCGGCGGGCAGGTCCTGGCGATGCAGCCGTCCAGCCTGCGCAACGGCCTCAGGCGCCAGCACCCGCATCTGGCCGACGCCCCCGCTTACCAACTCACGGCAGGTGTGAGAGACATTCGCCGCGCCGTGATGAGCCAGCTGGTGGTAATTGCCTATGATGCGGACGAGCGGGTCATCGATGCCACCGAAGTGCAGACCGCCGGCATCCTCGACATGCTGTTCGCCTACAACGGCAAGCTGGGCGCGACGCTCGATGCCAGAGGTGTGTCCTTCAAGCTCTGGGCACCGACCGCGCAGCGGGTTCGCCTGCATGTCTTCGATGCCGCCAAACGGCTGCTACCGGGATACCCCAAGCCTATGCGAGAGCGGCTCGGCGTCTGGAGCCTGGAAGGCCCGCGCTCGCTGGATCGGCAGTATTACCAGTATGAAGTCACTGCCTACCGACCCAGTACCGGCAGCGTCGAGACGACGCTGGTCAGCGACCCCTACGCCCTGAGCCTGTCACGCAACAGCCAGTACGCCCAGGTGGTCGACCTGAACGCCGATGACCTCAAGCCCGCCGGCTGGGATGCGGTGCGCCCGCCACGCCCGGAGCGTCCCGAAGCGAGCGTGATCTACGAAACCCATCTGCGCGACTTCAGCGCCAGCGACACCAGCCTGCCGGCGGAGCTGCGCGGCACCTACGCCGCGTTTACCCAACAGCACAGCAACGGCATGCGTCACCTGCGTGACCTGCAGAAGGCCGGGCTCACCCACGTTCAGCTGCTGCCGGTGTTCGACATCGCCACCATCGACGAGGACCCCGCCCGGCGGGTCGGCCTCGACGACCCCTTCGCCAAACTCTGCGACCTGTCGGATCAGGCCCGCCAGCGCTGGGCGCAGCATTGCGGAGCGGCGAGCATCCGTCAGGTGCTCGAGGGCTTCGATCCGGCCAGCGGCCAGGCGCAATCGCTGTACGACGACCTGCGCGGTCTGGACGATTTCAACTGGGGTTACGACCCCTTCCACTTCACCGCGCCCGAGGGCAGCTACGCCAGTGACGCCGAAGGCGTGCAACGCATCATCGAGTTCCGCCAGATGGTGCAGTCGCTCGCCAATAACGGACTGGCCACGGTGATGGACGTGGTCTACAACCACACGAACGCCTCGGGTCTGGCCGACAAACCGGTTCTGGACAAGGTCGTGCCCGGCTATTACCACCGCCGCAACCCCACCACCGGCGCGGTGGAAACCTCGACCTGCTGCGAGAACACCGCCAGCGAACATCGCATGATGGCCAAGCTGATGATCAACTCGCTGAAGGTCTGGGCCCGCGACTACAAGATCGCCGGCTTTCGCTTCGATCTGATGGGTCACCACATGCGCGAGCAGATCGTCGATGCCTATCGCGCGGTCCGCCGCATCGATCGCGAGACCTATTTCTACGGCGAAGGCTGGGAATTCGGCGAGGTCGCCGGCAACGCACGCGGCATCAATGCCAACCAGCTGAACATGGCCGGCACCGGCGTAGGCACCTTCAATGATCGGCAACGTGATGCAGTCCGTGGCGGCAGCCCCTTCGATGGTGGCGACAGCATCCGTCGCAACCAGGGCTTCGCCAACGGCCTCTACCTGCGGCCCAACGAGCTGAGCGGTACCGGGGCTCAGGAAAAAGCGCAGCTGCTGCACGCCGCCGATCTGATCCGCGTCGGCATCGCCGGCGGGCTGCGTGATTTCCAGTTCGTCACCGCCGACGGCAGCACGCGCAAGGGCAGCGAGATCGACTACAACGGCCAGCCCGCCGGCTATACGCTGGACCCGCAGGAAACGGTCAATTACGTCTCCAAGCACGATAACCAGACACTGTGGGACAACAACCAGTACAAGTTCGCCAGCAGCCTGTCGGTTGCCGACCGGGTCCGCCTGCACCTGGTGGCGCTGTCGGTGCCGCTGTTCAGTCAGGGCGTGCCGTTCATCCATCTCGGCTCGGACATCCTGCGTTCAAAGTCCATGCAGCGCGACAGCTACGACTCGGGGGATTGGTTCAATGCGGTGGATTTCGGCTACCAGGACAACAATTGGAACAAGGGCTTGCCGCGTGCAGACAAGGACGGCGACAACTGGCCGCTGATTCGCAGGATCATCGTCGACCCACAGGCCGAACCGGGCGCTGCCGACATCGTCACCGCAAAGCGGCGCTTTCTGGAGCTGCTGAAAATTCGCAGCGACAGCGCACTGTTCCAGCTCGACAGCGCCCGCGAGGTGCAACGGCGTCTGCGGTTTCACAACACCGGTCCCGAACAGAAGCCTGGCGTGATCGCTTTCAGCCTGGCCGATGGCCCGCGTGACGGCCGCGACCTGGACCGCCGCTACAGCTCGCTGATGGTGGTAATCAATGCTTCGGACAAGCGGGTTCGCCTGCCGGGCGCGGACGGCTACGCGTTGCATCCACTACTGAAGAACTCCGTCGACCCGATCATCCGCCAGGCCGAGGTAGCCGGTGGGAAGTTCGAGATACCGGCGTTCACCACAGTCGTGTTCAGCCAACCTCAGACCCGTCGATAAATCGTGGGCAAAAAAAAGGCGACCATAGGTCGCCTAAATGCCTTGCGTGCTCTTTGAATCGGGAAGAACTCAGCGCTTCTTGTGCGCGTCCTTCCAGATGAAATATCCGAAGCCTCCGAGGAAGGCGACCATCAGGCCGACCGTGACCACCCCTGCGAGCACCACATTATCGACAAACATGAGACCTACCTCCGAAACCTGATTCGCTGTTCGATGGGTGCAAGGTAAACCCGGGTGATCGGGAAAAAATTGACCCGGGTCAATGGCCGCAAAATGCCGATCCCAGGCGCGCGCAACGACTGATCCAGGTCAAGAAAATGGGGGTATTGGAGGAAGGGTTCGGCCGAATTCGCCCTGAAATGGGCAGGCCGCAAATAGCGGAGGCGATCGCTAATAGCGAATCGGTATGGACTGCCGGTGTGGCGCGCGAGCTGGCATGCCGATCAACGTTTCTTTGTCGGCTTCTTGCCCTTCTTCTTCGATTTGCCAAGCGGCAGGACCTGCTCGAAGGTCTTGCGCATCTCCTCGAGTCGCTTGTCGTTCAGGTCATGAATGCGGCGTGCACGCTCGGCGCTGAAATCGATCAGGTTCTCGTCACTGCTCATGCGTTCGTTCCCGGCCGGATAAGGCGAAAGGTCAGGTTGAGGCGCGGCTGCGATACCTTGCTGGTCCGCGCGATCTGGTGCTGCCAATGATGCTGCGTCGCGCCGCTCATGACCAGCAACGAGCCATGCCCAAGCAGCAGCGAGTGCTGAATACGCCCGCTGCCCTTGCGCCGCAGGTCGAAGCGTCGTTCGGCTCCCAGGCTCAGCGACGCCACGACCGGATCGCGACCCAGCTCGGCTTCGTCGTCGCTATGCCAGCCCATGGCATCGCCTCCGTCGCGATACAGGTTGAGCAATACGCCATTGAAGCGATGGCCAGTTTCGTTCTGCAGACGCTGACGGATGTCTTGCAACAGCGGTGTCCAGGCCAGCGGGTCATGCCGCAAGCCGGAATAGCGGTATCCGGCCTCGGCGTCGCCATACCAGGCGACCAGCCGCGGTACCGCAACCCGGCGGCCGTAGATGCGTATCTCCGGTTGCGTCCAGGGCGTGGCGCGGAGCAGCTCCTGCTGCCAGGCGTCGGCAGTATCGCCGTCTACCCAGCCCGCCCGGTAGTCCAACACGGCGCCAGGCAACCCGATCGATGAAACAACGCTTGGGTCGGTCGTCAACACCTCAGACCTCGACGTCGACCCAGAGGCCCTGCCGTGGAAGCTCTTCCAAACCGGCCTGATCCTGCTCGTCGGTCTCGCCCTTCGCCAGCTCTTCCGGGGTGTAACCGCGGCGTTGCCGGCGCCTTTGCTCGTCGCGCAGCATTTCCGCGCTCTCCTGCGGATGCCGACGATCGAGGGTGACGGCGCTTTCGCCGGAACTTGGCTGCACCGGAGCCACCGGCGCCACCTCGGGGCGCGGCTTGACCGCGTCCTGCTGGGCGCTGACCGGGAATACGCCGCTTGGAATGGGTGGCAGCATGTTTGAGCCCTCTTTGCCGATGAGTCGGCGCAACACCGGCCAACTTTAGCAGGACCGCTACACTTCATGCGTCGAGCAGTCGCCATCGGCGTCGCTCTCCCGGCGACGTTCCGTTACCATAGCCGGCTTTTTCACAGCGGGAGGCAGCATGGCGCAGCAGTATCTACCGGGGCAACGCTGGATCAGCGACAGCGAGGCGGAACTCGGCCTCGGAACCATCCTCACCCAGGATGGACGGATGCTCACCGTGCTTTACCCGGCGACCGGCGAGACCCGCCAGTATGCGACGCGCAGTGCGCCACTGACCCGCGTACGCTTCGTCCCGGGAGACGAGATCACCCACTTCGAAGGTTGGAAGATGACCGTGCGCGAGGTCGATGACGTCGATGGCCTGCTGGTCTATCACGGCCTGACCGCGCAGAACGAAGCCCGCACCCTGCCGGAAACCCAGCTGTCGAACTTCATTCAGTTCCGCCTGGCCAGCGACCGCCTGTTCGCCGCGCAGATCGACCCACTGGCCTGGTTCAGCCTGCGCTACCACACCCTGCAGCATCAGAGCGCCCAGTTGCAGTCCTCGCTGTGGGGCCTCGGTGGCGTGCGGGCGCAACCCATCGCGCACCAGCTGCACATCGCCAAGGAAGTCGCCGACCGCATCGCCCCGCGCGTGCTGCTGGCCGACGAAGTGGGTCTGGGCAAGACCATCGAGGCCGGCCTGATCATCCATCGCCAGCTGCTCTCCGGCCGCGCCAGCCGGGTGCTGATCCTGGTACCGGAGAACCTCCAGCACCAGTGGCTGGTGGAGATGCGCCGCCGCTTCAATCTGGAAGTTGCGCTGTTCGATGCCGAGCGCTTCATCGAGAGCGATGCCAGCAACCCGTTCGAAGACACCCAACTGGCGCTGGTGTCGCTGGAGTGGCTGAAGGAAGACGAGCGCGCCCAGGATGCGGCCTTCGCCGCCGGCTGGGACCTGCTGGTGGTGGACGAGGCGCACCATCTGGTCTGGCACCCGGAAAGTGCCAGCGCCGAATACCGGCTGGTCGAACAGCTGGCGGAAGTGATCCCCGGCGTGCTGCTGCTGACCGCAACCCCGGAACAGCTGGGCCTGGACAGCCACTTCGCCCGTCTGCGCCTGCTCGACCCGAATCGCTTTCACGACCTCGACGCCTTCCGCGCCGAGAGCTCCAGCTACCAGCCAGTGGCCGAAGCCGTGCAGGAACTGCTCGACGAGGGTCGTCTCTCGCAGCAGGCTCATCAGACCATCCATGATTTCCTCGGCGCCGAAGGCGAAGCCCTGCTCGCCGCCGCCACCGATGGCGATATCGAGGCCAGCAGTCGGCTGATCCGCGAGCTGCTCGACCGTCACGGCACCGGCCGCCTGCTGTTCCGCAATACGCGCGCCGCCGTGCAGGGCTTTCCCGAGCGCCAGCTGCACCCCTACCCGCTGCCCTGCCCCGCCGAATACATGGAGCTGCCGCTGGGCGAGCACGCCGAGCTGTATCCGGAAGTCGCCTTCCAGAGTCAGCAGGAACCGGCCGACGAGCAGAACCGCTGGTGGCAGTTCGACCCGCGTGTCGAGTGGCTGATCGACACCCTGAAGATGCTGAAGAAGTACAAGGTGCTGGTCATCTGCGCCCACGCCGAGACTGCGCTGGATCTGGAGGACGCGCTGCGCGTGCGCTCCGGCATCCCGGCCACGGTATTCCACGAAGGCATGAGCATCCTCGAACGCGACCGCGCCGCGGCCTACTTCGCCGACGAGGAGTTCGGCGCGCAGGTGCTGATCTGCTCGGAAATCGGCAGCGAAGGCCGCAACTTCCAGTTCAGCCACCATCTGGTGCTGTTCGATCTGCCGGCTCATCCGGACCTGCTCGAGCAGCGCATCGGCCGCCTCGACCGTATCGGCCAGCAGCACACCATCCAGCTGCACGTGCCGTACCTGGAGACCAGCCCGCAGGAGCGCCTGTTCCAGTGGTATCACCAGGCCCTGAACGCCTTCCTCAACACCTGCCCGACCGGCAACGCACTGCAGCACCGCTTTGGTCAGCGGCTGCTGGCGCAGCTGGAAGAAGGTGACGACGACGCTTATCAACTGCTGATCGACGAAGCCCGCGCCGAGCGTGAACGCCTGGAAGCCGAGCTGCATGCCGGCCGTGACCGCCTGCTGGAGCTCAATTCCGGCGGCGGCGAACAAGGCAAGGCGCTGGTCGAAGCCATCGAGGAGCAGGACGACCAGTTCGCCCTGCCGATCTACATGGAGCAGCTGTTCGATGCATTCGGCATCGACAGCGAAGATCATTCGGAAAACGCTCTGGTACTGCGCCCCAGCGAAAAGATGCTGGACGCCAGTTTCCCGCTGGGCGACGACGAGGCCGTGACCATCACCTACGACCGCGAGCAGGCGCTGGCCCGCGAGGACATGCAATTCCTCACCTGGGAGCATCCCATGGTGCAGGGCGGCATGGACCTGGTGCTGTCCGGCTCCATGGGCAACACCGCGGTGGCGCTGATCAAGAACAAGGCGCTCAAGCCGGGCACCGTGCTGCTAGAACTGTTGTTCGTCAGCGAGGTGGTGGCGCCGCGCGCCCTGCAGCTGAGCCGCTTCCTGCCGCCGCTGGCGCTGCGCTGCCTACTCGACGGCAACGGCAACGACCTGGCGGCCAAGGTGGCCTTCGACACGCTCAACGATCAGCTGGAAAGCGTGCCACGCGCCAGCGCCAACAAGTTCGTCCAGGCCCAGCGCGACGTACTGGCCACGCAGATCGCCGCCGCCGAGGCGAAGATCAAGCCGCGCCATGTCGAACGGGTCGCCGAAGCCCAGCGCAAGCTCAAGGCCGGGCTGGACGAGGAACTGGCGCGACTGGTGGCGCTGCAGGCGGTCAACCCGAGCGTACGTGACAGCGAGATCGACGCCCTGCGCCAGCAGCGCGAAGACGGCCTGGCAGCGCTGGAGAAGGCTGCCTTGCGCCTGGAAGCGATACGCGTGCTGGTTGCCGGATAAGCTGGCGCATCCCGGCCATGATCGGCGGGCTGAGGCCCGCCCTCAGGGCCACGTGCGAAGCTAACGGCGCTCCGCCCGGGCGATGCACCAGTAGGCCGCAATTCGGGTGACCAGCGCCTTCGGCCCTTCGGCGTAGAGCCGCCGACCAAGGCGCAGCGCTCGTTGCTGCAGCTGCTCGCGGCGCTGTTCGATACAACACCGCAACTGTTCTCGAGTCTCCGGCGCGCCGAACAGGTCGGGCTCGCGTTGCATCAGATGCGCCATCATCGCCAGATCGTGGTCATCGCCCAAGGCATCGGCGACCTGCTTGAGCTGCTCGGCGCGGCTTTCCAGCGCATCCGGCCAGCACGGCGAGAGCAGCTGGCAGTGATACCAGTGATCCTTTACCCGCTTGCGCCATTCGTGCAGCAATTCATCCGAACCGTCCCGCTCAGCCCGTTCCAGGTCCCGCAGCCCATCGCTGTAGGTGCGGCGCAGCCCATTGGCGAGCAGCCCGAAACCCTTGCCCGACAGCTTCCAGTGCTGCACATCCTGGGTCAGCGCACGCAGTTCGCCCAGCACCTCGGTCAGCTCCGTCTCGAAATTCCCGTGCACCTCACCATCCGGCGCAGCGCGCTGCTGCAATTGCAGACGGATCTGGCGGAACGCGTCGCTGACGAACAATGGCTGGTTGGCCCGCGCCAGCGCATCCCAGCTTTCCAGCATCGCCGTAGCATCGCGAGACTCGGCCAGGCACCGCCCCACGTCGCGCAGCCGCCGGTTGTCGAGCTTGAAACGTGCACCGAGCGGCTCGCGTACCAGCCGCAACAAGGCTCGCAGTTCCTTGAAGCGCTTACGCGCCTGATGCACCCCTTCCGCGCGCTCATCCGCCTCGACCGTAAGCGCCTGGATCGCCTTGTCGATGCGCTGCAGGGCGGCCTTGCGCACTTCCTTGGCGGCATTGCGAGTAGGTCGGATGCGATAGGCCATCGAATTGCTCTCCATGAAGACGCTCCGCTTGAGCACCGTTAATGGGACCCGCAGCCTGCACCCGACGTTGACCCGTCAGTGTGAAGTTTTTGTGTCAGCGAATGACGTTGCGGCCCGGCTCAACCGTAGCGTTTGCGCGCCTCGATGGCCAACCCGCTGCCGATGCTGCCGAAGCGGTTGCCCTCGACATGACGCGCCCGCGGCAGCAGCTCGGCGACGCTGTCGCGCAGCGCGGGAATGGCACTGGAACCGCCGGTGAAGAACACCGTGTCGACCTCCTCGGCACGCACCCCGGCATCGGCCAGTAGCTGTCCAATGCTGACGCCGATGCGTTCGAGCAGCGCGGCGATGGCGCTCTCGAAACCCTGCCGGCTCAGCTCGAAGCGCAGATCCGGCTCGATGCGCTGGAAGTCGATGGCGAAGCGCTGCTGCTCGGTCAGCTCGATCTTGCCCTGCTCCACCTGCATCGCCAGCCAGTGCCCGGCGCGCTGCTCGATCAGGCGGAACAAGCGGTCGATACCGGTGGGATCGACGATGTCGTAGCGCATGCTCTGCAGCGCGCGCTGCGACGCTGGCGCGTAGACCGCATTGATGGTGTGCCAGGTGGCGAGGTTGAGGTGGGTGCTGGTGGGCATCGGCGCATCGCTCTTCATCCGGCTGCCATAGCCGAACAGCGGCATCACCCCGTGCAGGCTGAGTTGCTTGTCGAAGTCGGTGCCTCCAATATGCACGCCACCAGTGGCGAGGATATCCGCCTGCCGGTCGTCCACCGCGCGGCGCTCGGGCGCCAGACGCACCAGCGAGAAGTCGGATGTACCGCCGCCGATATCCACGATCAGAACACGCTCCTCGCGTTCGATGCGCGACTCGTAGTCGAAGGCCGCGGCGATCGGCTCGTACTGGAACGACACCTCCTTGAAGCCGATCTTGCGGGCGGCAGCGGCGAGGGTGTCCGATGCCTCGCGGTCCGCCTGTGGGTCGTCGTCGACGAAGAACACCGGCCGCCCCAGCACGACTTCCTCGAATGGCCGGCCGGCGGCCGTCTCGGCACGCTGCTTGAGAGTGCCGAGGAACAGGCCAAGGATCTCCTTGAACGGCATGGCGCTACCGAGCACGGTGGTTTCGCTCTTCAGCAGCTTGGAGCCGAGCAGGCTCTTGAGCGAGCGCATCAGCCGGCCTTCGTAGCCTTCGAGGTATTCGTGCAGCGCCTGGCGACCGTAGACCGGGCGGCGCTCTTCGAGGTTGAAAAACACCACCGAGGGCAGCGTCGGCTGATCACCCTCGAGGGCGATCAGCGGATCGGCATCCGGCCGCCACCAGCCGACCGTGGAGTTGGAGGTGCCGAAATCGATGCCGCAGGCGCGGGCGGGTGAAGCATTGAGCATGGCGTGGTCCGCGGGTACAGAAAAAACGGCCGCGCAGTGTAAAGGAGGTGGTCCACCGTTGCAGGCCTATCGTCGGTCAACCCCTCGCCGGCTTTGTCCAGATGAAAAAAATGCCCGGCCATTGCTGGTCCGGGCACAAACCCCATGACGCAACGTGTATCAGGCAGGCACCGCCTCCGCGCCGGGCGCTGCGGCGGTCATCCCCGCCGTCATGCGTTTGGCATCGGCACAGAAGGTCCGCGAGGCCTGGAACAGGAACACCATGGTCAGCAGCAGCGACGCCGGAATCAGGTACATCGCCCCGTGCAGCCCTTCGGCACGGAAGGCCTCGGCCATCTCGCTGGCGCCTGCCGCGAGCATCGCCGCCTCGGCGAAGTGGTCCGAAAGCAGCCCCACCACCACGGTGCCCATGCCGCCACCGAGCAGGTACAGACCGGCGAAGAACAGCGCCATGGCCGTGGCCCGCAGGCGCGGTTCGACGACGTCCTGGATCGCGGTGTAGACGCAGGTATAGAAGTTGTAGGAGAACAGCCAGCCGATGCTGAACACCGCAACGAACACGCCCACGTCGATCCGCCCGGCGAGCAAGGCGTAGCCGGTCGCGAGCGTGGCGACCAGCATGCTCACCGCGGCGAATATCAGCCGGCCACGGGCAAAGCGCTGATGGATGCGGTCAGCGACCCAGCCGCCCAAGGTCAGCCCGATCAAACCGGTCAGGCCGACGATCACGCCGGTGGCGACCGATGCATTGACCAAAGAGACCCCGTGGTAACGCATCAGCAGCGGCACCATGAAGGCGTTGCAGGCGTAGGTGGCGAAGTTGAACGCCAACCCGGCCAGCACCAGCCACCAGAAGGTACGAATGGCCAGGACTTTGCGCACCGGCTGCTGCACCGGCTCCTGCGAGACCTTGACGGTCTCCGCCGCACCGCGCTTAGGCTCGCGGATCAGGAAGATGAACAGCGCCAGCACCAGCCCCGGCACCGCGGCGATGAAGAAGGGCGCACGCCAACTGCCGAACGCCTCGACCATGGAGCCGATGGTGAAGAATGCCAACAGCAGTCCCAGCGGCAGGCCCAGCATGAAGATGCCCATGGCCCGTGCCCGCTTGTGTGCCGGGAACAGGTCGCCGATCAGCGAGTTGGCGGCCGGCGCGTAGCTGGCCTCGCCGATGCCGATGCCCATACGCACCAGCAGGAAGCTCCAGAAATTCCAGGCCAGCCCGTTGATCGCCGTCAGGCCGCTCCAGGCGGTGAGCCCCCAGCCCATGATCTTGCGCCGCGAACCGAGGTCGGCCATGCGCCCCAGCGGCAGACCGGCAATGGCATAGACGATGGTGAAGGCGGTGCCGATCAGGCCGAGCTGGAAGTCGTTGAGGCTCCATTCCAGACGAATCGGCTCGGCGATGATCGCCGGGATGGTGCGATCGAAGAAGTTGAACAGGTTCGCCAGAAACAGCAGAAACAGCACGCGCCAGGCGTTGGAAGCTTGGGTGGAAGGCTGCATGACGTCGGTCTCGATTGTTCTTATATTCCGGCCGCAGACCAGCCGGGACTCGACGATGACTCTAGAGTCTGTACCTGATCCTGTCTCCGAACATCAGCCTCGCTTATGCCGCGCGATGGTCAGCGGGCACGCCAATCGGCCAGCCATCCCAGACTGGCCTCGCTGCCCTGCTCGCCCGGCTTGTATTCCGCGCCCAGCCAGCCCTGGTAGCCGCTGGTCTGCAATGCCTGCAGCGCACCCGCAAAGTCCACTTCGCCGCTGCCCGGGGCGCCGCGCCCGGGGCAATCGGCGAACTGTACGTGACCGATACGCCCGGCCAGCTGGGTGATGCACCCCGGCAGGTCCAGTCCCTGGCGGGCCATGTGGTAGAAGTCCAGCTGCGCCATGCAGTTGGGGTGGTCAACCCGCTCCAGCAACGTCGCCAGATCCGCCGCGCTGTTGACCAGAAAGCCCGGCATGTCGAGCGGGTTGATCGCCTCGCAGAGCACGCGGATGCCGAGCATGTCGAAGGCATCGGCGGTCTTCCACAGGTTGTGCTCCAACGTCTCCAGCGCCAGTTCGCGCTCAACGCCCTCCGCCAGTCGGCCCGGCAGCACGTTGACACACGCCGGGCGCGCCATCAGTGCGTAGGTCAGCGCCTCCTGCAAGGCATTGTCGAAGGCTTCCTGCCGCTCCGGCACGGCCGCCAACCCGGGACCGCCCTGCATCAGATCGCCGGCCGGCAGGTTGATCAGCACCAGTGGCAGGCCGGCGCGCTCGAGTTGCGCGCGCAACTGGATGGCCGGCACCTCATAGGGAAACTGGATTTCCACGCCATCGAAGCCGGCGACGCGGGCGGCGAGGATGCGCTCGGCCAGGGGCAGCTCGGTAAACAGCAGCGAGAGGTTGGCGGCGATCTTCACTGGTCGCCCTCCCGGTACATCTCGACCAGCGTTGCCGGATCGCGCTCCAGATTGACCTGGCTGCCGTGCAAGCGCATCAGCTGCGCGGCCAAACCGCTCAAGGGGGTCGCCGAGCCCTGCTCGCGGGACAGTTTCACTGCGGTGTCGAGATCCTTGAGCAAGGTGCGCACGTGCCATTTCACCGGCTCGAACTCACTTGCAGCCATCTGCGGGGCAAGAATCTGCAACGGTCTGGAATCAGCGAAACCGCCCGCCAGTGCCGGCGCCAGCAGGCTGGCATCGACCCCGGCGCGCTCGGCCAGCGCCACCACCTCGGCGATCACCAGGGCGTTACAGGCGACGATCATCTGGTTGCAGACCTTGGTCACCTGCCCGGCACCCACCTCACCCATATGGGTCAGACGCTGGCCCAGGTTCATCAGGATCGGGCGCACCCGTTCGACGTCCTCGGCGCGCCCGCCGGCCATGATCGCCAGCGTGCCGGCTTCCGCGCCGGCGGTGCCACCGGAGACCGGCGCATCGACCCAGCGCATGCCACTGCGGAATTCCAGCTCGGCGGCCATGTCGCGGGTCGCTGTCGGCTCCAGGCTGGAATGGTCGACCAGCAGCTTGCCGGCCTTGCCGCCCTCGGCGATGCCCCCCTTGCCGAACAGCACCTCGCGCACGGCGGCGGTATCGGCCAGGCAAAGCAGCACGATGTCGGCCTCGGCACACAGCTCCGCGGGGGTCGCCACGGCCCTGGCGCCAAGTTCGATCAGCGGCTGGCACTTGTCGGGCGAGCGGTTCCAGACGACCAGCTGATAACCTGCCGCGAGCAGGCGGCGACACATCGGCAGGCCCATCAGACCGATACCGGCGAAGGCGAGAGTTGGCAGATCGGACATGGACGGCTCCTTGGCAAACAAGGCCCTGATTCTAGCGCCGCACCATCGCGAACGGCCATGTGATCCGCCTTCGGTTCGCGCCGACGAGCCGTACATCGAGACGACCGACGAGCAAATCGCCAAGCCAACCGGAACGATCCGCCCTCGTGCGCCTCTGAAGGAAGCTCCGAGGCCCGGCCTCATCACGCCACTCAACCACGCGCCCTGCTGCGGCGCGCATTCGAACAGATCGCAGGAAGTACGCAATGGAATTAGTTCAGATCATCGTCCTGGCCATCGTGCAGGGGCTTACCGAGTTCTTGCCGGTTTCGAGCTCGGCTCATCTGATCCTCTTCCCACACCTCGTGGGCTGGGACGACCAGGGACTGGCATTCGACGTGGCGGTTCACCTCGGCACGCTCGCCGCCGTGGTCTGGTATTTCCGCCAGGAGGTGTTCGGCATGACCCGCGACTGGTTTACCTCGCTCGGACGCCGCGAGCGCGTCGGCGACAGTCGGCTCGCCTGGGCGGTGATTCTCGGCACGATTCCGGTGGGCATCGCCGGTCTGCTGTTCAAGGGCTTCATCGAAGTGCACATGCGCTCACCGCTGGTGATCGCCTGGGCCACCATCGGCTTTGGCATATTGCTGTGGTGGGCGGATGTGGTCAGCCGGCGTACCGCGCAACCGCGCGACGAGCACAGCCTCTCCTGGAAGGACATTCTGCTGATCGGCTGTGCCCAGGCACTGGCGCTGATTCCTGGTACCTCGCGCTCGGGTGTGACCATGACCGCCGGCCTGCTGCTCGGCTTGTCGCGCTCGGGCGCGGCGCGCTTCTCTTTTCTGCTGTCGATTCCGGTGATCGTGCTCGCCAGTGCGCTGAGCACACTGGATCTGGTCGAAGGCGGCGCGCCAGTGGATTGGCCGGCGATGGGGCTGGGCGTGGTGCTGTCGGCGGTGAGCGCCTATCTGTGCATCCACCTCTTCCTCAAGCTGCTTGAGCGTGTCGGCATGCTGCCATTCGTGATCTACCGACTGATACTCGGTGTCGTGCTGCTGTTGCTGTTCAGCGCTGTCTGAGCAGCCCGCCGCGAATGCCCTGCCGCAGTGATCCGCGGCAGGGAGGTCGAGGTTCGGCCTCAGGTCTGGGGCAGGTCGATGAGCAGTGGCCCGAGCAGAACCACGGCCAGACGCGCCTCGACCAACATCTTCTCGCCAAGCGGTGCATTGCGCGGGGGCACGGTGTCCGGCGAGCTAGCCTCTATCCGTGCAACCTCCCTGAAGGAATGACCATCCGCCCAGACCATCGTCGTTTTCCGCCGCTTACCGCCTTTCACATTCGTATCCCTTGCCCTGCGCGGGTGGCACTTTGCTGATATTCGGCCACTACAGATTCCTTAGGTATGGCCGCTGAAAAAAGTTCGCCGAGCGAGCCGATTTCCTTGCCTGGCGCCGCGCCGAGGCACGGATGGCGCTTTCCCTTGCCGCGATGTGCCGCAGAGGTTCTATAATCCGCGCGCTTTTTCCGCTATTGAACCGGAGAACCCTCAATGCTGAAGCGCTCCCTGGCAGCCGTCGCCGGCCTTGCCCTGTCCCTGTCTATTACGGCCACCCATGCGGCTGAAACCCTTCGGGTTTCCGCCATCCCCGACGAAGCACCGACCGAGCTGATCCGCAAGTTCAAGCCGCTGGGCGAGTATCTGGAACAGCAACTGGGCATGCCGGTGAAATTCACCCCGGTGTCAGATTACGCCGCCGTCGTCGAATCCCTGGCCTCCGATCGCCTCGACCTCGCCTGGCTCGGCGGTTTCACCTTCGTCCAGACCCGCCTGAAGACCGGCGATGCGATCCCGCTGGTGCAGCGCGAGCAGGACGAGCAGTTCACCAGCAAGTTCATCACCGCCGACCCCGAAGTCAAATCGCTGGCCGACCTGAAGGGCAAGACCTTCGCGTTCGGCTCGGTGTCCTCCACCTCCGGCAGCCTGATGCCGCGCTACTTCATGCTCAAGGATGGCATCGAGCCGGAGAAGTACTTCAAGCGCATCGCCTACTCCGGTGCCCACGACGCCACCGCCGCCTGGGTCGAAGCTGGCAAGGCCGACGCCGGCGTGCTCAACGCCTCGGTCTGGGACAAGCTCGTTGCGGCCGGCAAGGTCGATACCGATAAGGTCCGGGTGATCTCCACCACCCCGCCCTACTACGACTACAACTGGACGGTACGCGGCAATCTCGATCCGGCGCTGGTCGAAAAGATCAGGGCAGCCTTCCTCGCCCTCGATCCGGCCAACCCGGAGCACAAGGCGATTCTCGACCTGCAGGCCGCCTCGCGCTTCATCGAGACCAAGCCGGAAAACTACAAAGGCATCGAGGAGGCTGCGCGCGCGGCCGGCCTGCTGAAGTGACGCCACGTTCGCGTCGCTCATGAACAACTTGCAAACCACCCAGACGCCGGACCATGCCGCAGCGCACGGCCCGGCGCTGAGGCTTGCCGGTGTCGATCACACGCACGCTGGTGGCCAGCTGGCGCTACGGGGCATCGACCTGGCGGTCGCACCCGGCGAGCGCGTCGCCATCATCGGCCCGTCTGGCGCCGGCAAGACCACCCTGCTGCGTCTGCTGGCCACGGCACTCAAGCCCGCCAGCGGCGAAGTCGAGCTGCTCGGACAGCGTCCCTGGTCGCTCTCCGCCGGGGCTCGCCAGCGCCTGCGCACGCGCATTGGCCTGATCCACCAGGCGCCGCCGCTGCCACCTCGGCAACGGGTCATCACCGCGGTGCTGGCCGGGCGTCTTGGCCAGTGGTCGCTCGCCAAAAGCCTGCTCAGCCTGATCTACCCGCTGGATCGCCAGGGCGCTGCCGACGCACTCGGTCGCCTGGACCTGGCAGACAAGCTGTACATGCGCTGCGATCAGCTCTCCGGCGGCCAGCTGCAGCGCGTCGGTATCGCCCGCATCCTCTACCAGGGTGCGGACCTGATCCTCGCTGACGAACCCGTTTCGGCAATGGACCCGGTGTTGGCTAACCACACCCTCGGCCTGCTCAATCGCGAGGCGCAACGGCGAAACGCCACCCTGCTGGCCAGCCTGCATGCGGTGGAGCTGGCACTGGAGCATTTCCCGCGCATCGTCGGCGTGCGGGACGGTCGCATCCTGTTCGACAAACCCGCCGCCGCGGTCGGTCAGGACGAGCTGACCGCGCTGTACGCCAACGAGCAGCTCGGACGCCCGCCAGCATCGGCACCGGCGCCGCGCGTGCAGCTGAACATTCCGCGATGCTGAACCCCGCGCTCGTTCCCCGCGACCCTGCCGCCACCTCTCGCCTGCTGCTGACACTGCTGGCCGTGGCGCTGCTCTGGCCGGGCCTGCGGCTGAGCGAGCTGGACCTGAGCGTCCTGTTCGACGGCAGCAACGCCGATACCATGGGCAGCTTCGTTTCGGCCTTCTGGCCGCCGGAACATGGCGGCGAATTCCTCGCCCTGCTCTGGCAGGCGACGCTGGAAACCCTCGCCATCGCCACCGCCGGCATGACCCTGGCGCTGGCCATCGCCATCCCTTGCGCCCTTCTCGCCACCCGCGCGCTGTCACTTTCGGCGCTCAGTCGAGGCGGCCGTCCGGCCTGGTGGACCCACGCCCTGCGCTGGCCGGTGCGCGGCCTGCTGATCGTGCTGCGCAGCATCCCGGAAATCGTCTGGGCACTGCTGTTCGTCCGCGCCGTCGGCCTCGGCCCAACGGCCGGCGTGCTGGCCATCACCATCACCTACGCCGGCATGCTCGGCAAGGTCTACGCAGAGATTTTCGAATCGGTCGACCCGCTGCCGGCCCGCGCGCTGCTCGGCGGCGGCGCATCGCGGCTGCAGGCGTTCTTCTACGGCGTGCTGCCGCAGGCCACCGGAGAGATGCTGTCCTACAGCGTCTACCGCTGGGAATGCGCGATTCGTGCATCGGTGGTGATGGGCTTCGTCGGTGCCGGCGGACTGGGTCAGCAGATGGATCTGTCGATGCGCATGTTCGCCGGCGGCGAGGTGGCCAGCATGCTGTTGACCTTCCTCGCCCTGGTGCTGCTGGCGGACCTGCTCAGCCGGCTGCTGCGCTGGAGGTTCGCATGAGGCTGCTGTCGCGCCTGCTCATCCCGCTGGGTCTGCTCGGTGCCGTGGTGGCAGCATTCGCCTTCCTGCAACTGGACAGCGCCGCGCTGCTCAGCCGCGACGGCCTGACCCAGATGGCTGCCTACGCGTCGGGTTTCACGACCCCGGATCTATCGGCCAGTCATCTGCGGGCGATCGCCCACGGCACGCTGGAAACCCTGGCCATGTCGGCCATCGGCACCCTGCTCGCGGCAATTCTTGGCCTGTTGCTGGCGCTACCGGCCGCGGGGCGCTTCGGCCTGGTTGCGCAAGCTGCATCGCGGCTGTTGCTCAATGCGCTGCGGGCGATTCCGGAACTGGTGTGGGCGGCGCTGATGGTGCTCGCCGCTGGCCTAGGACCGAACGCCGGCACCCTGGCGCTGGCCCTGCACACGGCCGGAGTGTTGGGGCGGCTGTTCGCCGAGGCGCTGGAGAACACCCCGCCGCCCCCCGCCGACGCCCTGCGCCTGGCCGGTAGCGGCCGGGTCGCCGCGTTCTGCTACGGCACCCTGCCGACTTTGTGGCCGCAGCTGGTGGCCTACACGCTGTACCGCTGGGAGAACAACATCCGCATGGCCAGCGTGCTGGGCTTCGTCGGCGCCGGCGGCCTGGGGCAGATGCTCTACATGAGCCTCAGCCTGTTCCAGGAAGCCCAGGCCTCGACCGTGATCCTCGCCATGCTGGCGATCGTGCTGGCGGTGGACAGTCTGAGCGCCTGGGCCAGGCAGCGCTGGGTAAGAGGCTAATCGTCGCGGCCGACTCCGTTGACTTTTGTGAGCTAATTCACCGAACATCCGTGATGTCGTTTTGGAATCATCAAGGATGATGAAGTGCCGGCCCTACCGCGCCAGTTGTCTACGTTAAGAACCGTATTGGCATTGCTGGCAATCCTGCTCGATCCCTTCGGCCTGACTACGGCCACCGATGGCGCATCGTCCCGCCTGCTCAACCAATTGCAAGCCAACGCCTACGGCGATGCCGGCGCCAGAGAGCAAATCGCCGTTGTCATCATCGATGACGCTTTTCTGCGCCAGCGCGAAAGCCATTGGCCACTGCCCTACAGCGAACAGAGCAAGCTTTTCCGCCAACTCCTGGCCTATCGGCCAGCCGCGGTCATGGTTGACCTGATGTACAGCTATGACCACTCCCGCGGACGCAACAGCGATAGCAGCCGACTCCTGTCCAACGTGTTCGAACGCTATCGAGCTGCCGGCGTGCCGCTGTATCTCGCCAACTCCGGCAGCGCTGAATCCAATGCCCTGCCGATCTTTACCGAAGTCAGCGAGCCGGCACTCGTGAGCTGGAGCGGTTATGAAGATCAGTATCCGCTGGCAGCCGAAACCGCGTACGGCTGGATGGACAGTGCGGCCTTCGCGTTGTACCGACGCTACTGCTCAAGCCATGCCTGCCCGCCGCTACCAGCAACGGCGCAGCTCGCCGGGGAGCAGCCGCCGATCGCTCTGCAATGGGGCGGTGACCCGGCGCGAGAGCAGCGTCTGGTGAGCGACGTCAGCCAATGTGCTTCGTCATCCGGACTCTGGAGCAGAATTCTTAGCCAGATTGCTCAGGCAGTGTTCTGGCGCATCAGCGCTCCTGCGGAAGCACGCTGTCCGTATCACCTGACGATTACCGCGAGTGCTCTGGCTACGACCGTACCGGAGGAGCGAGCCTTGTTGCGAGAGCTGCTTGGCGATCGCCTGGTTTTGGTCGGTGCCTCGATCAGCTCCGCCGAGGACCTCACCAGCTCCCCAGTTCACGGCAAGCTGCCGGGCGTTTACGCCCACGCCATGGCGCTGGATAACTTGATCGAGTACGACCAGAAATACATCGCCGCACCACCCCAGCTGTTGAATACCGAAATCGATGTCCTGGACCTGCTCGAGTTCTTCTTTGCCCTGATCATTCTCTGGTTTCACTCGGCCCGCGCAGGACTATCGCCCAAGCATCGCCTGGCGTTCGCGCTCGGCGCGACGCTCTGTCTGCTGCTAATCAGTCTGCTGCTTTATCACTTGCGTGTCTCTCCAGTGAACATCCTTGGCTTGTTGCTGCTGATTGGCGTGCTATTGCCAGAAGAACCGGAATGCCCCTCCCTCCCCTCGACCAGCACACGAAAGGAGTCATCATGCGCACCCCCCTCACCCTGCTCTGCGCCCTGCTGCTCAGCAGTACCAGCTACGCGGCCGGATTGACCGTCGAGCAATACACCAACGATCCGATCGCCCTCCTTGATGCGGAGGGTCGTTTGCTGAAGAAGGTTGCACGCGCCGAGTTACCCGCCACACCACTGGCCGCACAGCAGTGGAATGACGATCTTGAACTGGTGCAGGTCGAGGTAGCCGGGCAGCTGGTCTGGCTGGACGGTGTGGATGTCCGCCTGAGTCAAGGCAAGACCGTGCCCAATGCCGTGTGCAGCGCTACCCAAGGCCCGCGCAGAAAGCGCAACCAATCTCTCCACCATTGGGTACGGGGCCGGCTGTGCGAAGAACTGATCTATTGCCTAAGCCGGCCGCATTGGCGTCGGCCCTACTGCTGGCTTGTCTCGGCGGATGCAGCACGCTCAAAGGAGCACCCGACGCGCTGATCAATCTTGCCGGGCAAAGCACACAAAGCAGATTCCAGGGCAAATACCTGGAGCAGGAGGAGGTTCGCAGTTACTTCCGCCTCGATCCGCAACACACCCAAAACCTGCGACTTAGCTATGACGGTCGTAACCTGCCAGCCAATGAAATCCGCCAACAGAACGTAGTGCTGATTCCTGCGCTGCAGAACTATCTGCAAGGCATCGTCGAACGCCTCGCCAAGGGTTGGCCTGGTGAACAGCCACAGTTGCGGATAACGGTCACCGACAGTTACTCGTTCGGGCCATCAGCCGACCCGTACGGCAATCTCTACGTGCCGCTCGGCATGCTGGAAAGCGTAGAAAGCGAGGACGAAATCGCGGCGATGCTGGCCCATGAAATGAGCCATGTGCTGCTGCGTCACCATGATCGCCGCCAAGCCTTCAACGAGCAGCGCGAACTGCTGACCAACATTGCCACTACCGCGGTCATTGCGACGATGGTCGCAGACTCTCGTCTGGATCGCGGAGCATCGAAGTGGAAGGTGGTCAGCAAGAATCCGCAAGCCACGCAGAGGGCTATCGGCGATACAGTGCTCTACACCTCTCTCGCCAACACCTTTTCGGACAACGTATGGAACACCGCCTGGGGTCGTGCCCAGGAAGACCAGGCAGATCTGCTAGGTACCGATCTGCTAATCCGCGCGCATTACGCGCCGCGCGGTGCCAGCCATAGCCTGCAGCGACTCAGCGACTTTCAGGGCAAGCAGGAACCCCTCATGGCTGGTTTCATACAGGCTAGACGGAGCGCGATGCAGGATTCGCTGCAGCGCCTCGACCTGAACGGCTTTACTCAGGAGATCAACACGTTCGTCAATCAGGGCCTGATGACCACCGTCAGCGCAGTCGGCCAACACCTCACCCGCTCACACATGTCAGCCCAGCGTCGCGACGACGACCTGCGCCATTATCTGCAGCGCGAGTACGATGCCGAGCGCTACAACCGGGTGAATAAACGGAACTGGCTTACAGTCCGCAACGCGCCAAGCGTGAAAGCCTCACTGGACGCGTACAGGAACGCCTACGGAGCCAATGAAGCCCTGGCTCAGAAGAATCTCAAGGATGCCCGAACCTTGGCCGAGCGAGCCCTCAAGTCTCCGGTGGCTAACCAGCCAGGCATTCGTCGTAGCCTTTTCAACGTCCACATGGCAACCGGAGACAAACGTCGTGCCCTGGCACAGCTCAACGCGATCAAGGACTGGTCGCTAGCGGGACCGGAAGTCTACGAACAACTGGTTCACTACCATCTGAACAATGGCGATCCAGGTGCAGCCCTTGCGACCATTGAACGGGCTGAACGCCACCTGGGTTCACAGGAACAGTTCATTGTCGAAAAGATGCTCGCCCATAAGCTCAAGAACAATGAGAGTGAACTGCGCGCACTCAGCGAAAAATGCAAGCAGATGCCAAACCGCAAAGAGGTCTGCAAGAAGCTCGGCTAAACCTTCGGGTGCGGGCTGGCTCCACACCTGGCAGCTCGCGAGCCTCGCCCCTTTTCAGTGCAGTGCAGGTTTGCCGACGCGTTCCTGCACCAGCACCCAGGGCGCGACGACCACGGCCCAGAGGTCAGGATCGCGCTCCAGCCAGTCTTGCGCCTGCTCGGCAGGCATCTTCGTCAACTGCCCACTGGTCAGCCAGGCGGCCACCTTGGCCTGATCGTCCTCGGCTACCGCCACCGCTACCTCGACCAGATCGGCCTCGCCAGCCACCTGCAGCAACGCGCCGCGGGCGAAGAAAGGCTGCAGTTCCTGCCAGGTGATCGCTGCGGTTTCGCCCAACAGCTTGGCATAAAGAGTGCTTGCGTCGTCGGCCATGGGATTCGTCCGTAACGAAAAAGGCGCCATGATACCCGCGCCCCGATTCCCATCAAACGGTTGAATCTGCCGGCTGTGCAAACGGGAGGAGACACTTCTACACTGTGCCGGTACAGTTGCCGGAGCGTTTCGGGATGTTCGCCTCTTAACGGCACTCCGGCCCGCAGGATTCAAACAATAACGATGCAAGTGGAGCACTTATGAAGACCAACCAGCGTCTTTCGAAAATTTTCCTGGCAATGGCACTGACCGGCGCAGCCAGCTACAGCCTGGCCGCCGACACGATCCGCATCGGATTGGCAGGGCCGGTAACCGGGCCGGTGGCGCAGTACGGGGACATGCAGTTCATCGGGGCCGAAATGGCCATCGAGCAGATCAACAAGGCCGGCGGGGTGAACGGTCAGCAACTCGAGGGCGTTCGCTACGACGATGCCTGCGATCCGAAACAGGCCGTGGCGGTGGCCAACAAGATCGTCAATGACAACGTCAAGTTCGTCGTTGGCCACCTCTGCTCCAGCTCCACTCAGCCGGCGTCCGATATCTACGAGGACGAAGGCATCCTGATGATCACCGCGGCGTCCACCAGCCCGGACATCACCTCCCGCGGTTACGAACTGATCTTCCGCACCATCGGCCTCGACAGCCTGCAAGGCCCGACCGCCGGCAACTTCATTGCCGACCACGTCAAGCCGAAGAACGTCGCGGTCATCCACGACAAGCAGCAGTACGGTGAAGGCATCGCCACTGCCGTCAAGCAGACCCTGGAAAGCAAGAACGTCAAGGTCGGCCTGTTCGAAGGCATCAATGCCGGCGACAAGGATTTCTCCTCGCTGATCGCCAAGCTCAAGCGCGAAGGCGTGGACTTCGTCTATTACGGCGGCTACCACCCGGAACTGGGTCTGCTGCTGCGCCAGTCCAAGGAAAAGGGCCTGAATGTACGCTTCATGGGTCCGGAAGGCGTCGGCAACTCGGAAATCTCCGCCATCGCCGGCCCGGCCTCCGAAGGCATGTACGTGACACTGCCGAAATCCTTCGACCAGGATCCGCGCAACAAGGAATTGGTCGAGGCCTTCAAGGCCAAGAAGCAGGATCCGAGCGGCCCGTTCGTGTTCCCGGCCTATGCTGCGGTTCAGGTCATCGCCGAAGGCATCGAGAAGGCGGGCAGCACCGACACCGACAAGGTCGCCGAAGCGCTGCGCAGCAACAGCTTCGATACCCCGACCGGCGTTCTGGAGTTCGACGAGAAAGGCGACCTGAAGAACTTCAACTTCGTCGTCTATGAATGGCACCAGGACGGCACCAAGACCGAAGCCAAGTAATTTCCATCAGCCTCGCAAAGCCCACACTCGCTTGTGGGCTTTGTTTTAGCGGGCGGCCCTGCCACAAGCACCGGGCCGTCTTGCCATACCTGTAATCCAGCGAGCGGCCTGAACAGCAGGCCCGCCTCGAACCGGCGCCGTGCGTGATCCGCAGGGGGCCGTACCGCAGTGGCGCCGCGCCAGGGTGGGCGGTGTGTTCGACGTGGGCAGCGCAGCCAGACCGGATGGAATTGCAGGGACTTCGGAGAGCAGTGATGCCTGAGCTTTACCACTACCTACAACAGCTGATCAACGGGCTGACCGTTGGCAGCACCTACGCGCTGATCGCCATCGGCTACACGATGGTGTACGGCATCATCGGCATGATCAACTTCGCCCACGGCGAGGTGTACATGATCGGCTCGTATGTCACGTTCATCGCCATTGTCGGCCTGTCGATGATGGGCCTGGACGCCCTGCCCATCCTGATGATCGGCGCCTTCGTCGCGGCCATGATCGTCACCAGCGCCTACGGCTACAGCATCGAACGGGTCGCCTACCGCCCGCTGCGCGGCAGTAATCGGCTGATCCCGCTGATCTCGGCGATCGGCATGTCGATTTTCCTGCAGAACGTCGTGCTGCTGGCCCAGGACTCCAAGGACAAGGCCATCCCCAACCTGATGCCGGGCAATCTGGTCTTCGGCGAAAGCACCATGAATGGCGTGGTGATCTCCTACATGCAGATCCTAATCTTCGTGGTCACCTTCGTCGCCATGTACGGCCTCACGCTGTTCATCTCCCGCTCGCGCTTGGGCCGTGCCTGCCGCGCCTGCGCCGAGGATCTGAAGATGGCCAACCTGCTGGGCATCAACACCAACGGCATCATCGCGCTGACCTTCGTCATCGGCGCAGCTCTGGCTGCCGTCGCGGCGGTGCTGATCAGTATGCAGTACGGCGTGATCAACCCGCACATTGGCTTCCTGGCCGGCATCAAGGCATTCACCGCCGCGGTTCTCGGCGGCATCGGCAGCATCCCCGGGGCCATGCTCGGTGGTCTGGTGCTCGGCGTGGCCGAAGCCTTCGGCGCCGACATCTTCGGTGATCAGTACAAGGATGTGGTGGCCTTCAGCCTGCTCGTGCTCGTGTTGCTGTTCCGCCCCACCGGCATCCTCGGCCGCCCGGAGGTCGAAAAGGTATGACCGGCAATCTTCGTACAGCCTTCTTCAGCGCCCTGCTGGTCATCGCCGTGGCGGTGCCGGTGTTCGGCCTGAAGCTCACCACCGTCGGCATCCGCGTCGAAGTGCATGGCGCCGAGGCGAGCACCTTCTGGATCATCGCCGCCTGTGCGGTGGCCATGTTCGTCTGGCAACTGTTCCGCACCCATCTGGCCGCCGGCTGGGCGGCCAGCCCGAGCCTGCCGAGCGTGCCAGCCGGTGCCGGTAGCTTCCTTACCCTGCCGTCGACCCAGCGCTGGATCATTCTGGGCCTGATCGTGCTCGCGCTGGCGTGGCCGTTCTATGGTTCGCGCGGCGCGGTGGATATCGCCACCCTGATCCTGATCTACGTGATGCTCGGCCTCGGCCTGAACATCGTCGTGGGATTGGCCGGCCTGCTCGACCTGGGTTATGTCGGTTTCTACGCCGTCGGCGCCTATACCTATGCGCTGCTCTCGCATTACTACGGGGTCGGTTTCTGGACCGCGCTGCCGATCGCCGGGGCGATGGCCGCACTGTTCGGCTTCCTGCTCGGCTTCCCGGTCCTACGCCTGCGCGGTGACTACCTGGCTATCGTGACCCTCGGCTTCGGCGAGATCATCCGCATCCTGCTGCGCAACATGACCGATCTCACCGGCGGCCCGAACGGCATCAGCGGCATCGAAAAACCGACGCTGTTCGGCCTGTCCTTCGACCGCCGCGCCGCCGAGGGCATGCAGACGTTCCACGAGTATTTCGGCATCGCCTACAACTCGGTGAACAAGGTGATCTTTCTCTACCTGATCGCCCTGCTGCTGGTGCTGCTGACGCTGTTCGTGATCAACCGTCTGCTGCGCATGCCGATCGGTCGCGCCTGGGAAGCCCTGCGCGAAGACGAGATCGCCTGCCGCGCCCTGGGCATGAACCCCACCGTGATCAAGCTCTCGGCCTTCACCCTCGGCGCGACCTTCGCCGGCTTCGCCGGCAGCTTCTTCGCCGCACGCCAGGGGCTGGTCTCGCCGGAGTCGTTCACCTTCATCGAGTCGGCGATCATTCTCGCCATCGTCGTGCTGGGCGGCATGGGCTCGCAGCTCGGGGTGATCCTCGCCGCCATCGTGATGATCCTGCTGCCTGAGCTGATGCGCGAATTCAGCGAATACCGCATGTTGATGTTCGGCGCCCTGATGGTGCTGATGATGATCTGGCGTCCGCAAGGCCTGCTGCCGATGCAACGCCCACACCTGGAGCTGAAGCAATGAGCCGCCCGATTCTAGAAGTACGCGGCCTGATGATGCGTTTTGGCGGCCTGCTGGCTGTCAACGAGGTGGGGCTGAAGGTACATGACAAGCAAGTGGTATCGATGATCGGCCCCAACGGCGCCGGCAAGACCACGGTGTTCAACTGCCTGACCGGCTTCTATCAGCCGACTGCGGGGGAAATCCTCCTCGACGGCACGCCGATCCACGGCCTACCTGGCCACAAGATCGCGCGTCAGGGCGTGGTGCGCACCTTCCAGAACGTCCGCCTGTTCAAGGACATGACGGCGGTGGAGAACCTGCTGGTGGCGCAACACCGGCACCTGAACACCAACTTTCTCGCAGGTCTGCTGAAGACGCCGGCGTTCCGCCAGAGCGAACGCGAGGCCATGGAGTTCGCTGCACACTGGCTGGAACAGGTGAACCTCACGGATATCGCCAACCGCCCGGCGGGCACCCTCGCTTACGGCCAGCAGCGCCGCCTGGAGATCGCCCGCTGCATGATGACGCGCCCGCGCATCCTCATGCTCGACGAGCCGGCCGCCGGCCTGAACCCGAAGGAGACCGAGGACCTCAAGGCGCTGATCGCCATGCTGCGCGACGAGCACGGCGTCACCGTGCTGCTGATCGAGCACGACATGAAGCTGGTCATGAGCATTTCCGACCACATCTACGTGATCAACCAGGGCACCCCGCTGGCCAACAGTACGCCCGAGCAGGTCCGCAACAACCCGGACGTGATCAAAGCCTATCTGGGAGAGGCGTAAGCATGCTGACTTTCGAAAACGTCTCGACCTTCTACGGCAAGATCCAGGCCCTGCACGACATCAACGTGCAGGTTGAACAGGGCGAAATCGTCACCCTGATCGGCGCCAACGGTGCCGGCAAGTCGACCCTGCTGATGACCCTCTGCGGCACGCCGCAGGCGGCCAGCGGCAGCATCCGTTTCCAGGGTGAAGAGCTGGTCGGCCAGCAGACCTGCGACATCATGCGCAAGGCCATTGCCGTGGTGCCTGAAGGGCGGCGGATCTTTGCTCGTCTGACCGTTGAAGAGAACCTCTCCATGGGCGGTTTCTTCACTGGCAAGGCCGATTTCCAGGAGCAGCTGGACAAGGTGCTCGGCCTGTTTCCGCGGCTCAAGGAGCGCTATCAGCAGCGCGGCGGCACCATGTCCGGTGGTGAACAGCAGATGCTCGCCATCGCCCGCGCGCTGATGAGCAAGCCCAAGCTGCTGCTGCTCGACGAGCCGTCGCTGGGACTGGCGCCGATCATCATCCAGCAGATCTTCGAGATCATCGAACAGCTGCGCGAGGATGGCGTGACCGTGTTCCTGGTCGAGCAGAACGCCAACCAGGCGCTCAAGCTGGCTGATCGGGGCTATGTGCTGGAGAACGGCCACATCGTCATGCAGGGTAGCGGCGAGGATCTGCTGACCGATCCGAAGGTGCGCGACGCCTACCTGGGCGGCTGACACCGCAACCATGCTCGACGAACGAAGCCCTGCCAGCCGGCGGGGCTTTTTCGTTTTCAGCCATCCCCATCGCGTCGCCAGACGAACCCGGGCGCTGCGCGCGCAGTCGAACACCCGCTATTCTTCGTCGAACCGCCTCTTTCACCTCATGCCCGTCAAGGAGACCTCATGATGCGCCACTGCCTACTCGGCCTGCTCATGGCTGCCAGCGCTACCGCCAACGCCGCGGTACAAACCCAGGAACTCCCCTATACCGCTGCCGACGGCACCAAGATGATCGGCTATTACGCCTACGACGACGCCATCGAAGGCAAGCGCCCCGGCATCGTCGTGGTGCACGAATGGTGGGGCCTGAACGACTACGCCAAGCAACGCGCCCGCGACCTCGCCGAACTCGGCTACAGCGCTCTGGCCATCGACATGTACGGTGAAGGCAAGAACACCGAGCACCCCAAGGACGCCATGAGCTTCATGCAGGCCGCACTGAAGGACGCCGATGCGGCCAAGGGCCGCTTCAATGCCGGGCTGGACCTGCTCAAGGAGCAGGCACAGACGGATACCGACAAGCTGGGCGCGGTCGGCTACTGCTTTGGCGGCAAGGTGGTGCTGGACATGGCGCGCCAGGGCGTGCCGCTGGACGGCGTGGTTAGCTTCCACGGCGCATTGGCCACCGAAACCCGCGCCGCGCCGGGTAGCGTCAAGGCGCGAGTGCTGGTCGAGCACGGCGCCGAAGACAGCATGATCAGCGCCGACGATGTCGCGGCCCTGAACGTCGAGATGGTCAAGGCCGGCGCCGACTACCAGTTCGTCAGCCTGCCGGGGGCCAAGCACGGTTTCACCAACCCCGGTGCCGATGCCCATCAGAAGAACGGCCTCGACGTGGCCTATCAGAAAGCCGCGGACGAACGCTCCTGGCGCGACATGCAGCGCTTCTTCGAGGACACCTTCGGCAAGTCGAACCCCGCTCCGGCACAGTGACCTTCGATCCCTCACGCTCGATTCGTCCCGGCGGCGCGCCTGCCGCCGGGGCTCGTGCTAGCATTGCACGCACAACTCAGCGTCGAACACGAGTCATGGCCGAACACGACTTCCGCTACACCCTGCTCAACCCCGCCCACACGCTCACCGAATGCCGCGCACTGGCGCCGGGCCGCTATCAGGTCACCGGTAATGGCGGTTCGATTCGCAGCGGCGACACCCTGCTGGTAACCCTCAAAGGCAGCCGCGACCTTTCCCAGCGGCTGACCGTTGAAAAGGTCCGTCACCTGATCAACCCGCCCGGGCAATGGATGGCCGTGGCCAGCGGGCCGGTATTTCGCGAGCTGGCAATCCATAACTGGCAGGTCGACTGCAATGGCTGCGGCAAACAGCTGGCCTTCGAGTTCGCCGTCGACGCGGCACTCGGTGCAACCGCACAGTCCCCGGCAGCCGAAGCCCGGATCGCCGAACTCGGCTGGGCCAGCCGGGACGGTCAGCATTTCTGCCCCACTTGCAAGGAAGCTCGATGATGCACCGCTACACCCTCCCGTTGCTCGCCATCACGCTGGCCGCCTCCGGCTGCGCCGTGGAACCGCTGACACTGCAGAACGACGTCACCTATGTCGCCGAATGGATCGGTGATGATGCGGTGGTCGGCCGCACGCCGGTTTCGCTGACCCTCTCGGCCGAGCGCGCCTACGGCAATGCCGGCTGCAACCACTGGTTCGCCAGCTATCACCTGGAAGGTGAAACCCTGCGCTTCGAGAACATCGGCAGCACGCGCAAGATGTGCATGCCAGAGCTCATGGAGCAGGAACAGCACTTCCTCGATCTGCTCAGCCGAGTCGAGCGCTGGGACGTGTCGAACATCGACCAGTTGCGCCTGTGGCCAGCAGAGGGCGCGCCAATCCGCTTCTGGCCCGACCAGAACTGACGCGCCACAATCGGGCACAGCAGCCAGCGCTGCACCGAATCCGAACGCAGACCGTTACCTCGACCCGTCGGCCAATCGCAGCAGCGCGACCGCCGCCAGGCAGATCGCGCCCTTGGCCGGTCACCGAGACTGAAACGAAACTGGCACACGCAGTGCATATACTCTAGCGACCAGTTTCGGGGACCTCGGTACAGGCAGGCCGGGAATCCCCTCTTTTATTCGTAACGCCCGACGGCCGCTCACTGAGCTGCTCACATACCGCGGTAGATCTCGCGACGGAAGATCAAAGGTCGCGGGCCAAGGTAGATACCAAAGCTGGCAAGGCCCCGACTCGCCTCGCGCCCCTTGCCCTGCCAGTCATACCAGAGCCATTCCGGCACATCGGGAAACCCGATACGAGCTTCGCCGGTGGCTTCTGGCTTACCGATCACCAGGCTGCCTTCATACCCCGTCTGTCCGCCGTCGATCTGAAGGCTCTTACTCGCCAGGTTGCCCACCTGTTCGAATGCCTGCGCGTTTCCCCAAATCGGAGCACTGCAGGTATCACCGCCTTCAGGGAGAAAGATATTCGATGCCTGCCAGGTCTCGATGACCCAAGGCAGGCTCAAGTCCTGCAACTCCGAGCCATGGCCATTGCCGATGCGCAGCCGGCCCAGGCGGAACTCGCTTTGATCAAGGATTGTCTCGGAATCCTGGCAACCGCTGCCGTTACAGACACCGTCTCTGTCGGTCAGCTCTTGCGCAGTGAAGCGCAAGAGCATCTGGAATGGATGATCATCGGCATCCGGTTGCTCAGCGCGAAGGTAGCGTAACCAGCCCGCATCCCAGGTATAGGTGCGCTGCCCGTCACCGTCGTTATCCCCGCTCTGGCTGGGCATGAGGTCTTTGATGGACTGCCAGGTCAGCGCCTCCGGCATGCCCTTTCCCTGGTCCAGTCGAGGGGTGAGGTCCAGATTCCCGCCAGCCGCCAACCAACTCGGGGCTGGGCTGCTAGCGAACCCCCAGAAGCCATCGAAATCGTAGTTCTCGGTGGGGTACTCCGCCCCGTCGGCAACGCCGTAGCCGGTGATCGTCAGCGCAGGCGGCGTAGCCACGGCGACTGGCTGATCCTGATAGCTGAACACGCCACACCCCGCCTTCAGCGCGCCCTCGATTCTTGCCTTCAGGTATCGCGGGATAAACCGCCCGATCGGAGCCGAATCGCTGGCTGGCACTGCCACACCGAGATAGGGAGGCGGCTCGACGCGCAGGCGAAAAACGCCAACCTCCGAGAGCGCCACATCCTCGACAACGGTTCCATCCCAATTCGCTGGCGATCCGGATGGCAGATGATCGTAGTGCCCGTCTACCGGTGCGAGCACCCGTCCAACCACCCCACCGATAAGCGGAGAGGGGGCTAACACCACCGGGCGTAGCTGCAGCTGATCCTGTCGATAGTTTCTTGTCGTGCTCGCCTTACAGAGTTCGCCATCGGCACGCCAGGCTACCGGTCTGATCGTTGTTGAAAATGTCTGCCCAACCTTCCGGAACACATCGCAGCTGCTGTCTCCCGCCGAGCAGGTCTGCGATGGCTCGATGCAGAACCCCGCCGGCGTAGAAACGAAGTCATCGCTGCCGCTCATCGGCCCGCTGTCACCCTCCTCCGCGCTGCCCGGATAGTAGGCATTGAGCAGCATCCGGCCGGCTTCGGCGTAGTTCACGTCGAGCGAGGTGGCGCCGTTCTGATCGAAACGAAGCGCGAACGGCCGAGCCTCTGCAAAGTTCTGCCCGACCGATTCGGCATTCACCTGAACTGGTTTCGAGCTGTCCGACAGCTCGCTGACTGACGGAGTGACGAAGCTGCTCCAGAAACGCACCTCACGCGTGCTGTCGGTGAACGCCGGCTCGCAGCGTGGGCTTCCTTCGTCACCGACGTCGATGACCGCACGCATGGGCACAATTGGCTGCCCGCGACCGGCCTGCATATCCGGAACATCGAAGATGAAGCCGCTCTGCGCGAAGTTCAGCAGGCAGTCGGAAGAAAGCGGCGCATCGCCAATGCGGCAAAGTGTCGATCTAAGAGCATCGGGCTTTGAAGCGTCGACGGCCAAGGGCATCTGCAGCTGTAGCCCCTGCAGCTTAAAGGTCCCTATGCCGCCACTGAGCGTCTGCTGATTGCCGCCGAGCCAACCCTCCCCCCTGAGCGTTACCGATACGTCACCCTGGTAGGGCTGGCAGGCGCCGGGCGGGGCGTTGGTACAGGCCATGAGCGTGACCGTTTGGGGGCTGCAGGTATGTGCCAAGGCACTGGTGGTGAACTCGAAGTGATCAATGCTTGCTGGCGTGCCACACCAATGGCGCGCTGCCATCTGCCTCTTGTAGTCATCTATTGTCCAAAGCCCTTGCTGTAACCGAACCTCGTCGATCGATCCGACCAGACCACTTGGATCACCTGCGATGATAAGAGGCGCAGTGTCGTTCGGAGTTGAACCAAACAAGAATGTCTCACTGGATACCGACTCGGCAGTTCCATCCAAATAGAGTGCCCCTTCTAGCCTGTCTATGCCTAAGAAGACGACCGTTAGTTTGAGGTGAAAGCCTACATGGACCCACTTACCAATCGGGAGTGGACCAGATTCAACCGTCAAAGCCCTTCCGCCGAACCAGGTAGGTGCTCGCGAAGTTAGTACCAACCGCCGTTGGTTATCTAACTCGAGCCTGTATGTAGCTCCCTTCGTAAATACGGCGACGTTACCGCTCGGCGTTGCCTCCACCTTGAGCCAGAAACTCGCACTCAATTCACGCTTGAGATCAAGTGAGTCGTGATCTCGTACCCATACCGCGCTTGCGGGCGCATCGAATCGCCCATATCGACACGTACCTTCGCCCAGACGATCCACCGGCCAGGCTGGATCAGCCCCGGCGGTAACCGCCCCGCCAAGCACCTGGATGTCGAACGCCCCTCGCCCGGTATTGGCCGGTACGCCCCAGCTAGCCTCGTCGAAGCGCAGGTAAAGCGGAATGTTCTCCGAATCCTGGCAAAGATCGCCTTGAGCAAAGGCCGAGGCGGCCACCTCGTCGTAGGTAATGATGTCCTTGACCTTGGTATCGATGCTGCCTTCGGCTGTTAGGGCGCCCTCTATGTGGGCGCTGGGATTGGCGGTGACATCGCCGGTCACATACACCAAGGCATTGATATCGTTCTTGGTGCCGATGCTCAGATTGCCGCGCACGACAATCAGCAAGTCGGACGCCGAGCCGTTCGGGTTGATTCTGCTATGCGGCGCGAGCTCGAGATCGCCATCGACGAACATCCGCACAGGCCGGCCGGCCGTTACCGAGATGGTCTCGCCATTGTCCAGCTTGCCAGCGTTGTAGAAATAATCCCCAGCCGTGGCGTACGCCGCGCCGCGGGAGGGAAAGGGGCCGTAGGGCTGGCGATCCATTACGGCAAGGACGAGTGTCGCGCCAGTATCCGGTGTCGCGTCCTGCGGAAAGACATTTGAACAGAGCGCCGCCGACGCGGTTGAGCTGCCCAGACAGGCAATAGCGAGCAAGCAGAGCACTGCGAGCGACGATGTTTTCACCCGCATCCAGCCCGCCAGTCTCCGCCAGCTGCCCCGTGTGCTCTCGGGCATGTCAGTCATCCTTTTCCACGACGGCACTCAACTGCCGATACACATAATCCGGGCTGCCCGGCGAGGCGTATTGTGCGCTGGCCTGCAGCGAGATGAAGCGCAGGCTACGGTCTTCCTCAGGCAGGGAAACGGCAGTAGCGGACTTGTCGCACTTCACCTCTACCTTGAAGCCCTCCAGCATGAACTGATCTTCACAAGAAAGATCGGCCATTGCCCTATGGATCCCCCACTCAATCCCGGCCCGCGCTGCCTGATAGGCCCGCGCCTGCTGGATCGCCATGCTGCTGGTGGCGCTCTGGGTTGCGGACATCCGCGCCATGGCCGCGACCGCGCCGGCGATGACGATGATGACGAACATCGCGGCGACTAGCCCGAAGCCGCCCTGGCGACCCTGTAGGAAGGAAGAGTCAGGGCGCATTATCGACCTGGACCTGCTGCAAGAGGGTGACGGTTCCGCCAGCACCAGCCAGCACCAGCTTGAGTGTCACCAAGCCGTTGCGCGTGTTGTTGCCGGGGTCGTAGCTGAACTGGCTCTGGCCGCAATCGACACTATCGATCAACGTGGCGGCACCGGAATAATCAGATGCGGCCAGTTCGCCAAATTCAGCGCGAACAAGCACACCATTTTGGCAGCGATAGCCGACGACCCGGTCGGCCAGAAAAAACCGATGTTGCGGAGAGGCAAACTCGAAGCGGAAAGCCGAGAGGTCAGCCTCAAGCACGCCGTTCTTCCAGGTGAAGGACTTGGGTGAAATCGGCGAAACCGCCCCATCGACGGGCTCGGGGCGCCCGACGAGCGAACCGGTGTTATAGATAATCAGCCAATGCTTGTTTTCTCCGCTATCTGCCGGCGCTATCGGGCTGAGGATATCGATCACGCAGCGGCCGGATGTCTGCGTACAGGCCGGTGGATCCTGACGTGGCCCATCGGACACAGGCAGATTGGCCCGATAGCGTCCTGCGGCCGCAATCGGAACGAGCCTGATTTCATCGCCCGTGTTGGCTACAAGGACGGAGTTTGGTACGGCTAGCCGAATGTCGCGCGCCATCCGGTTGAGCGCGATCGCCGCCCGATCGGTCAGTTCGGCCCGCTGACTATTGTCGGCGAAGCCTAGCAACGGCCGCGACATGACCGTACCGACCATCACCGCAACGAGTCCGGCCAGCGCGATCACCATGATCAGCTCGACCAGCGTGAACCCATTGGTACTGCCGACGGTTTGCCTGAAGCCCTTGCGGGAGAATGCCAAGCCAGCGCCCGCAAAGGGCGCTTCTCGCCGACTGTGCTGGCGCCCCGGCGCTCGCATCAGAGGCATAGGTCATTCCCCGCCGCATCGTACTCGCCGTAGCAGGTGCGCCAACCGGAGAGCTGTAACGACTGGTTCTGCGGATCGGTCACCGTCACCTCGATGCGGGTGGCGTCAACACCGTTCAGCTTGGCAGCACCATCGACCGACAGCGCGACCGAGTAGCCGGCCAGTTCGTTAACCGGTTCGCCAGCAAGATTCCGCGGGGCAGCGGGCGATTGCGCCGCGCTGCTCAACTGCGCGTAGGGCAACGCCAGCGCCGTCGACAGATAGCTTTCGGCGATCATCACGCTCTGCTGGCGCAGCAGCGGATCGGCCGAGCGCGCGGTGATGCTGGCCATGGCGGAAAACAATGTCGCTGCGGCGATGCCGATGATGACGATGGTGATAACCAGCTCGACCAGAGTCATGCCGCGTTGAGGTCGGATCACGGCTGATACCTCGGTCCCGTGGCACAGCTGTAGGGTGGAAAACCGCGCAGCGTTTTCCACCGCGGATTCGGATTATGACCGGTGGCATAAGGCACGTTCATGGATGGGTGAAGCGTCATCCATCCTACGTTGAAGCCCGCTAGGCTGTGGGGGCAAATGGCGGCGATGTTTAATGCGCATCGAAGCAATGACCGGAGCGTACCGATACTCTGCTCGTTGGGCTTCGCAGGCTCAACCCAACCTACGGACCGGAATCGAGTCATTGGCCCACCTCGATAAAGCCGGTGGCGGCGTGCACGGTGAAGGTGTGGCTGCCAATCGTGGCCACACACCGCCCGCCTGGGCAGGTTTCGTTTACGCTACCGAGGGAATTGAAACTTATGGCGAGTGTTTTAGTGACAGCAACGCCAATCGGCAGCGACTTAACGTATTCGTTTCCGACAGACATAACACCGCAATCGCCACCGCTGTAACTCAATGAATACCCAGAACTATCGATTTGAAAGGCAATGGGGCAACCACTCGCCACAGCCAGTTTCTGCCCATAGCGAAAAGTCGAGAGTGCCTCCTCGAAGTAAAAGCGTTCATCGAAATTCTTGCGATCAAAAAAGCGCGGAACGGCTACGGCGGAGATGATGCCGAGAATCACGATCACCATGATCAACTCGACGATCGTAAAACCGCGCTGTTTAACCATTGGCCGGTCCTTTCATCGAAACGGGTTGGAGCCTGGAATAAACCATCCTCCGGAAATTGTGGCACCCGGTCGAAGCCGGGTTGCGGTATAGCACCGTAGGGCGAATGCAACAGTCGAAGCATGTCGAAATGACTATCAGCGGCGGGTTGCACCCCACCCTACATGACTGCACAAGTTTAAAAATTAGCAATCCGTCCCAGTAATGTCAGAAACTACCGAACTTTCATCAGCCGAGTCAGCTTCTGTATAAGTAAAGGAGCAGTTCCCTAGCGTCACTGTTGTCACTCCCGAATCGTGGCCTATCGTATAGTCATTTGTAGACAATTGAGCCGCACGAACAATCCCGTTAGCGCTAGCCTGCGGATAGCCAAAAACAACGCTAATATCTGCTCCTTCTAAGGTAATAGTCGCCGGAGTTGTAGAGTTCCCCGTCACATTACCAACCAAAGCGGCCGAATGAACAATAGCATTGGAGCTCTTAACTGCACCAAGCGCACCTTCCAACGAGGCACGACGAGCATCAGCCCCAAAATCCGCAAACTTCGGCAATGCAAACGCCGCCAAAATCCCCAAGATTACAATCACCATAATCAATTCAATCATGGTGAAACCGCTCTGCTGCTTCTTCATAGTTGTCGCTCCTTGTTTCTGAATCATTGAAAGTTGACGAAGACTTCGCCGGTATTGGCGTTGTATTCGATGACGTCGTCGCCGCCATCGAGGTTGTAGGTGAACAGGCAGCGGGTGCCGTTGGCCGTGGCGGTGAATGCCGGATTGGTGCCGGTCAGGCTCTGCGAGGACGCCTGCAGCAGGTTGCTCCAGAGGTTGCGGCATTCATCGGCGGACATGCTGGTGTTGGCGAGCGGAGTGCCGCTGCGTTCGGTGCCGATGGGCCAGCCAGCGGCATTCACATCCATCGCGCCGTTGCCGTAGCCCTGGACGTTGATCTGGCAGTTGCCGGCCAGGCAGGCATTGCTGCCGCCGCCGCGATTCAGCTCGTACTGGCCGCGCACAAGCGAGACGGCGGATGTGAGCGCACCACCAGCGCTGCGTACGCTGGCGCGGTGGGCGTCCTTGGCCGAGTCGATGAAGTGCGGCAAGGCCACCGCGGCCAGGATGCCGAGGATGGCGATGACCACGACCAGTTCGATCATGGTGAAACCCTTGTGTCGTTGCATCGTGCCTCCGTGGCTTCTGTGGAATGTCGCGATTCGTATGTCCATCAACCCCTCCCCTGTGCCGCGCTACCCAGCTCCCACATCGGCAGAAACACGCCGAGCGCGAGAACCAGCACCATCACGCCCATGGCGACGATAAGAATCGGCTCGATGGCATCGGCCAGCTGCTTGAGGTCGTAGTCCACCTCCTGCTCGTAGAAGTCGGCGACTTCGATGAACAGGTCATCCAGCGCGCCGGTTTCTTCGCCGACGGCCATCATCTGCAGTACCAATGGAGTGAACAGGCCGGAGTTGTGCGCCGAGCGGGTCAGCGCTTCGCCGCGTTCTACGCTTTCGCGGATGCCGAGAATCGCCTGGCCGATATGCTGGTTGCCGACGCTGGCGCTGTTGATCGAGAGGGTCTGCAGCAACGGCACGCCGGCGCGGTACATCATCGCGAAGGTGCGGGTGAAGCGCGCCAGGGCGATGCGTTCGAAGATGCCGCCGACGATGGGCAGGCGCAGCTTGATGCGGTCCCAGCGCAAGCGGCCGGCGTCGGTTTCGATCCATTTGAAGAAGGCGTAAAGCCCGCCAACGATGCCCAGCAGCAACAGCCACCAATAGTCGCGCATGAAGTTGGAGGTGCCGATCAGCACGCGCGTGGCCCACGGCAGTTGCGCGTGGAACTGGGCGAAGACTTTGGCGAACGCCGGGATCACCAGGAGGTTGATGACGCCCAGCGCCACCCCCATGGCCACCAGCACGAAGACCGGATAACGCGTGGCCTGCTTGATGCGCTTGCGGGTCTCGCGTTCCAGCTCGAGATAGGCAGACAGCTGCTTGAACGCCTGATCGAGCTGGCCGGTGTTCTCGCCAACGCTGACCATGCTGACGAACAGATTGTTGAACACCTTGGGATGCGCGTTCAGCGCCACGGCCATGGACTGGCCGCTTTCGAGGCTGGCGCGCACGTCCTGCAGGATGCCGCGGAAATACAGGTTGCGATTGGATTCGGCCAGGCCGCCGATGGCGCGAATGATCGGGACGCCAGCCTTGTTCAGGCTGTACATCTGGCGGCTGAAGATGATCAGTTCGTCCAGATCGACACGTTTGCGCCGCAGCTTCTCGCGCAGCACGGCAAACACGTCGACGCTATCGGCCTGGGCACGCTCCGCATCGATGGTCAGCGGGGTGATCTGCCGCGAGATCAGCTCGCTGGCCACGGCGTCGGCACTGGCACCTTCCAGCGCGCCGCTTACCCGCGCGCCACGCATATCGCGGCCGGTGTAGCGAAAGCTAGGCATCGCCGGCGGCCCCCCGTTGGCGAGCCGGGCCGGTCGAACGCGTCATGCGCCGCAGCATCATGCCGCCACCTCATCATCGGCGAGCGTCGCGCAGACTTTCAGCACCTCTTCGATACTGGTGACGCCGGCGATGGCGTAATCCAGCGCGCAGGCCGCCAAGGGTCGATAGTGCGCCTGCAGGCGCGCGGCCTCGGCGAAGCCTTGCGGATCACCCCGACGAAGCGCGGCGATCATCGGCTCGTCCAGTTCGAGCAGTTCGTAGACGCCAACGCGGCCGGCATAACCGGAGTTGTGGCAATGGTGGCAACCGCTGCCACGCTTGAAGCGGTAGTCGCTGAGCGGCGCGTCATGCAGGCTCTGCAGCCAGGCCAGCTGGCGCGGATCGGGCGTGTCGTCCTCCATGCAGTTCTCGCACACCCGGCGCACCAGACGCTGGGCCAGCACGGCGTTGAGCGCGGTGGCGACGAGGAAGGGCTCGACGCCCATGTCGATCAGGCGCATGGCGGAGGTCAGGGCATCGTTGGTGTGCAGCGTCGAGAGCACGAGGTGGCCGGTCAGCGCGGCGCGCAGGCCGATCTCGGCGGTTTCCTGGTCGCGGATCTCACCGACCAGCACGATGTCCGGGTCCTGGCGCAGCGCGGCGCGCAGCACGCGGGCGAAGGTCAGCTCGATCTTGGCGTTGACCTGCACCTGATTGATCCGCGGCAGGCGGTACTCCACCGGGTCCTCGACGGTGATGATCTTTTTCTCCGGGCTGTTCAGCTCGGAAAGCCCGGCGTAGAGCGTGGTGGTCTTGCCCGAGCCGGTCGGGCCGGTGACCAGCACCATGCCGTGCGGACGCTGCAACAGGCGCCGGAAGCGCTCGAGCATCGCCGGCGGCATGCCGGTGCCTTCGAGCTTGAACATCGCGCCGCTCTGGTCGAGCAGACGCATGACCACCGACTCGCCGAACTGCACCGGCATGGTGGAGACCCGCACATCGAGGTTGCGGTTCTTCACGCGGATGTTGAAACGGCCGTCCTGCGGCAGGCGCTTTTCCGAGATATCCAGGCCGGACATGATCTTCAGACGCATGACCAGCGCCGAAGCCACACGGTGTTCCTTCATCACCTGTTCGTTGAGCACACCGTCGATACGCTGGCGAATCCGCACCACGCCTTCGTCCGGTTCGATGTGAATGTCCGAGGCCTTCATTTGCACGGCGTCCTCGAACAGCGTCTGCAGCAGGCGCACCACCGGCGCGTCGCTGTTGCTTTCACCGAGGCGCGAGAGGTCGAAGTCGCTTTCCTGCAGCTCGCCTTCCAACTCGCCGGCCAGCGAGGCGATTTCGCTGGTGCGGCGGTAGAGCTGGTCCAGGGCGCCGAGCAACTCGCTCTCACGCACCACCGCCGGGTGGACGCGCTTGCCCAGCAGGCGCTCGATCTCGTCCTGGGCGAAGATGTCCAGCGGATCGGTCATACCCACCAGCAAGCCGTCGCCCTGTCGCGACAGCACGATGACGCGGAAGCGCCGGGCGACCGCCTCGGGCAGGCTCTGGGTCAGCCCATTGTCGAATTTGTAATGCTTGAGTTCGACGAAGGGGATCTGCAGCTGCTCGGACAGGGCGCGCAACAGACGGCCTTCGTCGATGAAGCCGAGGTCGAGCACAGTACGGCCGAGCTTGGAGCCGGTTCGTTTCTGATCCTGCAGGGCCAGTTGCAGCTGAGCCTCGCTGATCAGCCCGGCCTGGACCAGCAGGTCGCCCAGGCGGATCTTGCGTTGACGCATGTCTTGCTGGGTCATCGACCATCTCCCAGGGCGGCAGCCCGTTCGGCGGCGAAACGCCGTGCATTGCCGTCCAGCCCCTGGCCACGTACGGCCAGCTGATAGCGTTCGGCGGCCTGGGTCGGCTGGTCGAGCTGCTCCAGCGCGATGGCCAGACCCAGCTGCCAGGCGGCCTGCTGCGGCTGTAGCGCGACCAGCTGCCGATAGAGCGCAGCGCTGCCCGACCAATCGCCGACCTGCTGCCGCAATGCGGCCAGCAGCGCGTGATAGCCCGGGTTGGCCGCAACAGCTGGCGAATTCTGTTCGAGGGTGGCGAGCGCCGCGGCCTTGTCGCCGCCAAGCAGCTGTGCCCGACCCAGCAGCATGCGCAGCTCGGCATCCTCAGGCCGGGCCCGCAGCTGCCCAGGCAACCAGGCCAGGAGCGCTTCGAGCTGGTTGTCAGCCAGGTAGGCCCGGGCCAACCAGCGCGTTGCCTCCGGGTTGTCCGGTTGTGCCTCGTGCAGCGATTGCAGCAGCTCGACGGCACGTGGGTAGTTCTGCTGCTGCAAGGCCTGCTGCGCCTCGAGCAACGGGTCCGGCCGGTGGCTGCCGATACGCAGCGATGCCTGCGCGGCAACCTCCGGCGCGGGCACGGGCTCGACGGTCGTTTCGGTGGGCTGTCGCGCAGGTGGCACAACCTCGGCGGTCACGGCTTCCGGCACGGTGCGGGTCACCCAGTCGGGTAGATCCGCTTGCACGTCGGCGGCTTCGGCCACCGGCAATGCAAGGGCCTCGCTCGTAACCGCCGGCTCGTTCGCTTGCCGCTTCACCTCCAGCCAGAGCTGAGCATGGCCACCGGCCGGCTCGAGGCGATCACGGATGTCGAGACGCTCGGTCAAGCCGAACAGCAGCACTCGCACCTCGTCGCCGCGAGCCTCGACACGCCAGGACAGGCTCAGCCCATCCTGTTCGAAACGTCCGCTAAGCGCCTCACCGGCAAGCTCGGCACCAGACAATCGCAGACTGACCGCGCCACCCTCATCGGTACGCTGGTAACTGACCGGGCGATCCAGCAGCAGCTGCAGCACGAAACGGCCTGGCTCCTGATGCGGCAGCACATCGAGCAGGCGTACCACCTCGACCGACGTCGAAGCGGGCACGGCTGCAGGCGCCTCGGCGCGTTCGGGCACCGCCGCCCAGCGCTCCACGGCAAGCCCGGCGCCGGCCGCCACAACGACCACCGCCGCCAGCAGCAGCCAGCGCCTGATGCGCGCCGACCGCTGCCGGCGTAGCGCCGCAGCTTCATCCACCGCTTGCATGCCGAGCAGCGGCCCTTGCCCGCCGGATGCGGCGCCGCGGGCTTCCAGATCACGCAGCATGTCGTTGACCAGACTCATGGCTGCACCTCGATCAGGCGCGACAGCCAAGGCCAAACACCCAGCAACAGGCTCAGGGTGGCGACGCCGGCAGCCATCGCCCAGCGCAGTGGCGACGCGCTCTGCAGGAACGGGCGCGCCCCTTCGGTATCCGCCAGTGCCCTTTGCACGTGACGCCGCGTGATCCGTGGTCGCCCCTCACCGAAGGCGACCATCAGGCATTTGTTGGCGAGAATGTTGAGCAGGCGCGGAATGCCGCCGCTGCCCCTGGCCAGCAATCGCACCGCGGCAGGCCCGAACAGCGGGCTGCCCTGGTAGCCGGCCACCGCCAGGCGCTCATGCAGATAGCGACCGACATCGCTGGCATCGAGCGGCCGCAACCGATAGGAAAAGGTGATGCGCTGGCGCAGCTGGCGAAAGCTCACATGGCTCAGCGTCGCGTCCAGTTCTGGCTGACCGAACAACACCACCTGCAACAGCTTGCGCTGCTCGGTCTCCAGGTTGGTCAGCAAGCGCAGGGCCTCCAGCGTCTGCGCGGGCAGCGCCTGAGCCTCATCGATCAACAGCACGGTGCTACGTCCGGCGGCTGCCAGCTCGATCAGCCGACGATGCAACGCGCTCAGCAGACCGTGATCGTCCAGGCGCTCGACATGGGCGACATGCAGCTCATGCGCCAGTGCCTGACGCAACGCCATCGGGCCGAGCGCCGGGTTCGGCAACCAGGCGACCTGATAGCGTTCGGCGTCCAGCCGCTTGAGCAGCTCGCGGCAGAGCAGCGTCTTGCCAGTTCCGACCTCCCCGGTCACCTTGATGAAGCCCTCGCCTTCGGCCAGCGCCACGCGCAGCAGGTTCAGGCAGTCCTGATACGACGGCAGGCGCACCATGAAGCCGGTGTTGGGCGTCAGTGCGAACGGCTTTTCGCGTAGCCCGAAGAATGCCTCGTACATGCGCCCTACCTGACCTGGCGGAACGATTCGGCGCTGCGCCGCAGCTCGTCCAGCCAGACCTGATCATCGATCACCTGCGGGCGCATCAGAATCACCAGCTCGGTCTGCTGGAACGCCTTGCGTTGCTGCTGGAACAGGCCGCCGACGATGGGCAGCTTGGACGCCCAGGGAATGTTGGCATCGTTGTTGGTATTGCGGTTCTCCAGCAGACCGCCGATCACCACCACCTGACCGCTACGAGCGCGCACGATGGAATCCGACTGGCGCGTGGTAGACAGCGCCAGGGGCAGGTTGAAGACATTGTCGGAGCTGCCCAGCTGGATGCTCTTGTTCTGGTCCTGCACGCGGCTGACGGTCGGCCGCACATGCAGCGTGACCTGCTCGTGCTCGTCGATCTGGGGGGTTACGTCCAGCGAAATACCGGAGAAGAACGGCGTCAGGGTGATGTCCAGGTCGGGCGCGGTGGTACCGCCGGCGAGCGACGTGGTGGTGGTCGAGACGTCGGTGACGAAGAACTCGTCGGTGCCAACCTTGATCACTGCCTTCTGGTTGTTCAGCGTGGAAATGCGCGGGCTGGACAGTACCCGCACATCACCCTGGGTCTCGAGCAGCTGCAGCACACCGCTGAAATCGCCGACGCTGACTGCTGCGCTGAACACGCCGCCGACGTTGTTCACGCCACTCAGCGCGTCGCCCTGCACGCCCAGGGCGAACTCGGCGTTGCCCATCGATCCCAGCTGCGCCCAGTTGATGCCGGACTGGAATCCGTCGGAGAGATTCACCTCGAGAATCTTGGTCTCCAGAATCACCTGGCGCTGCAGATTGCGCTGGGCCTGCTGCAGGAAGCGCTCGACGCTTTGCTGGTCGCTGCTCGACGCGCGCACCACCAGCAGGCCGGCCTGCGGATTGACTACCACACTGTTGCCAGCCTCGCCGCCAATCATCATCGCCACCACCTCGCGTACTTCGCTCCAGAAGTCGACATTGCTGCTGGTCAGCAGCTGGCTGGCATTGACGGTGCTCGAAGTGGTGCTGGTCGTGGTGCCGCCAGCACCCGTGCCGGTATTGTCGCTGGTCGTGACCTGGCCGGAGCTGACCCGCGTATCGCTCATGCCCTGGCGCTGCAGGTTGAGGTAGTTCAGGTCATAGGTGCGCGTCACCGCGGTATTGGCCTGGATCTGATAGCCGTAGCTGGTGCGGCGGTAGTCATAACCGTAGCTGTCACGCACCGCTGCCAGCACCTCCTCTAGCGTCACGTTGCGCAGGCTGAAGGTGATATTGCCGGTCACGTCAGGGTGTACCAGCAGGTTCTGCCCGGCGTTGTCCATGAGACTGAGAAAGAACTCGCGGGCCGGCATGTCGTTGGCCACCACGTCGAAGCGCGGACCGCTGGCGAGTGCGTCGCCCGCGATGTCGAGCGGCGGAATCAGCGCCGCCTGTACCGAAGGTGGTGGCACTGCCTTGGCCTGGCTCTGTTCCAGGCTCTGCTCGAACAGCCGATTGCTCTGCTCGTAAAGACGCTGATCGCCATCCTCGAAGGTCTGACAGGCGGCCAGAAGACAGAACAGGCTCAGCAAGCCGAGGCGCGGCAGAAAGGTCGGCATCATGGTCGGGTTTGGCTCGGGGTGACGATAGGCGCAACCAGACGCAGCAGTTGCCGCTGGCCGTCGCGCTCGATCAGAACGGAGTTGGTATTGATGGCCAGCAGCCGGGCCTCGGCCAGGCTGTCGCCGACTCGCAGCGAACGACCATTGAGAACGGCTCGCGCGCCTTGCGCGCCACGGAAGATCGCCTGCAATTGCAACGCGGCCGATGGCTGTTGTGCAGGCATCGCCGAGACAAGCGCCGCCGGCGGTCGCGTCGGATCAAGGGCGAATGCCGAAGCCGGCAGCAGGCACATCAGACAAACGAGGGGTAGAACTCTAGACACCGACCCACCCCGCATGGCGACTGAGGGTATGCAGTTCCAAAGTAATGCGCGCCGCGTCCGGGCCGGCGTCCTCGATCAGGTAGTCGAGGCTGTCCCAATGCAGGCGCCAGCCGCTGTCCTGCACCGCCTGCAGATAGCTGAGCAGGTCGAAATAACCGCCCTGCAGCGTCAGGCGCAGACCGTGGCGATAGAAGCCTGGCGCGGCTGAAGTCGCGTCGGCGTCCACCGAGGCGGCGCCCGGCAGCTCCAGCGGCGTACTGAAGCTCTGCAATCCAACCATCTGCAGCCGCGGCTGGCGACGCAACAGGTCCTGCAGCAGGACCTTCATGCGGGACGGCGACACCAGCGAGCTGGTCTGCTCGTCGATACGTCGCAGGATCTGTTCGCGGCTGGCATCAGCCGCCTCGATCGCGCGCTGGTAAGGCAGATTTGGATCGGCAGCCAGTCTCGCCTGTAGCTCCAGGCGCGTATTGGTCGCCTCCAGTCGACGGGCCTCCGCGAGGCGACGCTGGCTGTCCTCTTCTGCGATGCGCCGGGTCAGCGGATCGGCAACCAGAAGCACATAAAGCAGCGACAGCAAGGTCAGGCCTACCAGCAAGCACAACCACTGCTCACGCGGAGCCAGCGCCTGCCAGCGTTGCCGCAAGCTATCCACGCGATCATTCATTCTCGCTCTCCTTGATGGCACGGGACGACAGGTGAAACAGCAGCAGGCCATCGTCTTCGCGCTGCAGGTCGAAGCTGCCGAACTCACGTCCGCGCAGGGCGTCGCTGCGTCCCAGGCTTTCCAGGTAGAGCGGCAGCAGCTCCTGGTCCTGGCTCAGCCCTCTCAGCAGTATGTCGCTGCCTCCGGCCTGCAGGCGGATGCGCGTCAGCCAGAGCCCGCTGGGTGGATGGCGCTCGGAGAGCGCCGCGAGCAGCGGTGCGAAACCGTCACGCAGCTGGCTGTCGAGCGTTTGCAGGTGAGTCGCCAGCGCCTGCAGCTGGCGGTTTCGCGCCTCGCGTTCCGCCAGCTGTGCCGGCAACCGGTTATCCAGCGTCGGCTCGCGATAACCGGCCCTGAAGGCCGTCAGCTCGGATTCGGCAGCCAGCGCCTGCGCCTCGGCCGCCTGGCGCGCAAGCGCGCTCTGCTTCAGCATCCAGCCCTGCCAGGCAGCATGCGCCAGCAGCGCCACGAGCAGCGCGCATGCACCGAGCAGAATCATCCGCGGGCGCGGCCCACCCTGTGCGCGGCGTTCACGCTGATAGAGGTTGACGTTTTGCATCAGGGGGCGTCCTGCCGCAGCGCGGCGCCAACGGCGCCGAGGCAGAAGGCCTGCTGCGCTTCGCTCAGATCCGCGGCCGGCTGGCCCGGGAACAGATCGCGCAGATCGAGGCGCTGAAGGTTGACTGCCAACCCGCCGGCAAGCCCCTGGTAGGTCCGCTCGCCGTCCTGCTTCATGGGGAGAAGCATCAGCCGGTTGATGTAGCCCTTGCCGAGCTGACTCTCGAAATAGTCGAGCGAGCGCTGGATCTCCAGCGTCATGCTGCCCAGCTCCTGGGCGGCACGAGCCAGGCCCTGTTCGATGCGCCGCGCCATGTAGAGATCCGCACCGTTCTGAATGCAGATCAGGCCTTCGCTGGTACGCAGACGCAGCAGGGCGAGATTCATGCCTTCGGCGCCGGCGAGCGAGCCCAGGTTGCGAAACGCCATCTCGGTGATGTCGATGCTCGCCATATGCAGACCGGCCTGGCGGACGAGCTGGGCGTAGTGCTGCATCCGGCTTTTCTCGAGAACAGCGCAATAGACCATGCGCGTGCGTCCGCGATAGGCATCCTCGGGCAGCGCGAAGCAGTCGATCACCACATCATCCAAGGGCTGACTGATCATGTCCTTGATGCGCCAGCGCATGGCGTCACGCAGCTCCTGCGGCGCCACTTCAGGCGCTTCGAGAAGGAACATTTGGTATTCGGAAGGATGCAGCAGCACGTTCGTCGGCAAACCCTGCAAGGAACGTTCGCTCACGGCCTTCTCCAGCAGCGCGCCCTGCGCGTCGGGGCTGCCTTCCAGGTGTTCGCAGTACGGCAGCAGCGGCCGCGCACCGGGCGCCCGAACGACCTGCGCCAACGCGATGCCTTGCGGACCAGCCTCGATGCCGAGCATGCCGGCTGGTTTTGATTTCTTGGTTTTGGAAAACAGACCCACCAATGGCTCCCTCGCCAAGACGTCGGTGCTCAACTGCCAAAAAGCAGAGAATCGATACTGAGGGCGTCAATAGATAGCACATTGCCATCTGGCGTGACTCTAACAATATCCGATGGGCGCGTCCAAATATTGTCGTGAATCAATCGCGCAACAGAAAACCGTCAATCCAAGGACGTCAAAGATCGCGCGCATTCTGGGTTAATTGATTAGCTCGCGCTATATCGGCTTAAGTCCTTTCGTCGCGCGAGGTCATCACAAACTCCGCACCTGACGAACGGTAACCGGCAGAGCGCCAAGCGACGGCGCCACCAAAGCAAATGACGGGCTAAAACAGAGTGAGCTGCTCGAAGCCTCCACGCAGGTCGATCAGACGAACGCCGATTCCAATCAACCGCACCGGGCGGCCACCACGCGCGAAAGCACCGGCAAGCAGCTCCGCGTAGTCGCCAAGCTCCAGCCCGGCACCGGCCTGTTCCAGCGTGGTCTGGGTAAAGTCATGGAACTTCAGCTTGACGAATGGCTTGCCGGGCCGATAGCCGCTGTCCAAGCGCGCCATGCGCGTAGCCAGCTGCTGCAGCAGCTCCGGCAGACGCTCAAGGCACGCCGCCAGGTCCGGCAGATCGCGGTCGTAGGTCTGCTCGACACTCACCGACTGGCGCCGGCTTTCCACCTGTACCGGACGCTCATCGATGCCGCGCGCCAGCCCCCAGAGGCGCTCACCAAAGGCGCCAAACTCGCGAACCAGGTCCAATCTGCGCCACTCGCGCAAGTCTCTACAGGTGCGGATGCCGAGCCGGCCCAGCTTCTCGGCGGTCACCCGACCGACACCATGCAACCGCTTGACCTCCAGCATCTGCACGAACTCCTCGACCTGCGTCGGGGTGATCACGAACAGACCGTCGGGCTTGTTCCATTCGCTGGCAATCTTGGCCAGGAACTTGTTGGGCGCCACGCCTGCCGACACGGTGATGCGCAACTGCTGCCAGACGCGCCGGCGGATGTCCTCCGCTATGCGAGTGGCGCTACCGGAAAAGTGCTCGCAGGCGGTGACGTCCAGGTAGGCCTCATCCAGCGACAGCGGCTCGATCTGCTCGGTATAGGTCCGAAAGATGTTATGGATCTCACGCGAGGCTTCACGGTAGGCATCCATCCGAGGACGCAGGATCAGCAGGTCTGGGCAGAGCTTGAGGGCGTGGCCGGACGCCATGGCCGAGCGGACCCCGTACGCGCGCGCCTCGTAGTTGCAGGTGGCGATGACGCCACGCCTGTCCGCTGCGCCGCCGACCGCGATCGGCCGGCGCGCCAGGCTCGGATCGTCGCGCATTTCGATCGCGGCATAGAAGCAATCGCAATCGATATGGATGATCTTGCGGGAACTGGCCTGACTCACGGAACCGCTACCGGAATGGAATGAACGAAACTTCAGCACGACGGGTCGTTAATGAAAGGGCAAGCCCCTTACCACCCCATAGTCGGAGGCTCAGATGAAAATCTTGTACGCAGGCATCATCACGCTAGGCAGCTTGTTCTCCGCGATGGCGATCGCCGATCAGGACATGATGAACACGCAGCCGCAAGGTACCAACATCCAGCAGCAGAAGCATGGCGAAGACCAGATGCACGACAACAAGGATGGCGATAAACAGCGGATGAAGGAAGAAGTCCAGGACGACTGGCGCGACGACGCCGAGAAGCGCCGCGAAAGCGACGTGATGAAACCGGAGCAACGCGGCTAAGCCACCCCATTAGAGCTCTAGCGGATAGGGCTGTATCAACGCCTTGCCATAGCTCTCAATGAATTCCGGCGGCATGCGCTTGGGCCTGCCGCTGGAAAGCTCGATGCAGACGAAGGTGGTCTGAGCGCGCAGCAGCGTCGCGCCGTCGGCGGGCCTGATCAGCTGAAAACTGCGCTTCATCTTCAGGCGCTGATCGGACTCCGAAATCCAGGTGCCGAGCTGTAGCTCATCGCCTTCATAGGCCGCGGCGAGGTAATCGATTTCATGGCGCAGCACCGCCATGGCCCGGTCGAGCCGCCGATAGTCGGCTATTCCCAGCCCCAGGCTCTGCGAGTGCTGCCAGGCGCACTGCTCCAGCCATGTCACATAGACCGCGTTATTGGCATGCCCAAGCTCGTCGATATGTTCCACCTCGACTTGCAGGTCAATGATGAACGCCTGCGGCTGGTCCCAGCTCATTCGTCAGATACCCTTGATGACCGATGCGATGACCTATGAAAGCGCAGCTGAGCCGGCAAGTCACGCCCGCTGCCGACGGCTATGACAAGCCATTCAGCCAACGCAACGCATTTTCGTCGCGCAAAACAAAAAGGGCCATCTCATGAAAGATGACCCCTTGAAGCCCAAAACGGGCAATAAAAATGGCGTCCCCTAGGGGACTCGAACCCCTGTTACCGCCGTGAAAGGGCGGTGTCCTAGGCCACTAGACGAAGGGGACGAAACCTTCGACGATTCCGAAATTTTGGAATCGCTGGCAATTTGGTGGAGCTAGACGGGATCGAACCGTCGACCTCTTGCATGCCATGCAAGCGCTCTCCCAGCTGAGCTATAGCCCCGGATTTAGCGTCTCTCGACGTGCGATGCGAACATCGCTGAATAGTGGCGTCCCCTAGGGGACTCGAACCCCTGTTACCGCCGTGAAAGGGCGGTGTCCTAGGCCACTAGACGAAGGGGACGCAAACCCTTCAAGCGCAACCTGTATTTCGATAGCTACAGGCTGGTGGCAATTCTGCTCTTCGAGATTGGTGGAGCTAGACGGGATCGAACCGTCGACCTCTTGCATGCCATGCAAGCGCTCTCCCAGCTGAGCTATAGCCCCATCTCGAGGACGGGGCGCATATTAGGGGCGCCCCTGGGCAGTGTCAACAACAAATTTCGGCGCGACCGCAGTTTTTTTGGCAGCAGGAACAATTACTTACCGCCGACCAACGGTCGCAACACGATGCTGCCGAACCACCAAGCAGCATGGCGGTGCCTGAGTCGGCACCGCCTCGGCTCAGGCGAGGCTGGCCAGAAGCTTCTCCCACTCCTTGACTTCCTTCTTCGACGCCCCGCCAAGCAGCTCCAGCGCGTTGCGCAGGCGGAAGCGCGTCAGATCCGGGCCGAGAATCTCCATTGCATCGAGCACGGAGACAGAACTGGCCTGACCGGTAATCGCGGCGAACATCAACGGCATCACGTCGCGCAGCTTCAAGCCAAGGTGTTCGGCGACCTGAGTGATGCACGTGGTGATGCGTTCCTTCTCCCACTGGCGCAGTGCCTCGAGCTTCCACAGGATCAGTTGCATGACCTGGCGCACCTGCGTCGCATCGAGCTTCTTGTGAGCGAACAATGCCGGGTCGAGCGGCAATGCGCCAGAGAAGAAGAAGCCAGCCAATGGCGCAATCTGACTGAAGGTTTCCACGCGCTGCTGCACGTGCGGCGCGATCTGCATCATGTACTCGGGATTGAACGCCCACTTCTGTACTTCGGCAGCGAACTGCTCGACCGGCAGCTCGCGCAGCCACTGGCCGTTGAGCCAGGAGAGCTTCTCCAGATCGAAGATCGGTCCACCGAGCGATACCCGGCTGATATCGAAGTGCTCGATCATCTCGTCGAGGGTGAACTTCTCGCGCTCGTCAGGCATCGACCAACCCATACGGCCGAGATAGTTGAGCATTGCCTGCGGCAGGAAGCCCATGCGCTCGTAGAAGGTCACCGAGGTCGGGTTCTTGCGCTTCGAGAGCTTGCTCTTGTCCGGATTGCGCAGCAGCGGCATGTAGCACAGCTGTGGCTGTTCCCAGCCGAAGTATTCGTACAGCTTGATCAGCTTGGGCGCCGATGGCAGCCACTCCTCACCGCGCAGCACATGGGTGATGCCCATCAGGTGGTCATCGACCACGTTGGCGAGGAAGTAGGTCGGCAGCCCATCGGCCTTCATCAGCACCTGCATGTCCATGCGGTCCCAACCGATCTCGACGGTGCCGCGCAGCATGTCGTTGACCTGACACACGCCTTCGCTCGGCACCTTCATGCGGATCACATGCGACTCACCAGCAGCAATGCGACGCTCGGCTTCGGCCGGATCGAGGTGCATGCAATGGCCGTCGTAACGCGGCGTTTCCTTGTTCGCCATCTGCTCGGCACGCACCTGATCCAGGCGCTCGGCGCTACAGAAGCAGGGAAAGGCGTGGCCGTTGGCGACCAGCTCATCCGAATATTTCTTGTAGATCTCGCCGCGCTCGCTCTGCCGGTACGGGCCATGCGGGCCACCGACATCCGGGCCCTCGTCCCACTCGATACCCAGCCAGCGCAACGCGTCGTAAATCTGCTGTTCGGATTCGCGGGTCGAGCGCACCTGATCGGTATCCTCGATGCGCAGGATGAACTGGCCGCCGTGCTGACGGGCGAAGCACAGATTGAACAGCGCAATGTAGGCGGTGCCGACGTGAGGATCGCCGGTCGGGGAAGGCGCAATGCGGGTGCGAACCGTGGTCATGGAAGCTCTCGGACGGAAAAGGACGGACGAAAATCGAAGGGGCGAATGTTAGCAGGCCCGCCGCGCTGGGCTCCAGCCGAACACCGGAGCACGCACCATTGCGCACCTGGCTCATGCCGCTGCAGGTATTCAGACCTGCAGCAACAGCTCGCGCAGCTTGTGAATCTCGTCGCGCGCCTCGGCGGCCGCCTCGAATTCCAGATCGCGCGCCAGGCTCAGCATTTTCTCCTCCAGCTGGCGAATCCGCTTGGTGATCTCGCTCGGCGAACGCAGCTCCTTCTCGTAGCGCGCACTCTCCTCCGCCGCTTTGGCCTCGCCACGGCGCTTCTTGCTGCGCGAGCCGGGGACCGTGGCGCCCTCGAGAATGTCCTGCACATCCTTCTTGACACCCTTGGGCACGATGCCATGAGCCTCGTTGAAGGCGATCTGCTTGGCGCGACGGCGCTCGGTCTCGTCGATGGCGCGCTGCATGGACCCGGTGACATTGTCGGCGTAGAGAATCGCCCGGCCATTGAGGTTGCGCGCGGCGCGGCCGATGGTCTGGATCAGCGAACGCTCCGAGCGGAGGAAGCCTTCCTTGTCCGCGTCGAGAATCGCCACCAGCGACACCTCAGGCATGTCCAGGCCTTCGCGCAGCAGGTTGATGCCCACCAGCACATCGAACGTGCCCAGGCGCAGGTCACGGATGATCTCCACCCGCTCCACGGTATCGATGTCCGAATGCAGGTAGCGCACCCGCACATCGTGATCGCCGAGGTAGTCGGTCAGGTCTTCGGCCATGCGCTTGGTCAGCGTGGTGACCAGCACCCGCTCCTCCTTGGCCACGCACTTGCGGATCTCCGACAGCAGGTCGTCGACCTGCGTCAGCGCCGGACGCACCTCGATCTGCGGATCGACCAGCCCCGTCGGACGCACAACCTGCTCCACCACGCGGCCTGCATGTTCGGCCTCGTAAGGTCCGGGTGTCGCGGAGACAAAGATGGTCTGCGGGCAGATCGCTTCCCATTCGTCGAAGCGCATCGGCCGGTTGTCCAGCGCCGATGGCAGGCGGAAGCCGTACTCCACCAGGGTTTCCTTGCGCGAGCGGTCGCCCTTGTACATCGCACCGACCTGCGGCACCGAAACGTGTGATTCGTCGATCACCAGCAGGGCATCGGCCGGCAGGTAGTCGAACAGCGTCGGTGGCGGCTCGCCAGCATCACGCCCGGACAGATAGCGCGAGTAGTTTTCGATGCCGTTGCAGTAGCCCAGCTCCATGATCATTTCCAGATCGAAACGCGTGCGCTGCTCCAGACGCTGCGCCTCCACCAGTTTGTTCTGGCTACGCAGGTAGTCGAGGCGCTCGCGCAGCTCGTCCTTGATCTTCTCGATGGCATCGAGCAGCGTCTCGCGCGGCGTCACGTAATGACTCTTGGGGTAGAAGGTGAAGCGCGGCAGCTTGCGGATCACTTCGCCGGTCAGCGGATCGAAGGCCGACAGGCTCTCCACCTCGTCGTCGAACAGCTCGATGCGCACCGCTTCGAGGTCCGATTCCGCCGGAAAGATATCGATCACGTCACCGCGCACGCGGAAGGTGGCGCGGGCGAAGTCCATGTCGTTGCGCGTGTACTGCAGCCCGGTCAGCCGGCGCAGCAGCTCGCGCTGATCGAGGCGGTCGCCACGATCGACGTGCAACACCATCTTCAGGTACGACTGCGGATCACCCAGGCCGTAGATGCACGACACCGTGGTGACGATGATCGCATCCGGCCGCTCCAGCAATGCCTTGGTCGCCGACAGGCGCATCTGCTCGATGTGATCGTTGATCGAGGCGTCCTTCTCGATGAAGGTGTCCGACGACGGCACATAGGCTTCCGGCTGATAGTAGTCGTAGTAGGAAACGAAATACTCCACCGCGTTGTTCGGGAAGAACGCCTTGAACTCGCCATAGAGCTGCGCGGCGAGCGTCTTGTTCGGCGCCAGCACCAGCGTGGGTCGCTGCACGTGGGCGATGACGTTGGCGATGCTGAAGGTCTTGCCCGAGCCGGTAACGCCCAGCAGCGTCTGGTGCGACAGCCCCGCCTCGATGCCTTCGATCATCTGCCGAATGGCCTCCGGCTGATCGCCGGCCGGCTTGAAACGGGTGACCAGTTCGAACTTGGACATTTCGCCTCTCTAGGTAACGTGTGCGAGCTTGGCAGCCGGACTTTCGACAGCCTTCCAGCGGTTCCTGAAGTACGCCCCTGCGATTGGCGCGCAGGGCTGAGAAACCGCCCATCTTTTCAGTACGCAAAACGCACCGAAAGTGATCAGAAAACCTCGGTAGCATATCGCAGGCAACAGGCTTGACCGCTATACTACCGCCCCGTTTGCGCATCACCCTGCGCGCCGACGCGAGGGTGGTGAATCTAGTCACTCTTCTCTTTCGAGCCCCCTCACCATGAGTTTGTTCTCTGCTGTCGAAATGGCGCCACGCGATCCTATCCTCGGCCTCAATGAAGCCTTCAACGCCGACACGCGGCCGAACAAGGTCAACCTCGGTGTCGGTGTCTACTACAACGAAGAAGGTCGCATTCCGCTGCTGCGCGCCGTGGTAGAGGCAGAGCATGCCCGCATCGCCGCCCACGCGCCGCGCGGCTACCTGCCGATCGAAGGCATCGCCGCTTACGATGCTGCCGTACAGAAGCTGCTGTTCGGCAACGATTCTCCGCTGATCGCCGAAGGCCGGGTGGTGACTACCCAGGCGCTCGGCGGTACCGGCGCACTCAAGGTTGGCGCAGACTTCCTCAAGCGCCTGCTGCCGGACGCCGTGGTTGCCATCAGCAACCCGAGCTGGGAAAACCATCGCGCGCTGTTCGAGTCGGCCGGCTTCCCGGTGCAGAACTACAGCTACTACAACGCCAGCACTCATGGCATCGACCGCGCCGGTCTGCTGCAGGACCTGAAGAACCTGCCGCCGCGCTCCATCGTCGTACTGCACGCCTGCTGCCACAACCCGACCGGCGTCGATCTGAACCTGGATGACTGGAAGCAAATTCTCGACGTGCTGCGCGCCCAGGATCACGTGCCGTTCATCGACATCGCCTACCAGGGCTTCGGTGACAGCATCGAAGAGGACGCCGCGGCGGTACGCCTGTTCGCCGAGTCGGGCATGACCTTCTTCGTGTCCAGCTCGTTCTCCAAGTCCTTCTCGTTGTACGGCGAACGTGTCGGCGCGCTGTCGATGGTCACCCAGAGCCGCGATGAGTCAGCTCGCGTGCTGTCGCAGGTCAAGCGCGTGATCCGCACCAACTATTCCAACCCGCCGACCCATGGCGCCATGATCGTCTCCGCTGTACTCAATAGCCCGGAACTGCGCGCCATGTGGGAAGCCGAACAGGGCGAGATGCGCAGCCGCATCCGTGAGATGCGCCTGAGCATGGTCGAGCTGCTGGCATCCAAGGGCGCGAAGACGGACTTCAGTTTCGTCGCTGCGCAGCGCGGCATGTTCTCCTATTCGGGGCTCACCGCCGAACAGGTCGAGCGGCTGCGGGTCGAGTTCGGCGTCTACGCCATCAGCACCGGCCGGATCTGCGCCGCGGCACTGAATCGCAGCAATATCGGCCACGTCACCGACGCCATCGTCCAGGTGCTCTGAGCTGACGCGTCGGGGCCATGGCGTACCACGCGCCTGGCCCCGACGCACTGTGGGAGGGGTTGACTTCTCCTTTCCAAACAGTAGGATACGCACCGTTGTTCCGCGATAGCTCAGTCGGTAGAGCAAATGACTGTTAATCATTGGGTCCCTGGTTCGAGTCCAGGTCGCGGAGCCAAATTCGAAAGCCTCGGTTAATACCGGGGCTTTTTTATTGTTGCCGGACTCTCACCAGGGACCATGTCCCAGGTTATTCGCTTCGCTCACCCCTTCGGGGCCGCGCATTCCCACTAGCGCATCGATCCCAGATTGCCGAATCCTACTCGGTCAGCGGCTCGCCCAGCCGCTGACGCCACCAGCCCTGCGCAATCAGTGAACAGCCCCAGCCCAGCAGCACACCCAGCACATTGGCCAACATGTCCCAGCGCGAAGCGGTCCGATAAGGCAGCAAGCCCTGCCCTATCTCGATCGACAGGGCAGCGACGAGCGTCAGGCCCAGCCCCCATAGGAACGGTACCCGCGGAAACGCCAGGCGCAGCGTAAAAGCCAGCGCGGCGAAACCCAGCAGATGATGCAGCTTGTCCTGCTGATCGAACAGTTGCGGCACCGGCTCCGGCTTCAGGCCGTTGAAAAGGACGACCGCCAACACGATCAGAAAGGGCAGCATTCGCATATAGGGCATCGGGTGGCGTCTCTCACTTCAAATGGGCGAAACAGAACAGAGGGAAAACGCCCTCACAGCGAACTGTGACTGCGAAAAGACCATAACGATCAACGACGTCAGCCGAGCGGCATTTTTTTCGAGACGCAGCACAAACAAAAATGCCCGCATCCTTCGATGCGGGCATCAGGCAACGCCTACGCGGTCAGCCTGGGCTCAGGCTTCGGCCTTGCCGACAGCGGACTTGATCAGGGTCTGCAGCTCACCCTTCTCGAACATCTCGAGGATGATGTCGCTGCCACCGACCAGCTCACCGTTCACCCACAGCTGCGGGAAGGTCGGCCAGTTGGCGTAGGTCGGCAGGTTGGCGCGAATCTCCGGGTTCTGCAGGATGTCGACGTAAGCGAACTTCTCGCCACAGCCCATTACCGCCTGGGTCGCGCGGGCGGAGAAGCCACACTGCGGCGCATTGGGCGAGCCCTTCATGTACAGCAGCACCGGGTTGTTGGCGATCTGCTCTTTGATGGTTTCGATGATATCCATGGACTACCTCGGCTAGACACGGTTGCCCGGCATTGTACCGGAAAACCTCTCGGAAAGCCGAGTGCGAGACTCGGCTATGTTGCCGCGCAAAGGCCGTCATTACTGAGATTCAGCCCTGCCAGGCCCCTGGACCGAGGATTTGCGCCTGTGCTTGCTTTCTGGATAAGATCGCGCCTTTCCCGTTTCGTCGCTCCCCGTGCGACTCCCCAGTCGTCGGTCCCCTTTTCTGTCGAAAATCCTCGGATCGCGCGCTGCGGCAATAAAGGTAGTTGATATGAGCGCAAGGCATTTTCTCTCACTGATGGACTGCACGCCCCAGGAGCTGAACAGCCTGGTCCGCCGCGGCATCGAGTTGAAGGATCTGCGCAAGCGCGGCGTCCTGTTCGAGCCCTTGAAGAATCGCGTGCTGGGCATGATCTTCGAGAAGGCCTCGACCCGCACCCGACTGTCCTTCGAAGCCGGCATGATCCAGCTCGGCGGCCAGGCGATCTTCCTTTCTCCGCGCGACACTCAGCTTGGCCGCGGCGAGCCGATCAGCGACTCGGCCATCGTCATGTCGCGCATGCTCGACGCGGTGATGATCCGCACCTTCGCCCATTCGACCCTGACCGACTTCGCCGCCAACTCCAGCGTACCGGTGATCAACGGTCTGTCCGATGACCTGCACCCCTGCCAGCTGATGGCCGACATGCAGACCTACCACGAACACCGCGGCAGCATTGCCGGCAAGACGGTGGCCTGGATCGGCGACGGTAACAACATGTGCAACACCTATATAGAAGCGGCCATCCAGTTCGACTTCCGGCTGAAGGTCGCCTGCCCCGAAGGTTACGAACCCGACGCCGAGCTGCTGGCACGCGCCGGCGAGCGTGTGCAGGTGCTGCGCGACCCACGCGAGGCAGCGGCGGGCGCCAACCTGATCAGCACCGACGTCTGGGCATCCATGGGCCAGGAAGATGAAGTGGCCGCGCGCCTGGCCACCTTCCGCCCCTATCAGGTAAACCGCGCGCTGCTCGACTGCGCCGCCGCGGACGTGCTGTTCATGCACTGCCTGCCGGCCCACCGTGGCGAGGAAATCAGTCACGATCTGCTCGATGACCCCCGCTCGGTCGCCTGGGATCAGGCCGAGAACCGCCTGCACGTGCAGAAGGCACTGCTGGAGTTTCTTGTCGAGCCGGCCTATCACCACGCATGAAACCTGAACTGCCGCTGCTACAACTGCGCGACCTGGCCTGCGGCTATGGTGAGCAGAGCATCGTTCAGCATCTCAACCTGCACCTGAATCGCGGCGACATCGGCTGCCTGTTGGGCCCATCCGGCTGCGGCAAGACCACCACGCTGCGCGCCATCGCCGGCTTCGAGCCCGTGCACCAGGGCGAGATCCAGCTAGCCGACACCGTCATTTCCCGTGCCGGCTTCACCCTGGCGCCGGAGAAGCGCCGCATCGGCATGGTGTTTCAGGATTACGCCCTGTTTCCGCACCTTACCGTGGCGGAGAACATCGCCTTCGGTATCCGCAAACAGCCCGATTGCGCGCGCATCGTCGACGAAATGCTCGAGCTGGTACACCTGAGCGCGCTCGGCAAACGCTATCCTCATGAGCTTTCCGGCGGTCAGCAGCAGCGCGTGGCGTTGGCCCGGGCGCTGGCGCCGGAACCGGCCTTGCTGCTGCTCGACGAGCCCTTCTCCAACCTCGACGTGGAACTGCGCCGACGCCTCAGCCACGAGGTGCGCGAAATCCTCAAGGCGCGCAACACAAGCGCGATTCTGGTGACCCATGACCAGGAAGAGGCCTTCGCCGTTAGCGATCAGGTCGGCGTGTTCAAGGATGGCCGGCTGGAGCATTGGGACACCCCTTTCAATCTCTATCACGAGCCGCTGACGCCCTTTGTCGCCAGCTTCATCGGGCAGGGGTATTTCATCCGCGGCCAGCTGCTGGACCCTGAAACGGTACAGACCGAGCTAGGCCCGATTCGCAGCAACCGCGCCTACAACTGGCCCGCAGGTAGCTCGGTAGACGTGCTGCTGCGCCCGGACGATATCGTCTACCGACCGGAAAGCCCGTTGCGGGCACTGATCGTCGGCAAGACATTCCTCGGCGCATCCACCTTGTATCGACTGCAGCTACCCACCGGTAACCAGTTGGTGGCCATCTTCCCCAGCCACGCGGATTACCCGACCGGGCAGGACGTCGGCATCGCCATCGCCGCCGATCATCTGGTGGTGTTTCCGGCCCAGGGCAGCGTCGCTGCCCGCGACATATTGCCGACCGCCGCGGCAGCCCGCTGAACCGCGGAGCTCAGGACATTGCCCTGCTGACGGCGTACCGGCATCAGCCGTCCGCTCGCCCCTTCTGCCGGCGCTGGCGGAAGAACTCGCTGAGTACCGCGCCACACTCCTCCGCCAGCACGCCGCCCTCGACCAAGACACGATGGTTGAGAAAGGCCTGCTCGAAGAACTGACCGCGGCTGACCACCACACCCGCCTTCGGCTCGGTGGCGCCGTAGACCACCCGCTGGATGCGCGAATGCACGATCAGACCGGCGCACATGCTGCACGGCTCCAGCGTGACGTAGAGCGTCACGCCGGGTAGCCGATAGTTCTGCAGTGCCTGCGCCGCGTCACGCACCGCAACCATTTCCGCATGAGCACTGGGGTCGTGCTGCGAGATCGGGCAGTTGAAGCCGCGCCCGATGATCTGCCCATCCTGCACCAGCACAGCTCCCACCGGCACCTCACCCAGCGCGGCACCCTGTGCTGCCAGCGCCAGGGCTTCGCGCATGAAACGCTCATCCTGGCTGCGGTCGATGATCTGCGGCCTCCTCACGACTGTGCCCTGCCCTGTTTCATACCACCTCGATCGCGGCCATCAGGCCGGTCTCCATATGGTCGATGACATGGCAATGGAACATCCAGGTGCCCGGATTATCGGCGACCAGCGCGATGCGTGCCGTCTCGTTCTTGCCCAGCAGGTAGGTGTCGGTGAACCAGGGGTCGATCTTGCGTCGGTTGGACGAGATCACCTGGAAGGTCATGCCGTGCAGGTGGATCGGATGCTGATACTGACTGAGATTGCGCAGCTCGAAGATGTAATGGCCATCCTTCTTCAGCGTCGCGATCGGCCGTTCGGCGCAGCTCTTGTCGTTGATGTCCCACGCCTGGCCGTTGATCTGCCAGAACGTGTAGGCCGCCCCCTGCTCGACATCCGCTGAAAGATGGCCAGCCCACTCGAAATTGAAGCGCAGCACCTCGGCCTGCTGCAGGTCGGGCACCGCGACCGGGTTGGCCGGCAGTGCCGGCGGCCAGTCGCCAGTGGCCTCGTCATGCGCTACCGAGCGCAGCGTGGCCAGTCGCAACGGACCGTTGCGCAACGACAGTTCGGTGCCTGCCCGCGGCACCTTGAGCACCAGGTCGATGCGCATGCCCGGGCCGAGCCAGTACTCCTTGCCCAGCGGACGCGGCGCGATCGGGTGGCCGTCGAGCGCATAGACGCGCGCCTCGCCATCCGGCAGGTTCAGCCGATAGGTCAGCGTATTGTCGAGGTTCAGCACGCGCAGCCGTACGACCTGCCCGGCCGGCAGATCCAGCACCGGAGCATGCTTGCCGTTGATCGTCGATAGCACTCCCGGCGTGCCACCGCGGGCCGCCTCGCGCGGCACGCTGAACTCGGTGAAGGCGCCCTGCTTGTCGATGTGCCAGCTCTTCAGATTGAGTGTGCGCTCGTGGCGGAAGCCGCTCGGTTCGCGCTCCTCGACGATCAGTGGACCGACCAGCCCGCGACCCAGCTGCGCGGCGCTGCTGGTGTGCGGGTGATACCAGAAGCTGCCGGCATCGTGCAGCTGGAAGCGGTAGTCGAAAAACTCCCCGGGCAGGACCGGCAGCTGCGACACATAGGGCACGCCGTCCATTTCCAACGGCAGACGGATGCCGTGCCAGTGAATGGTGGTGGGCTCCGGCAGCTGGTTGATGAAACGCACGCGCAGCCAGTCACCCTGGCGACCACGCAGCTCGAGACCAGGCGCCTGCCCGCCATAGGCCCACGCTGGCGTTACGTGGCCGGGCACCAGTTCGACATCCAGCGGCGCGGCGATCAGTTCATAGTCGTGGGTGGTGATATCGGCCGGGCGACCGAGCCAGTAGCGCGCACCGCTACCGGCCAGGCCGACCACACCGAGGCCGGCCAGGCCGGCGAGAATCTGTCTACGGGTAAAGGACATGCATGGGCTCCAGCCAGTCCGAATTCATGGGCCCATCAGGCTCGACGCGCCTCTCTGCGGAGGCTGCGCATAGCATGAGGGCAGCCTGGGCTGCCCTCATTGCTTCAGATCACTCCCACTCAATCATCAATAGGTCGCCTAAACCCGCATGGTTAAAGGGACAAAATTAATCGATATAGGTTTTTACCGTCACATTTACCGCCATTCCGCCATCATCTATATTGCGCGGTGACGGAGCTATTCGAACAGTGAAGACTTAGCGGTCGCCACAATTTTAGCCGTCTTTAGCATCCTTGACCAATGCCGTCGGATGCGGCAAAACCAGAGCCTTTACGCACAACCCGGGGTTGGGTGGGTTTATTAAAGTTTGTTGACGCATGGTGATCCGCTTGCAAGGACTAAATAACTGTCTCGCTTGAAATAGTCGACATAATCGCCCTTAAGGAAGGTCTGAAGTAGCCCTGTATTTCCGGTCGACTTCAGCCCTCGCTGCTTTTGAAAGCGGGCCGTCGATCAAAATCGACCAGGTAACCCGCTCAGTTCTCCGTTTTTGGCCGCCGCGAGCACCTCGCAGCAGCCATTTTCCGCATTACAGGCGCACCTCTCCTGCGGTAGTCAGCAAATGTCGGCGCGCCATCCATAGGTTCGACAGCGCGAACAGCGTCACCAGCTGAGCGGTGTTCTTGGCCAGGCCACGGAAGCGCACCTTCACGTAACCGAACTGGCGCTTGATCACTCGAAACGGGTGCTCGACCTTCGCTCGCACTTGTGCCTTGGCCTTCTCGATCTTGCGCTTGGCTTTGTACAGGGCGCTGCGTTTATCGAGCTTCTTGTAGGTGCTGCGGCGTGCTGCGACCTGCCAGATCACTTCGCGGCCAGCATGTTCGGGGCGCTTTTCGACGCCGGTGTAGCCGGCATCGGCGCAGACGACGTTCTCTTCACCATGCAGCAGTTTGTCGACCTGGGTGACATCCGCCACGTTTGCCGCCGTGCCGACCACGCTGTGCACCAGCCCCGACTCGTCATCCACACCGATGTGCGCCTTCAGTCGGGTAAAGCAGGAGTGTTACCACTCCTGCCTCCCCTAAGAACCGTACTTGAGAGTCACCCCTCATACGGCTCAAGCCTTCCAGCAGCCTGAGTGAGACTGGGTAACCTGACGATGCGCTCTTCGGCGCTCAAGGTAAAACGTCCATGCCGGATCGAACGGGTTCGCTGCACTGCATATTTTGATATGCCGCACGATCGAAACACTGGCGGCGGCATACAGCCAAGCGGGTTGACTCATGCCGCGCGCTTTCTCCTGGGTGGCGAAAACCCAGTGCCGTTGACCCACGACACGAAAGTAGCGTTGTTTTACCCAATGGGCACTTTTCATGGCGTGCCGGCGAACTGCCCAGCGCCATAACACTTGCCAAATCTGATGGTCGATCCATGCGAAACGCTTGGCGGCGACAACATGGCGATGATACATGGCCCATCCTCGGATCACCGGGTTCAGGGTCAAGATCAAGTTAGCTTGAGTCGCCGTCTTGTTTGCGTTCGCGATTTCCCGCACCTTATCCAGCAATGCCTTCACACTCTTGCGAGCCGGAGTGATGAGTAGCTTGCCGGCGTACTTGCGTACGTTCTGGCCCAGAAAATCGAAGCCTTGCGAGATATGCGTTATCTGAGTCTTTTCATCAGAGAGTTCCAAGCCTCGCTCTTTCAGGAACGCCTCAATTGCAGGACGAATCTGATGTTGCAAAACAGCTTTCGTGGCCCCTGTGATGATGAAGTCATCGGCATATCGTACGACGTGTATCTTGAATGGCTTACGCTTGCGCGCTGTCGAAGCCACGCTTGCATGGACGACATCTTCCAGGCCATCCAGCGTCCAATTCGCAAGTACCGGAGAGATGATTCCCCCTTGCGGGGTTCCTGCCTCCGTTGCGAACAAGGCTCCCTGATCGACATACCCCGCTCGAAGCCATTTGCGCAGAACCACCTTATCCATGGGCACGTTGGTGAGCAGCCAATCGTGACTGATATTGTCGAAACAGCCTCGAATGTCAGCTTCCAGTACCCAATGCGCCGAACCACGTTTCGCCAGTGCATTGAAGCAATGTGCGATTGCATCGGCAGTGGATCGCTGCGGCCGAAATCCATAGGAGTTGGGGTCTGCACGCGTTTCGGCAACCGGCTCAAGTGCCAGTTTCCACAGCGCCTGCATCGCACGATCCCGCATCGTTGGAATTCCCAGCGGACGCTTCTTGCCATTGCTTTTGGGTATGTAGATGCGTCTCAGCGGTTGAGGCCGATAGCCCCGATGCTGTAACGCTTGTGCTCCCGTCGATTTAGCCACCGGAGTCGACCAGATCTTGCCATCAACGCCCGGTGTTCTCTTGCCTCTGTTTTCCGTCACTCGTTTCACGGCCAACAGTTTGCCGCTGAACGAGCGAGTCAGCAGTCGTTGCAAGGCTTGCACCTTGCCCCACCTGCCTTCTCGTGTTGCCTTGGCGATACGGACCTGGAGTCGTTTCACTTGCGACTCGATCTGGTTCCAGTGTTGGGGCCAGGCCGATATGAAGTTCGAAGGCGCACCAGTGCTCGCCGTTGCTTGCGCATTGGGTGCGCGCACTGCCATCTGCTTTCCTCCGTGCAACGATTGATCAGGTTTTCTCGCCATGGAAGACCGTGTGGAAGTCTGCTCGCTTTCGCGCCAGATGATGTTTCAATCTGTATTCACCCCATTACAGGGTGACCTTCGCTTTTTCCACATTCCT
>NZ_JACBXH010000028.1:0-60716 GCF_041381355.1 Pseudomonas sp. LM13
AGTCACCACCAGATTGCCGGCGACATGCTGCAGGGTCACCTGGCAGTCGTACTCGTCATCGCCTTCGCTGATCTTCAGCAGGTCGTCCGAGGGTCGAGCATGGCCGGAGAATGCCCCGACATGAACGATTGGCTCTCCGTAGCTGTTGAGGCCGCCTTGCCACATGGCCTCGCCTTCAACGGTGAAGGGGCCGTCGGGCGAGGGTTGGGTAATGAGGATGCTGTTGCCTCCCGCGATGGGGTGCCAGCGGCCGATCCAGTCGCCGGCCTTGGGTACCGGCGTAGCGTGGTCGATACGGACGTGGTGCGCCGGCAGCCAGCCGACGAACTCGCGCTTGCTGGAGAAATACCAGCCGCAGGCCCAGCCATCCGCCTCCTTGCCAACCAGCAGCCTGTCGCCATTCACCAGATAGGCGCGTCGGATGCAGGATTCCTGCTCCGGGCAGCCAACCGCGTCATCGCGGAAATGCACGGGTTGATCTGCATTGGCGACAACCTCCGCATGCCTTACCGCGCCGGCGAAGGCCGGAAAGAAGCCATTGCGGCAGGAATACGGGTCGATGGCCTGCGCTGATGGCGCCAGTAGCATGCATAGCAGGATGGCTCTGATTCGCACGGTGCGCGGTCTCCTCATTACAGCCATGTTGACCCGCCCAGGGGATCAACTACATGGCTGATCGGTTCAGCGGTGCCGGCTGCTGCTGGGTGATGCAGTGAATATTGCCGCCGCCGAGGAGAATCTCGCGGCCGGGCACCATGACGACCTGATGCTCCGGAAATACCCGCGCCAGGATGCGTTCGGCCTCGGCGTCCAGCGGGTCGCCGAAGGCCGGGGCGATGATGCCGTCGTTAACGATGAGGAAGTTCACGTAGCTGCCGGCCAGACGTATCGACGGGTCGCGCGGCTGGCTGCCATCCAGGGCGAGCACGCCGGCGCATTCTTCGGTGGTCGCGTGCAGCGGGCCGGGGATTGGCATCTTGTGCACCGTCAGCGTGCGGCCCTTGGCGTCGCGAACGCTCTGCAGCACGGCCATGGCCGCCTGACAGCGCTCGAAGTTGGGGTCGTTCGCATCGTCGGTCCAGGCCAGCAGCACTTCGCCGGGGCGGACGAAGCAGCAGAAGTTGTCGACGTGGCCGTCGGTTTCGTCGTTGTAGAGGCCGTGGGGCAGCCAGATGATGCTGTCGACCGCCAGGTGCTCGCGCAGCACCGCCTCGATCTGCTCGCGGGACAGCTGCGGATTGCGGTTGCGGTTGAGCAGGCATTCCTCGGTGGTGATCAGCGTGCCTTCGCCGTCGACATGGATCGAGCCGCCCTCGAGCACGAAACCTTCGGTGCGATAGCGATCGCAGTACTCGATCTCGAGGATCTTGCGCGCCACCTCGTCGTCACGCTGCCAGTCGGCGTAGAGCCCGCCGTCTTCGCCGCCCCAGGCGTTGAAGGTCCAGTCGACGCCGCGCAGACCGCCGTTGTCGTCGATGACGAAGGTCGGTCCGGTGTCACGCACCCAGGCGTCGTCGCTGCTGATTTCCACCACGCGAATGCGCGGGTCATCCAGCGCGGCGCGCGCCGCCAAGTATTGCTCGGCGCTGGCGCAAACGGTCACCGGCTCGAAACGGGCGATCGCCTTGGCGACGGCGGTGAACGCCGCCTGCGCCGGTCCCGCGTTGTCCCGCCAGTTGTCCGGGCGCTGCGGCCAGACCATCCAGGTCTGGCTGTGCGGTGTCCATTCGGCGGGCATGAAGTAGCCGTCTTGGCGGGGCGTGGAACTGAGGGTGGTCATGGCTGAGATCCTGATAGGGTGGAAAACGGCCGCAGGCCTTTTCCACCATGTGCGTCCCTGGTGGAAAACGCTGCGCGGTTTTCCACCCTACGTTCATTCCGACGGCGTTTCACCGTCCAGGGTCTTGATCGAGCCGTACAGGTTCGGCCGGCGATCACGGAACACGCCCCAGGCGCTGCGGATATGTTCGAGCTGGTCGAGATCGAACTGGTGCACCAGCACGCCCTCGCTGGTTTCGTCCAATTCCTCGACCTTGGCCCCGAACTGGTCGGCGATGAACGACGAGCCGTAGAAGGTGATGTCGTAGCCGTCCTGCTCCTCGCGGCCGATGCGGTTGCTGGCGATCAGCGGCATCAGGTTGGCGCCGGCATGGCCCTGTTGCACGCGCTGCCAATGGTCGCGGGAAGTGATGCTCGCATCGTGCGGCTCGCTGCCGATGGCGGTCGGGTAGAACAGCAGTTCGGCACCCATCAGCGCCATGCTGCGTGCGGTCTCGGGGAACCATTGGTCCCAGCAGATGGCCACGCCGATCTTGGCGTAGCGGGTGTTCCAGACCTTGAAGCCGGTGTCGCCCGGGTTGAAATAGTATTTCTCGTGGTAGCCGGGGCCGTCCGGGATGTGGCTCTTGCGGTAGACGCCGAGCAGCTTGCCGTCGGCATCGATGATGGCGATGGAATTGAAGCGTGCCCGCCCGGCCAGCTCGAAGAAGCTGATCGGCAGCACCACCTGCAGTTCGGCGGCGAGCTTCTGGAAATGCTGGATCGCCGGGTTCTGTTCCACCGGTGTGGCCAGCTGCAGGTATTGCGGATTGGGTTTCTGGCAGAAGTACGGGGTCTCGAACAGCTCCTGGATCAGGATGATCTGCGCGCCCTTGGCGGCGGCCTCGCGCACCAGCCTGTCGGCATTGGCGATGTTGGCCTGGCGATCCCAGGAACAGGCCATCTGGGTGGCGGCTACGGTAACGACTCGGGACATGGAGCACCTCGCGGCTGCGGTTGAAAGGGCGGCGGCTATCGAAGGCGCAAATTTATTCGATAGTTATCCGGATTGATAGTGCAGTGAATGCGTTTACGACCGATTAGGAACGCCTTTTGTCGATATCTATCGATTAACGATCGGCGATTCTCGCTTCGGCAGGCACGGCGGCAGATACAGGCCCAGATAGGCATCGAACACCCGCATGCCTTCCTCGGCCATGCGCGGCGTCAGGCTGCCGTACAGCTGTATGGATCGAGCATAGACGCGGTCGCCGAGTTCCACGGCCAGGGCGAATACATCGATGTCCTGCGGCAGCGGAGGCAGGGCGAAATGCCGCTCGAACACCGCCTGCATGGCCTGGCCGAGTTCCAGATCCAGGCGCTGGTCGGTCTGGGTGACTTCACCGAGACCGTGTTGCGCCAGGATCAGCTGGCGAGCGGCGCTGTCCTGCTCGTAGACCTTGAGCATGCGCTGTTCGATCAGCCGCGACAGGTCGCGCCAGCTGGTCAGGCTGTGGTGATCGATGGGCTGTTCGAGACTCGCTCTGAAGGTCGCGTGCACATCCGCCGTCAGCGCTGCGAGCAGTGCCGGCACGCCGGAGAAGAAGTGATAGACGGAGGAAGGCGGAATGCCCGCATGCTCGGCGACGGCATACACCGACAACGTCGCGGCCCCTTGCCCGGCGAGCAGTTCACGGGCGCTGGCGAGGATCTGGCGAATGCGCGCCTGGCTGCTGGCGCGTGGGCGGCGACTGGTGGTCGCGGGGCTGGGCTTGGTCATCGGCCTATTTGATGCCAGCCCGGCGGCGGATGCAAACCGCCGTGGCGGTCGCCCCGCAGCACACGGGCCCGCGGCTAGACGGTATGCAGATACCAGTTGTACTCGAGGTCCGAGATCGAATGCTCGAACTCCGCCAGCTCGCTCTCCTTGCACGCGACGAAGATGTCGATGTAATCGGGGCTGATGTAGCGCGCCATGATCTCGCTGTCGTCCAGCTCGCGCAGGGCGTCGCGCAGGTTGGTCGGCAGGCTCTGCTCGACCTGCTCATAGGAGTTGCCCTCGATGGGGTCATCCGGCTCGATCTTGTTGGTCAGGCCGTGGTGCACCCCGGCGAGGATGCCGGCAAGCAGCAGGTAGGGGTTGGCGTCGGCACCGGCGACCCGATGTTCGATGCGTACCGCGTCCGGGCTGTCGGTCGGCACGCGTAGCGCCACGGTGCGGTTGTCCATGCCCCAGCACGGCGCATTCGGCACGTAGAACTGCGCACCGAAGCGGCGATAGGAGTTCACGTTCGGGCAGAGGAAGGCCATCGAGGCGGCCATGGTCTGCTGCAGGCCGCCGATGGCGTGGCGCAGCGGTTGACTGTCCAGCGGGTTCTCGGTGGCGAAGATGTTGTTGCCATTCTTGTCGAGCAGCGAGATGTGCACATGCAGACCGTTGCCGGCCTGGCCCGGATAGGGCTTGGCCATGAAGGTGGTGTCCATCTCGTGGTCGTAGGCGATGTTCTTGATCAGCCGCTTGAGCAGCACCGCATAGTCGCAGGCCTTGATCGGGTCGGCGACGTGATGCAGGTTGACCTCGAACTGCGCCGGGGCGCTTTCCTTGACGATGGCATCGGCCGGGATGCCCTGTTCCTTGGCGCCTTCGAGAATGTCCTGCAGGCAGTCGACGTACTCGTCCAGGTCGTCGATCAGATAGACCTGGGTCGAGTGCGGGCGCTTGCCGGAGATCGGCGAGCGCGGCGGCTGCGGCCGGCCGTTGATGTTCTCCTGGTCGATCAGATAGAACTCCAGCTCGAATGCGGCGCAGATGGTCAGGCCCAGCTCGTCGAACTTGCTCACCACCTGGCGCAGCACCTCGCGCGGGTCGGCGAAGAACGGTGCGCCGTCGCGCTCGTGCATGGTCATCAGCAGTTGCGCGGTGGGGCGCTTCTGCCAGGGTTCCTTGGACAGGGTGTTGGGAATCGGGAAGCAGGTGCGGTCGGAGTCGCCGATGTCCATGCCCAGACCGGTGCTTTCCACGGTGATGCCGTTGATGTCGAGGGCGAACAGCGAAGCGGGGAGGTTGATGCCCTTCTCGTAGACCTTGTGCAGGCTGGCGCGCTCGATGCGCTTGCCGCGCACGACTCCATTCATGTCGGTGATCAGCAGATCGACGTACTGCACCTCCGGGTGTTCCTTGAGAAATGCGTTAGCTTCGTTGAGCTGAACGGCACGCGGCGGGGCCATGATGAATTACCTTAATTGTTAAAAATTTCAATCATCAGATGCTTGTCTGGGAGTCAATCGAAAAGCCTGATCACTGTCAATAGTAGCCGGCCGGCGCCCCATGAGTGCCCATGCTGGGCCTTTTTTGGGGCATCCTTGCGCTGTGACGAGCGCAGCGCACGCGGCCGAAGTTCGGGCTATTGTCTATAAAAATGAACAAGACTACTCTCCGGTATGCCCCATTCGAACGACGAGTATCCCATGTCGCGCAAGCCTCTGATCGGCGTATCGGCCTGCACCAAGCAGCTCGGCCACCACAGCTTTCATATAGCCGGCGACAAGTACCTGCGTGCCGCGGCGATCGCCGGACTACCGCTGGTGATCCCGGCACTGGACGAGCTGATCGATCCCGCGACCCTGCTGGAAAACTTCGACGGCCTGCTGTTCACCGGCTCGCCGTCCAACGTCGAACCACATCACTATGGTGGGCCAGCGAGCGAACCGGGCACTCATCATGATCCGTTTCGCGACCGCCTCACCCTGCCGCTGATCCGCGCGGCGGTCGAGGCCGGCATTCCGGTGTTCGGCATCTGCCGGGGCTTTCAGGAAATGAACGTGGCCTTTGGCGGCACCCTGCACCAGAAAGTGCACGAAGCCGGCCCCTATCAGGATCATCGCGAGCGTCCCGAGGATCCGCTGGATGTGCAGTATGGTCTCAGCCATGCCTTGCATGTGCAGCCAGGCGGGCTGCTCGAGCGCCTCGGCCTGCCGCCGCAGATACAGGTCAATTCGGTACACGGACAGGGTGTCGAGCGCCTCGGCGCCGGCCTGCGTATCGAGGCGCTGGCCCCCGACGGGCTGATTGAGGCATTTTCCGTGGAAGCCGCGCCGAACTTCGCCCTCGGCGTGCAATGGCATCCGGAATGGCAGGTCCACTCGCATCCGCACTACCTGGCGCTGTTCCAGGGCTTCGCCGAAGCCTGCCAGGCACGTGCACGACAACGCTGAGGCCGACCCCGTACGGCCACTTCCCAGCAACCCGAGGTCAACATGAGTATCAAGCTCGACCAGCTCACCGGCTGGCTGAAAGAACGCAAGATCACCGAAGTGGAGTGCCTGATCAGCGACCTGACCGGGATCGCTCGCGGCAAGATTTCACCGACCAACAAGTTTCTCGACGAGAAGGGCATGCGCCTGCCGGAAAGCGTGCTGCTGCAGACCGTGACCGGTGACTACGTCGAGGACGACATCTACTACGAACTGCTCGACCCGGCCGACATCGACATGTTCTGCCGGCCCGATCCGAACGCGGTGTTCCTCGTGCCCTGGGCGATCGAGCCCACCGCCCAGGTGATCCACGACACCTACGACAAGATGGGCAACCCCATCGAGCTGTCGCCGCGCAACATCCTCAAACGTGTGCTGAAGATGTATGCCGACCGTGGCTGGCAGCCCATCGTCGCGCCGGAGATGGAGTTCTACCTGACCAAGCGCTGCGAGGACCCGGACCTGCCGTTCCAGCCGCCGATCGGTCGTTCCGGTCGCCAGGAGACAGGCCGCCAGTCGTTCTCCATCGATGCCGCCAACGAGTTCGACCCGCTGTTCGAGGACATGTACGACTGGTGCGAGGCGCAGGGCCTGGATCTGGACACCCTGATCCACGAGGAAGGCACCGCGCAGATGGAGATCAATTTCCGTCATGGCGAGGCGCTGCACCTGGCCGACCAGATCCTGGTGTTCAAGCGCACCATGCGCGAGGCGGCGCTCAAGCACAACGTCGCCGCCACCTTCATGGCCAAGCCGATGACCGGCGAGCCGGGCAGCGCGATGCACCTGCACCAGAGCGTCATCGACCTCAACACCGGGCGCAACATCTTCTCCAACGAAGACGGCTCCATGAGCCAGCTGTTCCTGCACCACGTCGGCGGCCTGCAGAAGTACATCCCCGAGCTGCTGCCGATGTTCGCGCCGAACGTCAATTCGTTCCGCCGCTTCCTGCCCGATACCTCGGCGCCGGTGAACGTCGAATGGGGCGAGGAGAACCGCACCGTGGGCCTGCGCGTGCCGGATTCCGACCCGCAGAACCGCCGCGTCGAGAACCGCCTCGCCGGCGCCGACGCCAACCCCTACCTAGCCATCGCCGCCAGCCTGCTGTGCGGCTACATCGGCATGGTCGAGCAGCTTCCGCCGAGCCAGCCGGTCAAGGGCCGCGGCTACGAGCGCCGCAACCTGCGTCTGCCGCTGACGCTGGAAGCGGCGCTGGAAAGGATGGAAACCTGCCGCGAGCTGGAGAAATACCTGAGCCCGAAATTCATCACCGGCTACGTCGCGGTCAAGCGCGCCGAGCAGGAGAACTACCACCGCGTGATCAGCTCCTGGGAGCGGGAATTCCTGATGCTCTCGGTGTAAGCAAGCGCAGGGTGGGCCGGCCCGTTGCCGGTCCGCCGACCCCACAATACTGGCTAAGAGGTGACTGATGAGCGATTCGCAAACCCTGCACTGGCAAGCGCTGAGCCGTGACCACCACCTGCCGCCCTTCACCGACTACAAGGCGCTCAACGCCAAGGGCACGCGCATCATCACCCGGGCGTCCGGCGTCTACCTGTGGGACAGCGAGGGGCACAAGATCCTCGACGCCATGGCCGGGCTCTGGTGCGTCAACGTCGGTTATGGCCGCGAAGAGCTGATCGAGGCGGCGACCCGGCAGATGCGCGAGCTGCCTTACTACAACCTGTTCTTCCAGACCGCGCATCCGCCCGCCGTGGCCCTGGCCAAGGCCATCGCCGACATTGCTCCGGCCGGCATGAACCATGTGTTCTTCACCGGTTCCGGCTCCGAGTCCAACGACACGGTGCTGCGCATGGTGCGCCATTACTGGGCGGTCAAGGGTCAGCCGGAGAAGAAGGTGATCATCGGCCGCTGGAACGGCTACCACGGCTCTACCGTCGCCGGTGCCAGCCTCGGCGGCATGAAGGCCATGCACGAGCAGGGCGACTTCCCGATTCCCGGCATCGAGCACATCGACCAGCCCTACTGGTACGGCGAAGGCGGTGACATGAGTCCGGAGGAGTTCGGCGTGCGTGTCGCCGATCAGCTGGAGCAGAAGATTCTCGAAGTCGGCGAGGACAAGGTCGCTGCCTTTATCGCCGAGCCGATCCAGGGCGCGGGCGGCGTCATCATTCCGCCGGCCAGCTACTGGCCGCGAGTCAAGGAAATCCTCGCGCGCTACGACATCCTTTTCATCGCTGACGAGGTGATCTGCGGCTTCGGCCGTACCGGCGAGTGGTTCGGCAGCGACTATTACGGTCTCGCGCCCGATCTGATGCCCATCGCCAAGGGCCTGACCTCCGGCTACATCCCCATGGGCGGCGTCATCGTGCGTGACGAAGTGGTGCAGACGCTCAACGAGGGCGGCGAGTTCTATCACGGCTTCACCTATTCGGGGCACCCGGTGGCCGCCGCGGTGGCGCTGGAGAACATCCGCATCCTGCGCGAGGAGAAGATCGTCGAGCGGGTCAAGACGAAGACGGCACCCTATTTGCAGTCTCGCTGGCAGGAACTGGTCGAGCATCCGCTGGTGGGCGAAGCCCGTGGTGTCGGTCTGCTCGGCGCGCTGGAACTGGTGAAAAACAAGAAGACCCGCGAACGTTACGCCGATGCCGATGTGGGCATGCGCTGTCGCGAGCACTGCTTCCGCAACGGCCTGGTGATGCGTGCGGTCGGCGACACCATGATCATCTCGCCGCCGCTGGTGATCAGCGAGGAGCAGATCGACGAGCTGATCGGCAAGGTACGGCTGTGTCTGGATGCGACGGCCAAGGACGTGCGCGGTTGATTCGCGGCAGCCGGTGGAGGCTGGGGCAGGGTTGCCCTTCGCACCGCCGATTGCGCTCGGCTTGTTGAAAAAAAGGGCCTGACCTTGCCAGACTGCGCGCGTGCTGGAAGCCAGACCTACCACGGGGTGTGTCGATGCCGGCACACCCAGGCCGCCACGCTGTTCATGGCCTGTTCCACTGCCCCTACTAACGATGACAACAGGAGCTGCACGGATGAATCCCTTCGCCAAGACCCTACTTGCCATGACGCTGGCCGGCACCCTAGCCGGAGCTGCGCAGGCCGAGGAAAAGGTGCTGCACGTCTACAACTGGTCCGACTATATCGCCGAAGACACCCTGGAGAACTTCACCAAGGAAACCGGCATCAAGGTGGTCTACGACGTCTTCGACAGCAATGAGGTGCTGGAAGCCAAGCTGCTGGCCGGCAGCTCCGGTTACGACGTGGTAGTGCCCTCCAACCCCTTCCTGGCCAAGCAGATCAAGGCCGGCGTGTTCCAGAAGCTGGACAAGTCCAAGCTGCCGAACTGGGAAAACCTCGACAAGGATCTGCTCAAGGCGCTGGAACCTAGTGACCCGGGCAATCAGTACTCGATCCCCTACATGTGGGGCACCATCGGCATCGGCTACAACGTCGACAAGGTCAAGGCCGCGCTGGGCGACAATGCCCCGGTGGATTCCTGGGACCTGGTGTTCAAGCCGGAGAACATCGAGAAGCTGAAGTCCTGCGGCGTCGCCTTCCTCGACTCGCCGACCGAAATGCTGCCGGCCGCGCTGCACTATCTGGGCTATGCCCCGGACAGCGGCAAGGCCGACGAACTGAAGAAGGCCGAGGAGCTGTTCATGCAGATCCGTCCGCATGTGGCCTATTTCCACTCCTCCAAGTACATCTCCGACCTCGCCAACGGCAACATCTGCGTGGCGATCGGCTACTCCGGCGACATCTACCAGGGCAAGTCGCGCGCCGAGGAAGCGGCCAACGGGGTCAACGTCAGCTACAAGATTCCGAAGGAAGGTGCCGGCAGCTTCTTCGACATGCTGGCGGTGCCGGCCGACGCGAAGAACGTCGAGAGTGCCCACGTCTTCCTCAACTACCTGATGAAGCCTGAGGTGATGGCCTCCATCACCAACTACGTGCAGTTCCCCAACGGCAACGCCGCGGCTACCCCGCTGCTGGATGAGGCGATCCGCACCGACCCGGGCATCTACCCGAGCCAGGACGTGCTGAAGAAGCTGTACACCTTCCCCGATCTGGATCCGAAGACCCAGCGTGCCATGACGCGCAGCTGGACCAAGATCAAGTCGGGTCGCTGAGGCGACTGCGTACACCGGCCGGGCGATGCCGGCCGGTGCATGCACCCGATCCGGGCGCCGGGGCAATCCGCGCTTGGAACACCAGCACGAGGACACGGAATGCTTGAAGCCTTTGCAGCCACGTCATCTGCCCTCGTCTCCATCTGCCCTGAAACTGCAGTGGCACTTGCACCAAATCTGTTGATTTCCAGAGGTTTTTCCAATAAATAGGCCGGCCTTTCCCGCCGGGACATGCGCGGCCTGTAACAAGAGGACTCATCCCATGCGCTCGACCCTCAAGTCGCTGATCGTCGCCGCCGCGGTAGCCGGAGCGACAGCCGCCCAGGCTGCCACCGTACATGTCTACAACTGGTCGGATTACATCGGCGAAACGACGCTGGAAGAGTTCGAGAGGGAGACGGGGATCAAGCCCGTCTACGATGTCTTCGACTCCAACGAAACCCTGGAAGGCAAGCTGCTCGCCGGCCGCAGCGGTTACGACGTGGTGGTGCCCTCCAACCATTTCCTCGGCAAGCAGATCCGCGCCGGCGCCTTCCAGAAGCTGGACAAGTCCAAGCTGCCGAACTGGGAAAACCTCGATCCGGCCCTGCTCAAGCAGCTGCAGAAGAACGACCCCGGCAACGCCTACGCGGCGCCTTATCTGTGGGGCACCAACGGCATCGGTTACAACGTCGAGAAGGTCAAGGCGGCGCTCGGCGTCGACAAAATCGACTCCTGGGCGGTGATCTTCGAGCCGGAGAACGCTGCGAAACTGGCCAGCTGCGGCATCGCCTTCCTCGATTCGGCCGATGAGATGATCCCGGCCATGCTCAACTATCTGGGCCTGGACCCCAACAGCGAGAACGCTGCGGATTATCGGAAGGCCGAGGAGAAGCTCCTGGCCGTGCGGCCGCATGTGCGTTATTTCCACTCGTCGAAGTACATTTCCGACCTCGCCAATGGCAATATCTGCGTCGCCGCCGGGTTCTCCGGTGATGTGTTCCAGGCCGCCGCCCGCGCCGAGGAAGCCGGCAAGGGCATCGAGATCGCCTACGCCATTCCCAAGGAAGGCGGCAACCTCTGGTTCGACATGCTGGCCATCCCTGCCGATGCCAGTAACGTCGACGAAGCCCACGCCTTCATCAACTACCTGCTGCGTCCCGAGGTGATTGCCGCGGTGAGCGACTATGTCGGTTACGCCAATCCCAACCTCAAGGCGGGCGAGCTGATGGACCAGGAGGTGCGGCAGGACGCATCGGTGTACCCGCCGCAGGAAGTGCTCGACCGGCTTTACGTTTCGGCCGAGCTGCCGCCAAAGGTTCAGCGGCTGATGACGCGCACCTGGACCAAGGTGAAATCCGGCAAGTGAACTCCGGAGCGGTTGCGCTTGGCCCGGCCTGCCTTGGCCAAGCGCAGCCCGCTCTGCCGGGGTGTGCCAGCAGGCGTGCCCGCTGCAACGATCATTAGATTTCCGGCAATGGCCGGGCCAACCATTTTCATTTCGGGAGTTCGCGCATGGCCGTTGCCTCCAGCGCCTACAAGAAAGCCCTCAGTGGCGAGAGCAAGAACAAGCAGGTGCTGCTGAAGATCGATCGCGTCACCAAGAAGTTCGACGAAACGGTGGCGGTCGATGATGTCTCGCTGAGCATCCACCAGGGCGAGATCTTCGCCCTCCTCGGCGGCTCGGGTTCGGGCAAGTCGACGCTGCTGCGCATGCTCGCCGGCTTCGAGCGGCCCACCGAGGGGCGCATCTTCCTCGACGGACAGGACATCACCGACATGCCGCCCTACGAGCGGCCGATCAACATGATGTTCCAGTCCTACGCGCTGTTCCCGCACATGACGGTGGAGCAGAACATCGCCTTCGGCCTGAAGCAGGATGGCCTGCCGAAGGAAGAAGTCGAGGCGCGGGTGAAGGAGATGCTCGGCCTGGTGCAGATGACCCAGTATGCCAAGCGCAAGCCGCACCAGCTGTCCGGTGGCCAGCGCCAGCGCGTCGCCCTGGCGCGCTCGCTGGCCAAGCGCCCCAAGCTGCTGCTGCTCGACGAACCCATGGGCGCGCTGGACAAGAAGCTGCGCTCGCAGATGCAGCTCGAGTTGGTGCAGATCATCGAGCGTGTCGGCGTGACCTGCGTGATGGTCACCCACGACCAGGAAGAGGCCATGACCATGGCCGAGCGCATCGCCATCATGCATCTGGGCTGGATTGCCCAGGTCGGCAGCCCGATGGATATCTACGAGACGCCGGCGAGCCGTCTGGTCTGCGAGTTCATCGGCAACGTCAACCTGTTCGACGGCGAGCTGGTCGAGGACATGGGTGACCACGCCATCATCGCCTCGCCCGGCCTGGAGAACCCGATCTACGTCGGCCACGGTATCAGTACCCGCGCCCAGGACAAGCAGATCACCTACGCGATCCGCCCGGAAAAGCTGCTGATCGGCACCGAACTGCCGGAACTGGAGCGCCCCGGCTACAACTGGGCCAAGGGCGTCGTGCACGACATCGCCTACCTCGGCGGCCACTCGGTGTACTACATCAAGCTGCCGTCCGGCGGCGTGCTGCAGGCCTTCATGGCCAACGCCGAGCGCCACGTGAAGCTGCCGACCTGGGAAGAAGAGGTGTACGTCTACTGGTGGGATGACAGCGGCGTGGTGTTGCAGGCATGAAGCGCTCGCCCCTGAACACCGGACGCCGACTGGTCATCGGCGTGCCCTTCCTGTGGCTGATGCTGTTCTTCCTGCTGCCGTTCGCCATCGTGCTGAAGATCAGCTTTGCCGAAGCGGATGTGGCCATTCCGCCGTACACCGACATCTTCGCCTATGCCGATCAGCAGCTGCAGGTGCTGATCAACCTGGGCAACTACATCTTCCTCAGCGAAGACGAGCTGTATCTGGCGGCCTATCTGGGCTCGCTGCGGATCGCCTTCTTCAGCACGCTGCTCTGCCTGCTGATCGGCTATCCAATGGCCTACGCCATTGCCCGTGCACGAAAGGACCTGCAGACAGTCCTGCTGCTGCTGATCATGATGCCGACCTGGACCGCCATCCTTATTCGCGTCTATGCCTGGATGGGCATCCTCAGCAGCAACGGCATACTCAACGGACTGTTGCAGGGGCTCGGCCTGATCGATGCGCCGCTGCAGATTCTCAATACCGATATTGCCGTGTACATCGGCGTGGTCTATTCCTACCTGCCGTTCATGATCCTGCCGCTCTACGCCAACCTGGTGAAGCACGACCCGAGCCTGCTCGAGGCAGCTTCCGACCTCGGCGCGCGCAACCTCACCAGCTTCTGGAAGATCACCGTGCCGCTGTCGAAGAACGGCATCATCGCCGGCTGCATGCTGGTATTCATTCCGGTGGTGGGTGAATTCGTCATTCCCGAGCTGCTCGGCGGTCCGGAGACGCTGATGATCGGCAAGGTGCTCTGGCAGGAGTTCTTCAATAACCGCGACTGGCCGGTGGCCTCGGCACTGGCGGTAGTGATGCTGGCGATCCTGCTGGTACCGATCATCCTGTTCAACCGGAATCAGGCGAAAGAGCTGGAGGGCAAGCTATGACCTACCCGACTCGCTGCCTGTCCTGTTCAACCGGCTCTTCATCCACAAGCATGGCGAAAGAGCTGGAGGGCAAGTTATGACCTACCCAACTCGCTGCCTGTCCTGTTCAACCGGCTCTTCATCCATAAGCATGGCGAAGGACCTGGAGGGCAAGCTATGAAGCGCTGGAGCTTTTCCAACCTGATCCTGGTGCTCGGGCTGCTGTTCATCTACCTGCCGATGGTCATTCTGGTCATCTACTCGTTCAACGCCTCGCGGCTGGTGACGGTGTGGGGTGGCTGGTCGCTGAAGTGGTACGCCGGCCTGCTCGACAACTCCCAGCTGATGGGCGCGGTGATGCGCTCGCTGGAGGTCGCGGCCTACACCGCGATTGCCGCGGTGGCGCTCGGCACCATGGCCGCCTTCGTGCTGACGCGTATCCCGGTATTCCGCGGCCGCACGCTGTTCGGTGGCCTGGTCACCGCGCCGCTGGTGATGCCCGAGGTGATCACCGGCCTGTCGCTGCTGCTGCTGTTCGTCGCCATGGCGCAACTGGTCGGCTGGCCGGCGCAGCGCGGGCTGGTGACCATCTGGATCGCTCACACCACGTTCTGCTCGGCCTACGTTGCGGTGGTGGTGATGGCGCGCCTGCGCGAGCTCGACCTGTCCATCGAGGAAGCGGCGATGGACCTCGGCGCGCGGCCGTGGAAGGTGTTCTTCCTGATCACCATGCCGATGATCGCACCGTCGCTGGCGGCCGGCGGGATGCTCTCCTTCGCCCTCTCGCTGGACGATCTGGTGCTGGCCAGCTTCGTCTCCGGACCAGGTTCGACCACCCTGCCGATGGAGATCTTCTCCGCCGTGCGCCTGGGCGTGAAGCCGGAGATCAACGCGGTGGCCAGCCTGATCCTGCTCAGCGTGTCGCTGGCCACCTTCCTTGCCTGGTATCTCACCCGGCGTGCCGAGAAGCGCCGCATCCGCGCGATGCAGCAGGCGATGGATGAAACCGCTGGCAATCCCACCTGGCGCCAGGTGATCGACAGCCGCAAGGTGCTGGTGCCACCCTCGGCGCATAGCTGAGCGTTACCGGGAAGCGAGAAAGGGCGCAGCGGTGCGCCCTTTTTCGTGGCGCCTAGAAAGCCATCACCGGCGTACCTGCGCTGCCGCTAAGCCTCAACCCTGCCAGTCACAGAAGCAGGCTACCGCCAGGGAGTGAGTCGCGCGTACCTTGCGCCCCGCGAGTACCGCTTCGAGGATCGGCTCGACGAAGCTGTTGTCCGAGCTGCACACAGCCCCCTCGCTGTAGGGCCCGATATAGACGAGCTCACCATGCTGGTCCCAGATGCCCACCGCGGGGCTGGCCGGCAGCTGTTCGGCACCGATGAGCCCCTCCAGCGCTTTCAGCGAGGCCAGTGGTTGCGGCAGGCGACCCTGGCTGCCGGGCTTGCGCACCTCGTAGAAGGCGACCGGCTGATCGGCGAAGCGCTCGAGCAGCTCCTGCAGATGCTGCTGGTTGCCGACATTGCACGGGCAGCCGGGATCCCAGAAGTGCACGAAGCGGACCGGGCCGGGTCCTTGCAGGGCGGCGGGCAGCTGCAGCGCATCACCCGAGAACAGCTCGGCGCGCTCGCCTTCGAAGGTGCGCAGGTAGCGCGCCTCGAACCACCAGAACGCAGCCAGCATGGCACCGGCCCACAGCAGGGCGATCAACGCGGCGATCAGATACTTGCGGCGACTAGTCATGACGGAACCCCGGAAAAGGTGCGCAAGCTTGCCATGCGGCGATGCAGAGCTGAATATCCCAGCTCAACGCAATCGAAGAATGTCCATGTCCGCGCGTATCCAGCCCGAGCGTCTGCGCAACAGCCTGCCGGCTCTGTCCGAAGCCGTCGAGGCGAGCGTCGAGACCCTTCACTATCAGGCCTACTACGGCCTCGATCTGCCCCATCGCCAGTCCATTCAGCGCCGCCTGGGGCGCTTTCGCGTGCACGACTACGATGTCGTCGCGCAGGCCTGGTGGCCGGAACAGCCGCACGCCAGCCTGCTGATCCTGCATGGCTACTATGACCACATGGGCCTGTATCGGCATGTGGTCGACTGGGGGCTGGAGATGGGCTTCGCCGTGCTGGCCTGCGACCTGCCTGGCCACGGCCTGTCCAGCGGGCCCGTCGCCAGCATCAACGAGTTCGACGAATACCAGGCGGTGCTGGCCGGACTGTTCGAGCAGGCTCGCCAACTCGATCTGCCGCGGCCCTGGCATCTGCTTGGCCAGAGCACCGGCGGCGCCATTGCCCTGGACCACCTGTTACACCAAGCGGAGAACCCGGACCTCGGGCGGACTATCCTCCTCGCGCCGCTGGTACGGCCAAGGGCCTGGTTGCGCTCGCGCTTGAGCTATGAGCTGCTGCGGCCGTTCGTGCGGCAGATTCGTCGCTCGTTCAGCGACAACTCCGGCGACCCGGCCTTCCTCGAGTTCGTCCAGACGCGCGATCCGCTGCAGGCCGATATTCTGCCTACCGCCTGGGTCGGTGCGCTGTCGCGCTGGATTCCGCGCATCGAAGGCGCCGCCGACAGCGCGCATGCGCCGCTGATCGTGCAGGGCGAGGCCGACATGACGGTGGACTGGCGACATAACCTGCCGATTCTCGAAAGCAAGTTCGCCGCTGCGCAAATCCTGCGCCTGCCCGATGCGCGGCATCATCTGGTGAACGAGCGCGAGGAGATACGTCGCGCCTATTTCGATTTTCTCCGCGAGCGTCTCGGCTAACGCCGGCCGGTCAGATGCCCTGTTGCGGCTCCAGCTCGGTGCCGCTCATGCCCACGGCGAGGCCGGCACGCAGGGCCTGCAGCGCGGCCTGGTAGTACGCCTTGCCGTCATCGGAGCGGGCGAACTCGAGGTATTGCTCAAGCTCGGCATCGGACAGATCGCGGTAGACATACAGCAGCGTGTTATCCAGGTCGCCCTCGATCTGCTCGATCATCCGCTGGCGCTGGCTGCTCAGTAGACTCTGCGCCTGGTTGCCGCCGAGCAGCCCGGGAATCATCTGGCTGAGGCTGTCGGCGGCGACACCGGCCAGCGCCAAGCTGACTTCGGCACCCGCTTCGCTGGCCGGCAGCGCCTGCGCCAGATGGCGGATCAGCAGCTGCCGGTTGCTGCCCGCTTCCATCCGCGGCAGGCCTGAAGCGTGCTGAGCCAGCTGTTCGCGGCGAGCGGCAAGCACCTCTGCCGAAACGATCTTGCGGCCCAGGGTCGACTGGAAGAACTCCAGCGCCGGTTGCGGCTCGGCCAAGTGCTCGCGCAGCGCCTGCTGCGCGCGCTGGTCGATTGCGTGCGAGGCGAAGCGGCGGTTGCTGTTGGTCACCAGGGTCTGGAATACCGCGGGCGGCAATGTGTCCTTGTAGCGCTGCTGCGCGGCGGTCAGCGCATCGGAGAAATTGGCCCGCTGTTCGGTCCAGCCGGCGGTCTCGTAAAGTTCTTCATAGGTGTCGGCGAAGCTGGCGAGGCTGAAAGTCAGCAGGACACAGGTCAAGAGGGCGCGCATGGAAACTCCTGTCAGGCGGGCGGTTCATTTTCCGTGCCCCGACAGCCGCTTGTCGAGGCGCGCGAATGTGGCTGTGATTGGCACAGCGAGGCAGCTTGTGGTGGAGTCTCAACAGACCCTAGACTCCTGCGGTATCCCTTCGGAGTCACTTCCTTGCAGTTCTCTTCGATCATCGACGACCTCGCCGAGCGCGGCTGGTCGCTGCAGAGTTCTTTCCTTCCCAGTGATGTGACCCACAAGCTGGCCGACGAGTGCCGCAGGCGCGAGGCCGAGGGCGCGCTGGCGCCCGCCGCGGTCGGCCGCGGCGAAGCGCAGGCGGTGCGCGAAGGCATTCGCAGCGACCATATCCAGTGGCTGGAGCCAGGCCAGTCGCCGGTCTGCGACGACTACCTCGAGCTGATGGACGGCCTGCGCCAGCAGCTCAACCGCGAGCTCTTCCTCGGGCTCGAGGAGTTCGAGTGCCATTTCGCCTTCTACCCGCCGGGCGCCTTCTACCAGACCCACCTGGACCGCTTTCGCGATGACGACAGCCGTTCGGTCACCGCCGTGCTCTATTTGAATCCGGATTGGCAGCCCGCCCATGCTGGCGAACTGCGGATGCACCTGGCCGACGGCTCGCAGCTGGACGTGCCACCGCTGGCCGGCAATCTGGTGGTGTTCCTTTCCGGCGATTTTCCCCATGAAGTGCTGGTGACCCAGGCCGACCGTCTTTCGCTGACTGGCTGGTTCCGCCGGCGACCGGCGGATGTGCTGGCGCTCTGACGAGCATGTCTCGGCATTCGCGCGGACGAAAAAAGCCCGGCACAGGCCGGGCTAAAGGGAAGTCGGTGCTTCGTGCTACATGCCGAGCATGTTCGGTAGGCCCAGGGAAATCGACGGCACGTAGGTGATGATCACCAGGAAGCTCAGCATCAGTGCCAGCCACGGCAGCACCGCGCGGATCACCTGGGTCACCGGCATGCCGGTCACCGCTGAGGCGACGAACAGATTCAAGCCCACCGGTGGCGTGATCAATCCGATCTCCATGTTCACCACCATGATGATGCCCAGGTGGATCGGGTCGATGCCCAGCTGAACGGCGATCGGGAACAGGATCGGCGCCAGGATCAGGATGATCGCCGATGGCTCCATGAAGGCCCCGGCGACCAGCAGCACGATGTTCACCACCAGCAGGAACATCCACGGCTGCAGCCCGGCTTCGATCACCCAGGCGGTGATCGCCTGCGGAATCTGCTCGGTGGTCAGTACGTGGGCGAAGAGCATGGCGTTGGCGATGATGAACATCAGCATGATGCTCAGCTTGCCGGACTCCAGCAGCACCTTCGGGCACTCGCGCAGCTTGAGGTCCTTGTAGACGAAGATTGCGACGAACGCCGAATACACCGCCGCGACGGCTGCCGCTTCGGTGGGCGTGAACATGCCCGAGTAGATGCCGCCAAGGATGATCACCATCAGCAGCAGGCCCCAGACTGCCTTGCGTGCGGCGGACAGCCACTCGCGGAAGCTGGCGCGCGGCAGTGCCGGCAGGTTCTTCTTCACCGCGATGATGTAGATCGCCAGCATCAGCGCGCCGCCGAGCAGGATGCCCGGGACGACACCGGCCATGAACAGCTTGCCCACCGAGGTTTCGGTGGCGGCGGCGTAGACCACCATGACCACCGACGGCGGGATCAGGATGCCCAGGGTACCGGCGTTACAGACGATGCCGGCGCCGAAGGCCTGCGGGTAACCGGAGCGCACCATGCCGGCGATGGCAATGGAGCCGACCGCGGCCACGGTGGCCGGCGACGAGCCGGACAGCGCGGCGAACAGCATGCACGCCAGCACCGCACCGATCGCCAGACCGCCGCGGATGTGGCCGACGCAGGCATTGGCGAAGTCGATCAGGCGACGGGCCACCCCGCCGGTGGTCATGAAGGCGCCGGCCAGCAGGAAGAACGGGATTGCCAGCAGGGTGTAGTGCTCGGAGGTCTCGAACAGCTTGATCGCCAGCGAGCGCACCGAGTCCTGGCTGAAGATCATGATGGTCAGCGAGCCAGCCAGGCCGAGGGACACGGCCACCGGCACGCCGATGAACATCAGCAAGAAGAGGGCGACGAACAGGAACAGGATGGTCATTACTTGGGCTCCTCTTCGCCATGCTTCAACGCATCGGCCGCTTCATCGGCGAGGCCGAGGCCGGTCTGCTCGTTGCGCAGGATACGTACGAAGATTTCGGCGAAACGGATGAACACCATGGCGAAGCCGAACGGCACGATCATGCCGATGTGCCACTGCTTGATGCCGATATGGCCCAGGTCTTCGGCGCCGATGTTGGCGATGAACAAGGCTTGGATCCACTCGAAGCTGGCCACGGTCAGCAGGCCGGCGTACCCCAGGCAGAACAGGCAGGCGATGATGCCGATGACACGCTGGATATGCCGCGGTGCCAGTTTGACCAGCGCATCGACGCCAATGTGGCCGGCGGTGCGCACGCCATAGGCGAGGCCGGAGAAGATCAGCCAGGCGAACAGCGCCTTGGTCAGCGCGGTGCTCCAGGTCATGGACTGGGCCAGCCCGATGATGAAATCACCGATGGCGAACCAGAAGTCGGCGCTTCCCTCGAAGCGGTCGCCCAGGTCGTAGAAAAGGGTGTAGAGGTTGTTGAGGATCACGTAAACGAAGGTCACCAGTGTCATGGCGGCCAACAGAAAGGCAATGAAACCTTCCTCGAAGTGGTCCCAGACGCGCCAGAGGGCGTTCATGGATGACATCTCCCGATGGACTGCTTGTTGTATCGAAGGCAGCACGGAGGTGCGCCGTGAACCAGCCAGGGCAGGCTGGGGGACAGAGCAATGAAAAACTCTTGTTGTGACTGTCGAAGCGGCGCGGCCCGGGATCGCCTCGGCCATGCCTGTCAGCCCTTGGTGCGGGCTTCATCTTCTTCAGCTGCTGTGTTTTTTCACTGAGCTGTCGGTATCGCTGGGTAGTACAGCAAAGGGGCGGGGAGCCCGCCCCTCGGCAAAGGCTTACTTAGCCTGGTTGGCAGCTTCGGCGGCCTTGATCAGGTCAGCACCGATTTCGCCTTCGAACTTCTTCCACACCGGCTTCATGGCTTCGCGCCACTTGGCACGCTCTTCCGGAGTCAGCACAAGAATCTCGGTGGTGCCAGCGGCCAGAATGTCAGCCTTGGCCTTCTGGTTCAGGTCGTCGGCCTGCTTGTTCACCTCAACAGTGACTTCTTCCACGATCTTTTCCAGCTCGCCACGCACATCGGCAGGCAGGCCGTTCCAGAACTTGGTGTTGGTGATCAGCATGTAGTCCAGCAGGCCATGGTCGGACTCGGTGATGTGCTTCTGCACTTCGTGCATCTTCTGCGAGTAGATGTTCGAGTAGGGGTTCTCGGCACCGTTGACCACGCCGGTCTGCAGGCCCTGGTACACCTCGGCGAAGCTCATCTTGCGCGGGTTGGCACGCAGCGCCTTGAACTGCTCGTCCAGCACGGCCGACGCCTGTACGCGGAACTTCAGGCCGCGTGCGTCCTTCGGCTCACGCAGTTCCTTGTTGGCCGACAGCTGCTTCATGCCGTTGTGCCAGTAGCCCAGGCCGGTGATGTTCTTGTCTTCCATGGAACGCAGCAGGCTCTGGCCGGCCTCGCTCTTCTGGAAGCGGTCGACTGCCGCGATGTCATCGAACAGGAACGGCAGGTCATAGACCTGAACGCCCTTGGAGTAGTGTTCGAACTTGGCCAGCGACGGGGCGATCAGCTGAACGTCGCCCAGCAGCAGGGCTTCCATTTCCTTGCCATCACCGAACAGCGAGGAGTTCGGGTAAACCTGTACCTCGACCTTGCCCGGCAGACGCTCTTCCACCAGTTTCTTGAACATCAGGGCGCCCTGGCCTTTCGGCGTATTTTCGGCGACCACGTGCGAGAACTTGATGGTGATCGGGTCAGCCGCGTGGGCCAGACCAGCGATGCTCAGCGACAGGGCGCATGCCAGCGCCTTGGCAGTCAGTTTGAACATTGGATGTTTCCTCTTGTTGTGGATGGAGCGCCACGGGGCGTCTCCGGCAGGAACCGGCAGGGCAAGTCTAGGCGGCAAATGCGCAGGGCGATGGCCGGTTGCGACTCGTTCCATTCAGTTCGTTGGGTTGCAGGAGCAATGCCTGTGCCAGAAGCAGCAGTACCACCTGTGCGCCGGAAGTTTACCCAGCCGAAGGTTGAACTTTGTATGTCGGATTACCGACAAGCGCGTCTAGGTCGCACCTTTCACGATTCCAGCGGCGGCCGTGAAGCGTCGAGGGCGATGCAGGGGAGCAAAGCGGAGCCGTTGAAAGATAGGGTGGATGGCGGTTTTCCGCCATCTAATCGTTGTCATCGGGCGAGCTTCCGCCAGCGTCGGCGAAGCTCAGGCCATGCTTGCGCAGCTTGTCGTGCAGCGTCTTGCGCGGCAGACCGAGGGCTTCGGCGACGCTGCGCAGCGAGCCATGCGGGCGATTCAACTCGGCGGCGATCAGTGCGCGCTCGAAGGCATCGACCTGCTCGCCGAGGCTGCCGCCGCTGGCGAGGCTGGTCGCTGGCTCACTGCCTGGCACATCCAGGCCCAGCCCCAGCCCGAGGGCGAAGCGCTCGGCGGTGTTCTGCAGTTCGCGTACGTTGCCCGGCCAGGCGTGTTGCAGCAGCACGGCACGCTGCTCCGGCTGCAGCTCGCGGATCGGCAGGCCATGGCGCTGGGCGGCGGCTTCGGCGAAATGCTGGAACAGCAGGAGGATGTCTTCGCTGCGTTCGCGCAGCGAAGGGATACGCAACGGCGCGACATTGAGCCGGTAGTACAGGTCGGCGCGAAAGCGGCCCTGGTCGGCGGCCACGCGCAGGTCTTCCTTGGTCGCGGCTATGACGCGGATGTCCAGGGCGATCGACTGGTTGCCGCCGAGCCGTTCGACCACCCGCTCCTGCAGCAGGCGCAGCAGCTTGACCTGCACATCGAGGCTCATGCTCTCGATTTCGTCGAGGAACAGGGTGCCGCCATTGGCGAACTCGAACTTGCCGATCCGGCGCTTCTGCGCGCCGGTGAAGGCGCCGGGCTCGTGGCCGAACAGCTCGCTCTCCACCACCGATTCGGCCAGGGCGCCGGCGTTGATCGCGACGAAGGGGCCGTTGCGCCGGCTCGACAGGTCGTGCAGCGCGCGGGCTACCACCTCCTTGCCGGCGCCGGTCTCACCGAGGATCAGCACATCGGCCTGGGTGCCGGCCAGTGCGCCGATCTGCTCGCGCAGGCGCAGCATCGCCCGGGACTGGCCGAGCAGGCGCGCCGACAGCTGTTGGCGGTCGGCCAGGGCCAGACGCAGGGAGCGGTTGTCCAGCACCAGCTGGCGCAACGCCAGGGCGCGGCGCACGCTGTCCAGCAGCGCTTCGCTGGGGAAAGGCTTTTCCAGGAAGTCGTAGGCACCGGCGCGCATGGCCTGCACTGCCAGCTGGATGTCACCGTGCCCGGTGATGAGGATCACCGGCAGCTCGTTGTCGCGTGCGCGCAGCTGTTGCAGCAACTCCAGCCCGTCGATCCCAGGCATGCGGATGTCACTGACCACCACCCCCTGCCAGTCCGCCGGCAGGCGCGCAGCCAGGCCGCGAGCATCGCCCAGGCTGACCACCTCGAGCCTGGCCAGGTCGAGGGTCTGGCTCAGCGCCTGGCGCAGATGCGGATCGTCGTCGATCAGCACCACCTGCGCCTGGGCACTGATCGGGGTGTCGCTGCTCATTGGAGATGGTCCTCGCTGGGAAAGGCCACGCCGGGTTCGGCGCTACGCAGGAACAGGCCGAGCTGCGCGCCACCCTCGGGATGGTTGCTCATGCGCAGCTCACCGCCCAGGGCGCGGATCAGGGTATCGCAGATCGCCAGGCCGAGGCCCAGGCCCTGAGCGCTGGTCTTGGTGGTGAAAAAGGGCTCGCGGGCGCGCTGCAATGCCTCGGCAGAGAAGCCTGGGCCATTGTCGCGCAGGCTCAGCAGCACGCCGTCGCCTTCGCGTTCGGCGCGCAGCCAGATACGCCGTGGTTGCGGGCGTTCGGCCAGGGCGTCGAGGGCGTTGGCCAGCAGGTTGGCGAGAATCTGCCGCAGCCGCGTTTCGCCGGCCTGCACCCAGAGGGTGGCCTCCGGCAGATCGCGGATCAGCTCGACACCCATGGCCTGGCGGCGTTTGGCGAGCAGGGCGAGGGCATCGTCCAGCGCCGGCTGCAGCGCCACCCGTTCCGGCGCGTGCTGGTCGCGGCGGGCAAAGGCGCGCAGGTGGGCGATGATCGAGGCCATGCGCGCGGTCAGTTCGCTGATCAGCCGGAGGTTGTCGCGTGCCTCGCTGGTGCGGCCGTGCTCGAGCAGCACACCGGCGTTGTCGGCGTAGCTGCGAATGGCCGCCAACGGCTGGTTGAGTTCGTGGCTGATGCTCGCCGACATTGTGCCCAGCGCCGACAGCTTGCCGGCCTGCAACAGCTCGTCCTGGGCGCGCACCAGTTCCTGCTGGGCCTGCTCGCGCTCTAGCACCTCGACCTTGAGCCGGCTGTTCAGTGCCTCCAGATCGCGGGTGCGCTCCTGCACCCGCTGCTCCAGCTGCTGACGTGCCTGGCTATCCAGCGCCAGCCGTTCGAGGAAGTGTCGGCGGCGCTGCATCAGCAGGCCGAGCCAGAGCAGCAGCGCCAGCAGTGTGGCAGCGCCGATGGCGACGACGGTGCGCACCGGGCGTTCGACCAGGTTCACCGGCGCGAGAATACGCACCGTCCAACCGGTCTCCTTGAGCTCGCGGCTCTGGATCAGCCAGGCGTCGATGTCCAGTGTCAGGTCCTGCGGATACAGGGTCGGATAGGGCTGATCGAAGGCGATCTGCTCGCGCTCCTCGACGCCCAGCCCGCGGGTGGCGCGGAACCGCCACTCCGGCCGCGAGGTGAGGATCACCACGCCGAAGTTGTCGGTCACCAGCAATTGCTCCGGCGTGCTGCCCCAGAGTGTCTCGGTGTGATCGAGGTCGACCTTGACCACCAGCACGCCGAGCACCTGATCACCGTCGCGCACCGCCGCGCCAAAGTAGTAGCCACGCTTGCCGGACGTCGTGCCGAGGCCGAAGAAGCGCCCGAGGTGGCCTTCCATGGCCTGGCGGAAGTAGGGGCGGAAGGCGAAGTTGCGGTCGACGAAGCTGTCTTCCTCGTCCCAGTTGGAGGCGGCCAGGGTGTTGCCGTCGGTCGCCATCAGGTAGATGACGTCGGCACCGGTCTGCTTGCGCAGCCGCTTGAGCAGGCGATTGGCGTTGTCGCGCACCTGTGGCGAATCCTCCTGCAGCACGGCGCGCAGAGTGGGCAGATCGCCGAGGATGCGCGGCAGCACCTCGTAGCGATTCAGCGTGCCGAGCAGGTTGGCGACGTACAGGTCCAGGGTCTGGCGGTTCTGTTCGGTCAGTTCGTTGCGGTAATAGCGCTCGGCGAGCTGTTGCAACGGCCACAGCAAGGGCGCCAGCAGCAAGGCCAGCAGGGCGAGATTGCGCCAGCGTGGGCGGCGGGGAGGGAGCGGTACGGTCATGCGTGGGCGCCTGAGGGTCCGGCGCATTATGCACGCAGAGCGTGCCGGCGTTCAGCGTCGGTGGTCGAGGCGGCGGAAAAACGCCTGATTTGCGGCGCGGCCAAGCGGCGCGGTGACCAGCTGGATCAGCGTCCCGCGGCGACGGGCTGCGGGGCCTCTTCGCTGTCGAAGCCGCGGGCCCGGTTGAGGCACTCGTGCAGAGCGGTTTCCCAGTCGGGGAGGGTGACCCCCCAATCCTGCCGCAGTCGCGCACAGTTGAGCCGCGAGTTAAGCGGACGCTGCGCCGCGGTCGGGTAGTTCCTGGACAGGATCGGGGTGATCTCGGCACGCAGGCGTCCTTCCTGGCGCAATCGCTCGGCGATGCTGCAGGCGAAGCCGTACCAGGAGGCCTCGCCGCTGGCGCTGAGGTGATACAAACCGCTCGGCCCGGCCTGCCCGGCGTTGCGCTTGCGCACCAGCTCGGCGGTGACGCGGGCGATGGTTGCGGCCCAGGTCGGCGCGCCGATCTCGTCGCTGACCACCGACAGCGCATCGCGCTCCTGCAGCAGGCGCTGCATGGTCAGCAGGAAATTCTTGCCATGCTGGGAATAGACCCAGCTGGTGCGCAGGATCAGGTGTTCGCCGCCGACGGCCTGGATCGCCTGTTCGCCGGCCAGCTTGCTGGCGCCATAGACATTGAGCGGCTGTGGCAGGTCGTTTTCGTCGTAGGGTTCGGCCTTGCGCCCGTCGAACACGTAGTCGGTGGAGTAATGGATCAGCGGCACACCGAGCCGCGCGGCTTCTTCAGCGAGCACCTGCGGACCGCGGGCATTGACCGCGAAGGTCTGCTCGCGGTGGCTTTCCGCCGGGTCGACGGCGGTATAGGCCGCCGCGTTGATGATCAGGTCCGGCCGCAACAGGCGCACCTGCTCACGAATCTGTTCGGGCACGGCGAGATCCAGTGCGTTGTGCCCGAGGGCGAGCAGTTTGCCGGTGCCAGCCAGTTCCACTTGCAATTCGCGGGCGAGCTGCCCAGTGCTGCCCGTGATCAGGATTTTCATGGAAACAGCTCCGCATCGCGCAGCAGCTTGCCGGCCTGGTCCTTGGCGGACAGTTGTGGCGCCTCGTCGAACGGCCATTGGATACCGAGCTCGGGGTCGTTCCACAGCAGGCTGCGCTCATGCTCAGGCGCGTAGTAGTCGGTGGTCTTGTAGAGGAACTCGGCGCTTTCGCTGAGCACCACGAAGCCGTGTGCGAAGCCTTCGGGTATCCACAGCTGGCGCTGGTTCTGCGCGCTCAGGTGGGTGCCGAACCAGCGGCCGAAGCTCGGCGAGCTCTTGCGCAGGTCGACGGCGACGTCGAATACCTCGCCGGCCACTACCCGCACCAGTTTTCCCTGCGGCTGCTGGATCTGGTAGTGCAGCCCGCGCAGCACGCCGCGTTGGGACTTGGAGTGGTTGTCCTGGACGAACTGACGCTTGAGCCCCGTGGCCGCTTCGAAAGCGGCCGCGTTGAAGCTCTCGTAGAAGAAACCGCGTTCGTCGCCGAAGACCTTGGGTTCGATGATTAGTACGTCGGGAATGCTGGTTTCGATGACCTTCATGCGTCTTCACCCGCCAGCTTGAACAGGTACTGGCCATAGCCGGTCTTGCCCAGGGCGTCGGCGCGGCGCAGCAGCTGCTCGCGATCGATCCACTTGTTCTGGTAGGCGATTTCTTCCAGGCAGGCGACTTTCAGACCCTGGCGGTGCTCGATGGTTTGCACGTACTGCGAGGCCTCCAGCAGGCTGTCGTGGGTGCCGGTGTCGAGCCAGGCGAAGCCACGGCCGAAGCGTTCGACATTGAGATCGCCGCGCTGGAGGTAGGCCATGTTGACGTCGGTGATCTCCAGTTCGCCGCGCGGCGAGGGCTTGATCGACTTGGCGATCTCAATCACGTCGTTGTCGTAGAAGTACAGGCCGGTCACTGCGTAGCTGGACTTGGGCTTCTTCGGCTTTTCCTCGATGGACAGCGCCTTGCCGCTCTCGTCGAAGTCGATCACGCCGAAGCGCTCCGGATCCTTGACCCAGTAGCCGAACACCGTGGCGCCCTTCTCCTGACGCGCGGCGCGCTGGAGCTTCTCGGTGAAGTGCTGGCCGTGGAAGATGTTGTCGCCGAGGATCAGGCATACCGAATCGTCGCCGATGAACTCTTCACCGATCAGGAAAGCCTGGGCCAGGCCGTCCGGCGAGGGCTGTTCGGCATAGCTGAAATTGACGCCGAACTGGCTGCCGTCACCGAGCAGATTCCTGTACTGCGGCAGGTCCTGCGGTGTGGAGATGACCAGGATGTCGCGGATGCCCGCAAGCATCAGCACCGAAATCGGGTAGTAGGCCATCGGCTTGTCGTAGATCGGCAGCAGCTGCTTGGATACGCCAAGGGTGATGGGGTGCAGACGGGTGCCGGAGCCTCCGGCGAGGATGATTCCTTTCATGCGTTCTCCAGTGCGCCTAGGCGCTCGCGTTGATAGCTGCCGTCCTGAACGCGACGGCACCATTCGAGGTTGTTCAGGTACCACTGCACGGTCTTGCGCAGGCCGGTCTGGAAGGTTTCCTGCGGCACCCAGCCGAGCTCGCGCTCGATCTTGCTGGCGTCGATGGCGTAGCGCAGGTCGTGGCCCGGGCGATCCTTGACGAAAGTGATCAGGTCTTCATAGCGGGCCAGGCCGGCGGGCTTGTTCGGCGCCAGCTCCTCCAGCAGCGCGCAGATGCCGCGCACCACCTCGATGTTCTTCTGCTCGTTGTGGCCGCCGATATTGTAGGTCTCGCCGACCTTGCCCTCGCTGACCACCTTGAACAGCGCGCGGGCGTGGTCCTCGACGAACAGCCAGTCGCGGATCTGCGAGCCGTCGCCGTAGACCGGCAGCGGTTTGCCATCCAGCGCGTTGAGAATCACCAGCGGGATCAGCTTCTCGGGGAAGTGGAACGGCCCGTAGTTGTTCGAGCAATTGGTGATCAGCACCGGCAGGCCGTAGGTACGCTGCCAGGCCCGGACCAGGTGGTCCGACGAGGCCTTGCTGGCCGAGTAGGGCGAGCTGGGCGCGTAGGGGGTGGTCTCGGTGAACAGGTCGTCGACGCCGTGCAGGTCGCCGTACACCTCGTCGGTGGAGATGTGGTGGAAGCGGAACGCCGCGCGACGCTCGGCCGGCAGCGTCTGCCAGTAGGCGCGGGCGGCCTCCAGCAGCTGGTAGGTGCCGACGATATTGGTCTGAATGAATTCGGCCGGGCCGTCGATGGAGCGATCGACGTGGGATTCGGCGGCCAGATGCATGATGGCGTCCGGCTGGAAGTCCAGCAGCGCCTCGCTGACCCGCTCACGATCGGCGATGTCGGCCTGAAGGAACTGATAGCGCGGGTTGCCTTCCACGCTGGCCAGCGACTCGAGGTTGCCGGCGTAGGTCAGTTTGTCCAGGTTGAGCACGCTGTGCTCGGTATCGAGGATGAGGTGACGGATCAGTGCGGAACCGATGAATCCGGCACCGCCAGTAACGAGAATGCGCATAGTGATAGGGCTTCCTTGGCGCGCTGTCGAGCATCAGGCTCTTAGCATGTCGGCACGATAGACCGGCCTTCGATACAAAAATTCCCGAAGGGTGCCGGCGGCCGGGTAACGGCTTGGTTACAGAGGTAAACACGGGCTGCTGGCCCGCCGCCAGCCCCCGTGCTGCAGGGACCGCACGGCGCGGCGTTGTTGCCGGCTAGCGCAACGACACGCGCAGCCGCGACAGCGCACCGACGAAGAACACCGCGCCGATCACCGCCAGCGCCAGCAGCTGCGGCCAGACGATGGCGGCGTCGGCATTGCGGAACAGGATCGCCTGGGCCAGTTCGACGAAATGCGTGGTCGGCGCCACCAGCATGATGTTCTGCACCAGTTCCGGCATGCTCTCGCGCGGCGTTACCCCACCGGAGAGAATCTGCAGCGGGATCAGCGTGAGGATCACCAGCAGGCCCAGCTGCGGCATGGAACGCGCCACCGTGCCGAAGAAGATGCCCATCGAAGTGGCGGCGAACAGGTGCAGCGCCGCGCCGCCGGCGAACAGCCACAGCGAGCCCTGGATCGGGATGTCGAGCCAGCCCTCGACGACGAAGCGCAGGGCGAAGGCTGCTGCGGCCAGTACGACCAGGCCCATGGCCCAGACCTTGCCGACCATGATTTCGAATGGCGTCACCGGCATCACCAAGAGGTGTTCGATGGTGCCGTGCTCGCGCTCGCGGATCAGCGCCGCGCCGGTGAGGATGATTGCCAGCATGGTGATCTGGTTGATCACCTCGTTCACCGCGCCGAACCAGGCGCGGCTGAGGTTGGGGTTGAACGCGGTGCGCACCACCGCTTCGACCGGCAGCGCGTCTTCGCTGCGGTAGCGACGAACGAACTCGGCGGTCTCGCTGGCGATGATCTGCTGGATGTGCCCGGCGCCGGTGAACGCCTGGCTGACCTGGGTGGCATCGACGTTGAGCTGGATGGTCGGCTGGCGGCCGGCGAGCAGGTCCTCCTGGAAGCGCGGCGGGATGTTCAGGGTGAAGGTGTAGAGGCCGTCGTCCATGCCGCTGTCCATCTCTTCGTGCGTGATGGCTTTCGGCTCGATGAAGTAGGGCAGCTGGAAGGCATTGACGATGCGCAGCGAAGCCTGCGAGCGGTCCTCGTCGACCACCGCGATGCTGGCCCGGTGCGGCGCCTCGGGAATCGCCGTGGCACCTTCGTAGATCGCCACGGTGAACGAATAGATGATCAGCACCAGCATCGCCGGGTCGCGGTACAGGCTGCGCAGCTCCTTGAGGCCGAGCTGGAAGATGTTGCCGAGCTTGCGTCGCAGGCCGCCCATGTCATTTCTCCTGCTTGCGCAGGCCGGCGACGCTGAGCAGGGTCAGCAACGGAATGGCCAGCAGCATGGGAATGAAATAGGGGTACAGCTCGGCCAGCCCGAGCGCCTTGGAGAATACCCCGCGGCTGATGATCAGGAAGTGGCTGGTCGGGTAGAGCTTGCCGATGAAGGCGCCGGCGCCCTCCATCGCCGAGACCGGGTGGATCAGTCCGGAGAACTGGATGGCCGGCAACAGGGTGACGATGGTGGTGCCGAAGATCGCCGCGATCTGGCTGTTGAGGATCGATGACATCAGCAGCCCCAGGCCGGTCGCGCAGGTGACGTAGAGCAGCGCGCCGAGGCAGAGGGTGAGGATGCTGCCCTTGATTGGAATACCGAAGACGAACACCGCCAGCAGCGCCAGGGTGGCGAAGTTGAACATGCCCAGCGCGATGTAGGGCAGCTGCTTGCCGAGCAGGAATTCCAGGCGGGTGGTCGGGGTGACGTAGAAATTGGTGATCGAGCCCAGTTCCTTCTCGCGCACCACGCCGAGGGCGGTGAGCATCGCCGGGATCATCATCAGGAGCAGCGGGATCATCGCCGGTGCCATGGCCGGCAGGCTCTGCACGTCCGGGTTGTAGCGGTAGCGGATGGCGACGTCCGCTGGCGTGAGCTGGCCGTCGACGCCGGCCTCACGGGCCAGCTGCTGCAGGTAGTTCAGATGGATGCCCTGTACGTAGCCCTTGATGGTGTCGGCGCGCATGGGCATGGCGCCATCGATCCAGAAGGCCACCTGCGGTATGGCGCCGCGCTTGAGGTCGCGGCCGAAGTTCGGCGGGATCTCCACCGCCAGGCTGATGTCGCCACTGCGCAGACGCTGATCGAGCTCGGCGTGGCTGGCCAGTGGCGCCTTCTCGATGAAGTAGCGCGAGCCGGCCATGTTCAGCAGGTAATGCTGGCTGGTGGTGGTCTGGTCGCGGTCGAGCACGGCATAGGTCAGGTTCTCCACGTCGAAGCTGACCCCGTAACCCATGATGAACATCAGCAGCACGCTGCCGAGCATGGCCAGCGTCGCGCGGATCGGATCGCGGCGCAGCTCCATGGCCTCGCGGCGGGTGTAGCTGAGCAGACGGCGCAGGCTGAAGCGGGCCTGACGGCTGCTGTCGCCGGATGCCTCGAGCGGGCCGCGCGTGCTGGCCGGCGTCGCGGCGGCCGGCTGCTCGGCGGCATTGGCCGCGGCGGCTTCCTCCAGATAGGCGATGAAGGTCTGTTCCAGCGTTGGCAGTCCGCGCTTGGCCATCAGCGCCTGTGGCGTGTCGCTGTCGAGCACTCGCCCGGCGTGCATCAGGGAGATGCGGTCGCAGCGCAGCGCCTCGTTCATGAAGTGGGTGGAGATGAAGATGGTCACGCCGTCCTCGCGCGACAGCTGCACCAGGAGTTCCCAGAAGCCGTCACGGGCGACCGGGTCGACCCCGGAGGTGGGTTCGTCGAGGATCAGGATCTCTGGGTTGTGGATCACCGCCACCGCCAGCGACAGGCGCTGGCGCACGCCTAGCGGCAGGCTGCTCGGCAGGCTCTCGGCGTCGCCGGTGAGATCGAAGCGTTCAAGCATTTCCTGGATGCGCGCGTCGCGCCGCTCTGCCGGCAGGTGGAACAGCCGCGCGTGCAGGTCGAGGTTCTGTCGCACGCTCAGCTCGCTGTACAGCGAGAAGGCCTGGGACATGTAGCCGACGCGCTGACGGGTCTGCATGTCGTGCGGGTCCACCGGCTTGCCGAACAGCAGCGCCTCGCCCTCGCTGGCGGGCAGCAGGCCGGTGAGCATCTTCATGGTGGTGGTCTTGCCGCAGCCGTTGGAGCCGAGGAAACCGAAGATCTCACCCCGGGCGATGCGGAAATTGACCCGGTCCACCGCGACGAAGTCGCCGAAGCGCATGGTCAGCCCGTGGGCCTCGATGGCGATGCTGTCGCTCGCCGGCTGCGGCGGGATGATCAGCTCGCGGTGCTGACTGCGTTTGGCTTCCGGCAGCAGGCGGATGAAGGCCTGCTCCAGAGAGTCGCTGCCGGTGCGCGCCAGGAGTTCGGCCGGCGTGCCGGTGGCCAGCACCTGGCCGGCGTCCATCGCCACCAGATGGTCGAAACGCTGCGCCTCGTCCATGTAGGCGGTGGCCACCAGCACGCTCATCTGCGGGCGTTCGCCACGGATGCGCTCGATCAATTCCCAGAACTGCGCGCGCGACAGCGGGTCGACGCCGGTGGTGGGCTCGTCGAGGATCAGCAGGTCGGGGTCGTGGATCAGCGCGCAGCAGAGGCCGAGCTTCTGCTTCATGCCACCGGAGAGCTTGCCCGCTGGGCGCTCGACGAATGGCGCCAGGCCTGTGCTGCGGGTCAGCTCGGCGATGCGCCAGTGGCGCTCTTCGGCGTCCTGACCGAACAGCCGGCCGAAGAACTCGAGGTTCTCGAACACCGTCAGCGTCGGGTAGAGGTTCTTGCCCAGCCCCTGGGGCATGTAGGCGATGCGCGGGCAGACCGCGCGGCGGTGGCCGGCATCGCTCATGTCGCCGTCGAGCACCTGCACATGGCCCTGCTGCAGCTTGCGCGCACCGGCGATCAGCGCCAGCAGGCTGGACTTGCCGACGCCATCCGGGCCGATCAGGCCGACCATGCAGCGTGCCGGCAGGCTCAGGCTGAGGTCATCCAGCGCGCGGGTCTTGCCGTACTGCAGGCTGACGCCGCTGATCTCGGCGACCGGGGCAGACGACGGGTTCATTGGCCGACATTGATCTGCAGGTGCGCCGGCCATTCGGCGTCGGCGTCCAGCTTCAGATAAGCGACGCCCGGCAGGCCGGTCTTGACCTGTTCCATGTGCTTCTTCAGCAGCTCGGGGTCGATCCGCGCCTTGACCCGGAACATCAGCTTCTCGCGCTCGCTTTCGGTTTCCACGGTCTTCGGCGTGAACTGCGCGACGCTGGCGACGTAGGTGATCTTGGCCGGAATCACGTACTGCGGTGCGGCATCGATCACCAGGCGTGCCTCCGAACCCATGGCGACACGGCCGGCCTGGCGCTCGGGCAGGAAGAAGGTCATGTAGACGTCGGCCAGGTCGACCAGATTGAGCAGTTTGCCGCCGGCGCCGAGCACCTCGCCCGGTTGCGCCACGCGGTACTGCACACGGGCCACGCGGTCGGTCTTCAGCTCGCTGTCGCGGATGTCCGCCTGCAGCCGAAGCACGCTGGCCTGGGCAGCCTCCAGCGCCGACTGCGCCTCGATCACCTGCGACCTGGCAGCCGCGATACCGGCATCGGCGGACAGCACCTGGGCGCGCGAAGCGGCCAGCGCAGCCTGGGCGCTCTGCATGGCGGCGAGGTCGTCATCCAGCTGCTGGCGCGGCATGGCGTTACGGCCGACCAGCGTCTCGGTGCGCTGATGGCGCTTCTGCGCGGCGGTCAGCTCGGCGCGGCGCTGAAGGACCACGGCCTCGGCGGTGGCCTTCTCGCTCTCGCGCTGGGTAACCAGAGCCTGGGCGGTGAGGATGGCGTTCTCCGCCTGGCGTACCTGGGCGCGGGCCTGGTTGAGCTGGGCCTCCAGCACTTCGGTGTCCATGCGCGCGATGACCTGGCCGGGCTGGACGAAGTCGCCTTCGTCGACGCTGATCTCGCGGATGCGCCCGCCGAGCTTGGTCGCCACGTCGATCTCGGTAGCCTCGATGCGCCCGTTGCCGCTGGCGAATCCGTCGCCCAGGCCATCGGTGCGCAGCTCGGACCAGGCCAGCAGGCCGATGACGACCAGCGCGACGAGTGCGAACAGCACCCGGCGAAGGGTTTTCTGGGCTGGGGCTTTCATGGGCGTTCCTTATCGTGAAGCACTGGTCTGCATGCTAAGCGATGCCCCGGCGGGCCGCGCTTAGCCTGAGTCAATAAAACTGCTGTTTAACGCGTTTATATGACCGTTTCGCCGGACTTCACTGCGCGGAATGGCTTTTTGCCACCTCAATTGTCCAGCGTTGCAGCTGGCGGCTCAGCTCGTCGCTGGCCTCGCCGAAGGCCGCCACCACGCTTTCCAGCTGCGGGCTGGCGCTGGGCTGGCGGACCTCGAAGCGGCGGCTGGCAAGGATGCGCTGCTCCGGTGCCGTCGCCAGCTGAGCATCCAGCCTGACCAGCACCTGCGGCTGGCCATCGACGTACTCGCTCTGGAAGGCGCGCAGTTCGCTGAACAGCTCCAGCTCGGCGAACAGATTGCTGTCCTCGTTGCTCACCGCCACCGGTCCGCCCTGGCGGAACTGCTCGATCAGCCGGTCGCGCAGCAGGGTTGGCGCTGCATCGCTCCAGCGTGCGCCCTGATAGCTGCTGATCTGGTTGCCATCGGGCACCACGGCGATGCGCGGCCCGGCAAGGATGCGGCTGGCATGCGGGGTGTGGATGCGCAGTGCCTGCTGCAGTCGCTCCCCTTGCTGACCGGTCGCCTCAGCGGTGGGCAGCAGGTACACGCGGATCGGCTCGGCCTCGGGCAGCAGGGTGCAGGCCGCGAGCGTGCCGAGCAGGCTTGCGAGGGCAAGGGGGCGGAACAGCGCAAGGCGGCTCATGGGTTGAACTCCTGAATCTTCTCGCGGCCGAGCAGGAAGCCGCTGGGATTGTCTTCGAGGCGCTGGGTGACGCGGCGCAGGGCGCCGAGGGTGCCGCGCAGCTCGTTGATCGCCGGGCCCAGGTCGCTGAAGCCCTGCAGGCCGTTGTTCAATGCGCCCTGGTTGCTCGACAGCAGCTCGTCCAGGCGCGACGTGGCGCGCTCCAGCGCGGCCATGGATTCGCCGGCGCTGCTCAGCAGCTGGCGCCCTTCGTCATCGATCAGGCCATTGGCGTTCTGCGTCAGCCGGGTGATCTCCACCAGCGCGGTGTTGGTCTGTTGGCCCAGTTGGCTGAGCTGGGTCAGCGCTTCGCTGAGATCGCCACGCTGTTCGGCCAGCACGCTGGTGGCCTGCTCGAGATTGGCCAGGGTGCGGCCGATGCGCCCGGCGTTGTCCTCGGAGAGCATCAGGTTGGCGCTGCGCAGCAGGTTGTTGATGTTGGTCATCAGGTCTTCGCCGTTCTCCAAGAGCGCACTCAGCGGCGAGGGGTCGGCGATGATCAGTGGCGGCTCGCCACGCTTGCCTTCCAGCGGCGGGCTTTGCGGCGTACCGCTGTGCAGCTGGATGATCATGCTGCCGGTGATGTTGGCCAGCGCCAGACGCGCGCGGGTGTCCTGCTTGATCGGCGTGCCGGCATACACGCGGATGCGCGCGCGCACCTTGCGCGGATCGTCCGGCTCCAGCCACAGCGCCTCGACATCACCGACCTTGATGCCGCTGTACTCCACCGAACTGCCGTTGGACAGCCCGCTGACCGCGCGATTGAAGCTGATCTCGTAATAGTTGTATTCGCGGTCCATGCTCGACTTGCCCAGCCAGAGGGCGAACAGCAGCGCGCCGCCGACTGCAAGCACAGTGAACAGGCCGATCAGTACGTGGTGGGCGCGGGTTTCCATGTCAGCTCTCCAGCTCTGGCAGGTCGTTGGAAACTACCTGCGTTGGCAATACTGCGTTAAAAACAGGCTCGGAATGCTCATTTAGGCAACTAAACTCCGCTTCCTCGCCTGTTTTTGCCTTGTCTTGCCTGCCTCGCATACGTTTCAACCACCCGCCAGGGCGGCCTGTTGCGCCGCCCGGCCGCGCGGGCCGTGGAAGTAGTCACGAATCCAGGCGTCGTCGGTGGCTTCCACCACCTCCAGGCGATCGGCCACCAGCACGCGCTTGCGTGACAGCACGGCCACCCGGTCGCAGATGGTGTAGAGCGTATCCAGATCGTGGGTCACCAGAAACACGCTGAGGCCCAGCGCGTCGCGCAGGGTCAGGATCAGCTGGTCGAAGGCTGCCGCACCGATGGGGTCGAGGCCGGCGGTGGGCTCGTCGAGGAACAGCACCTCCGGGTCCAGCGCCAGCGCGCGGGCCAGGGCGGCACGCTTGACCATGCCCCCGGAGAGCTCGTCGGGGTACTTGCAGGCGGCATTCGCCGGAAGACCGGCCAGTGCCAGCTTCAGCCGCGCCAGATGTTCGGCGTCGCGGCGCTCGAGCCCGGCGTGCTCGATCAGCGGCAGCGCGACATTCTCCTGCAGATTCAGCGAGGTGAACAGCGCGCCGCGCTGGAACAGTACGCCAAAACGTCGTTCCACCTGCGAGCGGCGCTCGGCCGACAGTTCCAGCAGGTTTTCGCCGAACACGCTGACGCTGCCGGCATTTGGTCGGCGCAGGCCGACGATGCTGCGCAGCAGCACCGACTTGCCGGTACCCGAACCGCCGACCACGCCGAGAATCTCGCCGCGACGGATGTCCAGGTCGAGACCGTCGTGCACGGTCTGGTTGCCGAAGCGGTTGACCAGCCCGCGTACCTGGATCAGTGCGTCGTCGCGCGTCACCAGCCCATCTCCATGAAGAACAGCGCGGCGATGGCGTCCAGCAGGATCACCATGAAGATCGCCTGGACCACGCTGGAGGTGGTGTGCTCGCCCACCGACTGCGCGCTGCCGCTGACCTTGAAGCCTTCCAGGCAGCCAATCACCGCGATGACGAAGGCAAATATCGGCGCCTTGCCCAGCCCGACCAGGAAATGGCTGACGGCGATGTCGCGCGCCATGATGGTGAAGAACATGGTCGGCGAGATGTCCAGCGCCAGCACGCAGACCACCAGCCCGCCGGCGATGCCACTGAGCATGCCGACGAAGGTCAGGATCGGCAGGGTGATCAGCATCGCCAGCACCCGCGGCAGCACCAATAGCTCGATCGGGCTAAGGCCGAGGGTGCGGATGGCGTCGACCTCCTCGTTGGACTTCATCGAGCCGATCTGCGCGGCGAAGGCGCTGGCGCTGCGCCCGGCGAGCAGGATCGCCGCCAGCAACACGCCGAATTCGCGCAGGAAGGAAAAACCCACCAGGTTGACGGTGTAGATGGTCGCGCCGAAGTCGGCGAGCACCGTCGCGCCAAGAAAGGCCACCACCGCGCCGACCAGAAAGGTCAGCAGTGCGACGATCGGCACCGCGTCCAGCCCGGTCTGCTCGATATGCACGGCCAGTGAGGTCAGCCGCCAGCGCCGCGGTCTTGGCAGGGTGAGCAGCAGCGTCTGCAGGGTCAGGCCAATGAAGCCGAGCAGCGCGCGCTGCTGCTTCCACAACGCCGTGACGGCGCCGCCGATATGTGCCAGCACGTCGCCGAAGGCATAGCCGCGCGGCGGCTCGGCGGCATCCGGTTGATTCAGGGCGGTCGCGACGGTGCGCAGCAGCGCCAGGCGTTCGGCCGGTAGCTGCGGCGCCCATGCTTCGATGGCGGCGATTCGCTCGGCGCCCAACAGCTCCACCAGCAGGCCGGCGCCCGCCGTGTCCAGCGCGCCCAGTTCGCTCAGCTCGATCTGGCTACGCTCGTCGATCCGCGCCCTGAGCCGCTGCACCTCTCGGCGCAGTGCCGCGTAATGGGCTAGGGTCCAGTCGCCGACGATGTGCGCCCGCAATGGTGAAGCCCCTTGATCGAGGGTCACCGAACCGGGAGACGAGGACAGGGTGGCGCTCATCTTCTGCAAACGGGTGCCTATGTCGGGCGATGGAGTCCTGATTGATGCTAGCAGGGCTCCGCCCGGCAAGACAGGACCGGGTGGCCCGTGGTCGGCAACAGGCGGCGCGCGTCGGTTGCTGATCCATGGACCGCCACGGCGGCGTCAAAGTGCGCCGTTGCGCTCGAGCCGGTAGCTGCTGATCGCCTCGTACACCGCCTTGCGCAGCCGGTTGATGCCGCCGATGGGGCGATGCTCCGGCAGTGCATGCCAGGGGTTGAAGCTGAGGTTGTCGCAGGCGAGGTTCTGCTCGGGGCTGTCGAAGTCCTGCGGCGGCAGGCGGATGTCGGCGACCGTCTCGAATGGCGCGATGGCTTCGTCCCACTCGATGCTGGTGTCCTCAATGGGCATGTAGTGTTCGGCGTTCTGCCGCTGCACCTGCAGGGCGAAGCAGGCGGGCGTGCGGTCGAGGGACAGCTGCTGATAGAGCGCACTGCGCAGGAAGTTCGGCAGGTCGCGGTTCTGCTCGGGCAGTTGGTAGGTCGGGCAGTTCTCCGGCGTCGGTACGACCCGGTACTTGATGTTGTGCGGGCCGAGCTTATATGGCGCCACGGAACTGTAAGTGGTGGCCACCGGGCTCTCGGGCGCGGGCGCCAAGGTCTGCAGCGCGATGAACAGGTGGCGCAGCTCCCAGCTGCGCGGATCGATGCTGGGGAAGAACGCCAGCGCCTTCTTGCCCTGCGCCTGGGCGGCGAAGTTGCTGCGATATTCGGCAACGTCGCGGACGAAGAACACCGGGTGGTTGAACATCACGAAGTCCTGCTCGCCGGCATGGCGCGGGTCACGCGTGAGCTTTTCCCCCGGCACGTCGAGTAGCTTGATCGCCATGCCGCGGGCGTCCCGAATGCGATCGAACTGCGGGTAGGCGTTGCCGTTGGACAGCCTCACCCAGGCCTGCCAGGTCTTGCCCGGCTCGCTGAAAACGCCCTGGCGCAGTGCGGGTTGCAGGTCGGCGCGCACACTGACTTCGGCGCGCACGCAACCGTGGGCCTTGGCATGGGCGTCGCGCAGCACACGGGTATTCTCGCTGTGCTGTTCCACCACGGCGATGGCGTCGGCGATGATCGCCTGGGTGTCGGCCGCTTCGCTCGGGGAGACGACCTCTTCACTGGAGACGGGGCCACGATGGGTGAAGTGAAAGTGCACGGCGGCAATCGCCCAGCCGGCCAGGCCCAGGGCGGTAATGGCAAGCAGCAGCCGGCCCAGCAGGCGGCCGATCCAGAGCCAGAGTCTTGTCAGCATGAGGCAGATCCTTGTGCGAAGGGCAGTTCAGGGGCAGCGTGGGCCGGGGTTGTGGGGCCGCGCCGGCAGTTCCTCGAGGCGTGGTTCGAAGCGGGGATCGCCGAGCACCTTGAGGTACTCGACCAGCGCCCAGCGCTCGTGTGGCGCCAATGCCCGGCCGATCACGCCATTGCCGCGACAGCCGGCGCGGAATTCATGACCGCGATTGCTGTTGCCGGTGATTGCGGTATTCAGCAGAAAGCCGCCTTCGAAGCGCTCGGTGCGAATGCCCAGGTGCTGCGGATCGTATTCGCGGCTGCCGACCCAGAACTGTTTCTGCCGTTCGGCCACCGGAGACAGCAGCTGGAACAGTGTCGGCACCGAGCCGTTGTGCAGGAAGGGCGGCGTCGCCCAGATGCCGTCCAGCGGGCGTGCCTTGTAGCCGCGCAGTTCCTGCACGCCGATCGGCAGGCCGAAGCCGTCGAATTCCGCGCGCTCGGCCTCGCCGATGCCGGCGTCACGGTAGGCGCGCTCCTCGACGTAGGCGGTGATATAGGCCAGCCCCTTGGCGCTGGACAAGCTGGCGAGATCGTGCGGGCCGGATGACGCGCCATACAGCTGCACATCCAGACGATCCAGCTCATCCTGAGTCCAGCCCAGGCGGGTCAGGTCGAAGCGGTGGTCGGCAATGTTGTCGGCTGTGGTCGGATCGGTACCGACGAAGGAGGTGGGGATCACCTTCATGCGCCACTCGGGGTCGCGTTCGGCAGCGAAACGCTTGTCGACCGGCTTGGGCCTGGCGTCGTGGCAATGCGCACAGTTTTCCTTGTACAGCGCGCGACCGAGGCTGGCCTGCTCTAGATCGATCGCGCCCAGCACGTCTTCGGGCCAGCGAGGCGGGGTCAGCTGCATGAGCGTGGTTTCAAGCCTGTGCAGGTCGCGTACGCGAACGCCCGATGCGTAGCGCTCGGCTTCGGCGACGGGCTGGCCGTTCTCGTGCAGCAGCCGCAGTGTGGCGCCAACACCCAGCGCCTCGCCGATATTGCGTGCCATCGGCTGCATGGCCGAGCCGTTCCACTGCACCCAGTCGAACTTCCAGATATCCCACAGATGCGGGTAGCTCACCGGCGCGTTGGCCACGCGGTAGTTCGCCGGATCGATGGCATCGCCGAACACGCTGTTGGCGATGCGGCCGAACGCATCGGTACGGCCGAAGCCTTCTTCGGTGGGGTAGAGGCCGCGGTGCCAGTCGTTGTAGGCGGTGCCGAGCAGACGGTCGAGCACCTGCTTGAAGTCGTGGCGCAACTGCGCGCGGTCCTGCTCGTAGCGCTCGCCCAGCACCTGCTCGGCGAAGCGACGGAACTTGAGCGGGTTGTAATAGGTGAAGGCCATGCTCATGCCCAGCGCCTGGCCAAAGGCGCCCCCGCGCAGGGTCGGTACGGTGGACGCCAGCGAATGCATCGCCGCGCCACCGTCGATACGAATGGCCTGACCCCCGTAGCGCAACTCGCCGGTGTGGCAGGCCGCGCAGGTAACATCCAGATAGACGCGACCGGTCTCATCATCCTCGTGGCGGGCAAAGCCGACCGGCAGGTTGCCGGGGTTCAGCGCGGTGGCTTGTTGCGCGGGATCGACCAGAAAGCCGAAGCGGGCGAGGTAGTCGGGCGTAGCGAATTTGTCCCGGCTGAAGGGCAGCTCCAGCGCGCGGAACCAGTCGTACTCCAGCCCCTTAACCTGAGTGCCCTGCGGCGTGTAGTAGTAGGTCTGTCGCTGCGTGGCGTCCCACTGCTCCAGATAATGCAGCGCCTCGGGCGCCTCGTACTCGGGCAGGTTTGGGTAGGCCACAAAATACAGCCCAACCCCCACGGCCAGCACGGCCAACAACAAGACAGCCCCCAGGGCTCGGCGCAGCAATCGCATCGGTACATCCTTGTAGCGTCATGGCGAATGCGCGTTTATGGCAGGGTTGTGGGGTGATGGCAATACGGTGTCATTCTTTATGTGTGACAGATATTAGCGTGGGTGTGGTCCACCCCATATTTATCTCGAACGACGCTTACACCGGTTGTTTCCAGTGTCCTCATATGTCAGGGGCAATGCGATTCAGATAGCCCGCCCTGTCATCACTCATCCTTGAGATACAATTATCAATCGTTACTTGGTAAGCCTCTGCGGTCTCCTCTATTTCAAAGGCTTCAAGCTTGCAATCTGCGTCTCGCAGATCGATCCACTCTCGCTGCGCCGTCTTTAATAGAGAAACGTATTGGTCTGCTAGCAAAGGTGAGTTTTTATACTGAAGTCTGATTCGATTCAGAGTGGCCTTGTACGATGAATTAAGAAGATTGTCTGATTGCTCTTTATTATACTGCGCGCACAGGGCTATTTGAGAAGAAGCTTCAATCTCTTCGCACGGATTGTTAACATCATTGCTTAATGCTGTACGTGCAAACAGAAGCAAAAAAATTAGAGTTATTTTTCGGATATTGAACATTAGTTATTCCTAAGGTAACGAGCTCTGTTTCGCCCCGGCTCATACTGCCTGATGGCAGGCGTATTTTCTATGTAGCGTATCAGCTCGGCTTTATCATTCCTCATTCCAGCCTTCATCGGGTTGGGCCCCTTTGTAAAACCCTGATAGACGAAATCTACCAGCACATCCCTGATGACCTGATCTAGGGCGTTCCAATCGGCCCTATCAGGCTCGCTCGCAGTCCAGTGGTCATAGTTTCTGATAGCGCGATCTACGTAGTTTGGGTAGATAATGTTGAAAAGAAGTATTTCCTGCTCGGGAGTTATTTGCCCAATAGATGATTTGTTATCTCTCACAAATTGCTGAGCAGCAGCGCCTTTCTTCCCGTGCGCCTGGGCAATCTTAGTTGCCTGATCATGCGCAATGCCGGCAGTTGTCATATGAGCGTAGATTTCTATTTCGGTCCGTGAACCCATGTCATAACCGCGACCGAGAGTGACGCCCGATAGATCGTTTCCAGGCCAGTGAACGACCCGGCTGAAGAACGGAGAGGTTGGAATATTATTCCCTTCGGCATCAAACGTTATTCTCCCTTCGCTAATCGTGTGGTTGGCACGCGCTACAGTGCTGAATATGCCGATCAGGGCAAGTGGTTGAAAGTGCCAAGCTTTCCCATCTGCGCTGATAGAGTAGCGCCCGGCGATATCGCCCCACCAGCTTAGAGTTTTGATGCGGTTCTTCTCTTCCGCCCAATCCTGATTGGGGTCATCGGAGCGGTGGCCCATCAGCTCATCGAGTTCGTCCCAACGCGCTGCATTCCAAAACCACTCGCTTTCATGCCGCGTGACGAGCTGCGAGATGGATTGGGCGTGGCAAGGCTTTTCCAGTGCCTCTTGGATTTCTTGGGAGGTCATCTTGCCGTCGCGGTTGGTGTCGATGATGTCGTAGAGGCGGCTGCGCACCGGACCTTTGTCGGCCTGGTCGATGGCGCCCTGGTAGCTGGCTTTTTCGTCGTCGGACAGGCGAAGCGCCGCGTTGAGGTAATAGACGAATCCCGAAATGGGAGGATCGGCATCCTCAAGACATTCAAAACCCTCCCACTCCCACGGGCTATGACGAGTAGTGATCAGCTCCTGCTCGGCGAGCCAGCCGTCGATGGGGTTGCCGTTAGCATCGGCGAACAGGCCGTCCAGCCGCCACCAGTGCATAGTGTTGTCCGCGCCATCCTTGGCCTGGATTTTTCTCGAAGCGGGGAGCCCATCCAGCAAGGACTGCGGAATGATCAGGTCGACGCCGATCTGCGTGCCATCGTCATCCAGCTTGGGCGGGTTCTCGGCATTGATATCGTCCCGATGGGTGATCAGTTTGCTCGCACCTTTGTAGACCTTGAGCAGGGTTTTCTTGTCGTCCGGCAAGCGGCTGGCCCAGGCGCGGCTCCGGGCGATAAAGCCGGGCACATCGTCGCAGCTGAACAGTTCGACATGGACCATGTGCTGAGCGGCGCTGTCGTGGTTCTGGTACAGGCCGGGATGGCCAATAAGGTCACCAGCCTTGATCGGCAACCCGCTGTCGAGAACGATGACCTTGCCGTAGTCCGCTGGCTTGCTGTGCGGTTTGAGCAAGCTGGTGGATACATAGCCGGGCAGTTGCCCCTCGTCGTCGGCTGATAGAGCGGGTTGTGCCGTCCCGCTGATCAGGCTGACCAGCTTGCTGAACTCGCCTTCCGTCTCGCCGATGGTGATCTCGGCACCCTTGGACAGCTCCGACAGCTTAGTGGTGTGCTTGCTCGGGCCTGCGCGAACGCTCAGGCCATCGTGCTGCGTATTCACGGTATAGCGTTTGGTTTCCCAGAAGGCGGGGCGCGGAAGGTCCGCTTGTGCCTGGTAGCCCGTCCAATCCAGCAGGTGCATGTACAGGCTGTAGAGAGTGAGGCTTGGAGGGGTTTGCCCTTCGACAATGCTGCCGTCAGCGTTCTTCAGCGGCGGCGGCTGCAGGCTGTGCTTGACCAAAACGAACCCCGTGGAAAAGGGCGCTCGTTTGACCAACGGAATGTCGTCGGTGAATTCGCTGACCGGGTAGCGCTCGTCGATGCGGTAGGCAATCACCTCTCCGTCGGCGATACAGCGCACGCTCGACTGGTCGAATGCAGCGGCCGTGCCTTCGTCGAAGTGCACGCCGCCATGCCATAAGCCGTTTTCGCCGGTGGGGTAGAACCCGCCTTTGGCCTGGGCCATATGTGTAAGCAGTTGCAGCGGATTGTGGCTGGTGTCCTTGCTGGGAAACGGATAAGCCCAATTGATCGGCTTGTGTTCGGCCATGTTCGATGCTTCCTTGCGTTCCAGCCGGCTGCGCAGCCGGCACTGTTCTTAGCCCGAGAAATTGAGCGAGCGCTTGCGTTTGCTGTGCAGGCTGGCTGGCTCGCCCGGCATTGCCTGCTCCAACAGGCTCCCGGCCTTGTCGCTATCCGCGACCCCTGGCAGTAACGGTGGCTTGATCTTGATCCCCGAGCCCTTGCCCGGTGCGCCGCCGGCGTTGATCCGCGCCAGCGGGCCGGAAACGGTGATGCCGCCCGGGTCGAGCTTGATGAAGCTGCCGCCGGCCTTGAGGGTCAGTTCGACGCCGGCTTCGATGACCATCTTCTGCCCGGCCTTGAGGTGGATCTCGCGACCGGCCTTGGTCAGCTGGGCGGTGCCGAGCTTGATGTGCTGGGTCTGGCCGACGGTGAGGTGGTCGTCGGGTTTGACTTCCACCTTGCGATCGCCGGCAACGGTAAGGTGTTCCTCGGCCTTGAATTCGCTGTAGCTGTTGGCCTCGACGGTGTCGTGGCGTTCATGGCCGACGCGGATCTTCTGGTCGTGCTCGATGTTCTCGTCCCAGTCGCGCTGGGCGTGGAGGTAGATCTGCTCCTGGCCCTGGCGGTCTTCGATGCGCAGTTCGTTGTAGCCACCGCCGCCGGGTGAGCTCAGCGTTTTGAACACGGTGCGGGTCTTGTTCGCCGGCAGCTCGTAGGGCACGACGTGCTCGGCGTGGTACAGGCAGCCGGTCACCAGCGGTTGATCGGGATCGCCTTCGAGAAAGGTCACCAGCACTTCCATGCCGACCCGCGGGATGGCGATGCCGCCGTAGCGGTCGCCGGCCCAGCTGGAGCTGACACGCAGCCAGCAACTGGTCTTGTCGTCGGCCTGGCCATGACGATCCCAATGGAACTGCACCTTCACCCGGCCGTACTCGTCGCAGTGGATCTCTTCGCCGGCAGGACCGGTAACCACGGCGGTCTGGCTGCCGAGCACCTTGGGTTTGGGATGGCGCAGGGTAGGGCGGTAGGGAACATCCCAGGGCGTGGCGGTGAAGTGGTTGCGGTAACCCTGGTGGAATTCGGTGGCGGCCAGTTTCCCCTCACCCCAGCCCTCTCCCCGGCGGGGAGAGGGGGTTGGACTGTGCAAGTTGGGCGCGCTGGTAATCGACTCTTCCAGCACCTGTGGCTGCTTGCCTTCGTGGAGCACCTCGTCCAGCAGCCAGAGCTGGTTCCAGTCGCCGCGGGGATGGTCGGTCAGTTCGAGGAAATGACCGCTGACCAGAAGTGGCTGGTCACTTTCACCCTCGGCCCGTTCGTAGTCGTGGCGGTGCCTTTCCAGCGCCCGTTGGGCCAGGTGCTTGCCGCGGCTGCGGTCGACGAAGCGGCCGGGGTAGTCGTAATCCTCCAGGTCCGGCTGGAAGTCGCCGGGCTGGTCATCGAGCCGAAACGCCGCTTCCATGGTCAGGCGCGGTTTCTCGAAGTCGTAATCACGACGGGTCACGCGGCTGGTGCGAGTCTCCAGCCGCAGGCCGAAGCGCTTGATCACTGGCTGATCGGCGACCAGCCCGGAATCCTGCTGATAGGCCACTGGCGCCAGCGTGGGGAAAACCGTCTGGTCGTCACCGAACACCAGCACATGGCCGTCGGCGCTGTGCTGGAAGTGATAGTGGATGCCTTCCTCTTCGCAGAGGCGCTGGACGAAATGCAGGTCGCTCTCGTCGTACTGCACGCAGTAGTCGCGTTCGGGATAGACCACCGGGCCGAGGTCGAAGCGACGGCCGACGCCGGCGAGGATGCCGTGCTCCTCGAGCACCTGAGCGACGATCTGCGGCACGGTCAGGTGCTGGAAGATGCGCTGGTTGGTGCGATGGGCGAGGTAGGCCAGCTGCGGCACGGGCGTGAGGCGGTAGCGGGTCAGGCGTTGGCCGGATTCGCCCTGGGCGATGCGGTGGACCAGGCCATGAATACCTTTGCCAGCCGGGTCGAAGGCGAGAAAGGCGGGTTTATGCAACAGTGCCTGCAAATCCAGATCGGGGCGCTCGCTGACCAGCTCCAGGTCGAAGCGATAGGGCTGGCTGATGGCCTCGCGGCCCCGGAACTCGAGCAGCTTGAAGTCGTGTACGACGTCTTCCAGGGTCAGGCTGAAGTGGGTTTCATTAGCCGCGTTGAACATTGGGCTTTCCTTGTCCTGATGTCATCCATGGGAGTGGCCGAACCAACGCTGCCAGCGGCTCGGTACGGGGCGACTGAAGGCGCGCAACAGGCCCGGTGCATCGATGCTGCGCTGCGCTTCGTCGAATGCCAGTGCCAGACGCAGTGCCGGCCAGCAGTGTGCAGGCAGTTGCGGCGGGCATTGCAGGGTACGGTCCAGTTCCATCGCCTTCGCCTGGCGAGCGCTGAGCCGGCGAAACGGATGGCTGCCGCTGGCCAGTTCGTAGAGCACGCAGGCCAGCGCATAGATGTCTGCGCTGGCGGTCAGCTCGCCCCCGTCGAGCAGCTCCAGTGCCGCATAGCGCGGCGTCCAGGCGGCGAAGCGCGTGCGGCACAGGCGCGGCAGACCGGGTAGCAGGCCTTCCAGCGGCTGGCCAAGGCCATAGTCGAACAGGCGCAGGCCGTCATCGGCGAGCATCACGTTGCTTGGTTTCAGGTCGCCATGCAGCACGCCCAGGCTGTGGGAGTAGCTCAGCGCTTTCAGCAGCGGCAACGCGATGCCCTGCAGTTCGCTCCAGGGCATGCCCTGCGGGCGCTCGCACAACAGCTGGTCGAGGGTCGGCCCCTTCAGCAGCTCCAGGGTGATGAAGGCGCGCTGGCTCGCCGGGTCGATATCGAAGTTGTACAGGCGCACCACATGGCGGTGACTGAGGCGCGTGGTCAATGCGTATTCGCTGTAGAGCAGCGCGCTGGCGTCTGGGTATTCGGCGAAGTCTTCACTGAGGGTCTTCAGCGCCACGTAAGGGTCCGGATCGCCGAACTGTTCGCGCAGCAGGTCACGCGCGCGATAGACCGCACCCATGCCGCCGACGCCGAGCAGGCGCTCGATCCGGTAGCGGCCGCCGAGCACATCCGGCAGCTCCCCGGCAGGCGGCCTCGGTTCCACCGGCATTGGCGTGCCCGCGGTGGATGCCAAGGCAAAGTAGGTGAGGTCGCTGGCCTGCAGCTGCGGTACGTTCATCGGCGGATCACCACGGCGCTGAGATTGTCCCGCGCCGGGCCCTTGAGCGCCTGGCGAAACAGCCGCTCTAACGCCAACTGCGTGGACGGCAGGCTGAGGGCTGCACCGAGCGCGTCGGCCGACATGCTCTGGTAGAGCCCATCGCTGCACAGCAGCAGGGTGTCGCCCGGGAATACGGCGAATTCGAGGATATCCAGTTCCAGCTTTTCGCTGGCACCGATGGCGCGGGTCAGCGCATGAGCGGCCGGGTGTTTGGCGGCGAGCTCGGGGCTGAGCTGCTGCTCGTCGATCAGTTGCTGCAACAGCGAGTGGTCGCGGGAAAGCTGATACAGCCGGCCGCCGCGCCACAAGTAGCAGCGGCTGTCGCCGGCCCAGATGCATGCCGCGCGGTCATCCTCCACGAGCAGGGCGACCACGGTGCTGCCGATCACCGGGTCCGGGCGTTCGGCGGTGACCGTCAGTTCCTGGCTGAGGCGGCGATTCAGCTCGTGCAGGCAGCACCGCAGCGCCAGCACCCGCTCTGGCAGGTCGCCCGTAGAGGACAGATCGGCCAGCTGCTCGACGATCAGGCGACTCGCCAGCGCGCCGTTCTGGTGTCCGCCCATGCCGTCGGCCACGGCCCACAACCCGGCCTGCGGCAGATCGAGGAAGGCATCTTCGTTGCGCGCCCGCACCTTGCCGGTGTCGGTGCGCGCCGCGCTGCGCCAGCTGCACACCGTTGCACTCATCACAGTGTTGCCGGCAGCTTGAAGCCGCGCAGCAGCGCGAGGTCGAAAGGATTCGGCGAGCGCTGCGCGTGCAGCAGGTAGTTAGCGCGCAGGCCGCCGAGATCGGCCTTGAGCATCAGCACGTCGCGCCCGCTGTGGTAATCGACCTGCATCAGGTCGATCAGGCGGAACAGCGACCAGGGCCCGGTGTTCTTCTCGATACCCACGCGACGGCCGCCGAGTTCCTCCACTACCAGGCTGGTGCGTCCGTCGTCGGCTTCGGCCGGCCAGCGGAACGCGGTCTGCACGATGGGCCCGTGGCGATATTCCATCTGCTGATTGCCGAAGCGGAAGTCGGCCCGGCCGAGGCTCGAATCCAGCGAGTACGGCTCGAGCTTGAACAGGATCAGCGGCTCGTTGGGGTTCTCGGCGAAGAAGCTGCGGCGAATGGTCTGCGCCCGGCTCATCTGTGCAAGGAACTGCTCGGACAGCGGCAGGCCGCGGCCATCGACTCGGCGCAGCTGGTACTGGCCGGCGCTGCCGCTGACGAAAGGCCTGAGGTAGCGCTCGAAGAAGCTGTCCGCCAGGCCCTGGGCCTTGAAGAACTCGCGGAAGTCGGCGAGGGCGACGTCGCTGGCGCTATGGGCGCTGAACGGATAGCGTTCGCGCAGGGCACCGCGATAGCTAGCATAGAGCTCGTTGCGATAGCGCTGGTTGAGGTAGTGGTAGGCATCGCTGAGCACCAGCGACCAGCTGTCCTCGGCCAGCAGGCCCAGCCATTTGCCCAGCGGCTGCGGCAGCCGTGCAGCGCTGTTGCGCAGCTGGTTGATGGCGTCGCGCTGACCGCCCATGCGTGCCTTGGCGATCTCGAAGGCGGCCTGTTCCGGTGCGCTGGCATGGGCCAGCGAGGCCAGCTGCGATTGCAGGGCGTCGAGGGCCTGCAGACTGGCGCTCAATTCGGGGCCGGCTGCGCCGTTTTCGTCCAGCAGTTGGTGCAACGGCGCGAAGCGGCGCTCCAGGGTCTTGCGTGCAGTGTCGGGTATGTTCTTCAGGAGCGCAGCCTGGGCCTGCTCCGCCGCGGCAGTGGCCAGTTTGGCCGCTTTGCCGAGCTTGCCACCGGCGCCTTGCGCCGCTTCGGCCAGCTCGCCGGCCTCGGCGGTCGCTTCGGTCACACCGGCGAAGCGGGTGTTCTCGCGTATTTCCAGCAGCAGTTGCAGCAGCGGCGAGTTGGCGGCAGTGAGCCCGGCGAGCTGTGCGGCACCCTGCGCCGCACTGGCGGCCGGCAGGATGTTCAGCTGGGCGATCGCTTCGCTCCAGTGCACGGCGTAGTCGCGGAAATACAGTTGCTCCATTTCCATCAACAGGCGGCCGAGGTCCTTGGCGCTGAGGCTGTCGCCTTCGCCCAGCACCCAGTTGTCGCGCAGGATCTCGCTGACCAGATCGGCGCCCTGAGCGACGAACAGCTTGTGATAGCCGCGCTGGGTATACAAGCCGGGAATCGCATAGTCGCCGCCGACGAACAGCGACGCCTGCGGACCGAGCTGCGTGTTCAGACGATAGTCGGGAAGGTTGCGCGCCTGGTCGCGCAACATGCGGTACACCACTGCCGCCAGCGATTCGCTGCGCAACTGGGCGCGGGCCTTGGCCACCAGTTTTTCGTTCAGCTGATACGGCGCGAAGGATTCCTCCAGCAGGCGCGCAAAGTGTGGGTTGAGCCCCTGCTGCGCCACGGCGTTGCCCGGATGGCGCAGCGACCAGTCGGCGGCCAGCCAGTCCGTGAGAAACGCCGCATCACGGCGTTCGGCCAGGTTCAGCATGAGATAGGCGCGCAGGCTGCCGAGCAGTTGCTCGCGGTCGTTCAGGTTGGCGCGAATCTGCGCTTCCAGCTGCCGGCCGACACGTGGCAGCAGCAGTTTCTCCAGATCGCGGCGGTAGGCCTCGTGCAGCGTCGGGTCGACCGCCTCGCCCTGATACAGGCCGCCCCGGCGCAGCCAGGACACCTCGTCTTTCGGCGGGAACACCTCGGTCGCCGCATAGCTCGCGTCCAGAGCCTTGAGCGTACGTAGCGCCTCGTCTCCCGCCTCGATGGACTTGCGCTCGCTGCCGAGTTGCTGGGCGATGCCGCGCAGTTGTTCCAGGCGCTCATGGTTGCCCGAGAAGTTCAGCGCCCAGGCGCCGCCGATCAGCAGCAGGCAGCCGAAGGCACCGGCATAGAGGGCACGCTGGCCCCAGTCGATGCGGCGCACCTCGCGTTGGTCGAGGCCCGCCAGTTCGGCTTCCGGAAAGATCACCCGGCTGAGCAGCTGATTGATGAAGCGCGCACGGCCGCTGCGGAAGGTTGGCAGTGCACTGCTGGCCAGGCCGAGCTGACGACCGATACCGGCGGTGAGCGGGTCGAGACCTTCGCGCAGTTGCGGCGCGCTGGTCAGGTAGAAGCCCCGCAGCTGGCTGGCACGCTGGTAACGGTTGCCGGCGAAGGCCAGTTCGATAAACAGGCTCAGATGCTCGCCGATCTGCCCCAACTGATGGGGGAAGTCGAGGATGCGGCCACGGCGCTGGGTATCGCGCTCCTGATGCATGCGCAGGATCACCTGGCTGTTAAGCCGGCGCAGCAGTTCCTCGAACTCCTGGCGCACTACCTGCGCGTCGCTGCCATTCTGTTCCTTGCGGAAACTCGCGCCGAGCACCTGGTCGCTTTCCTCCCGGGACAGCTGCTCGAAGAACTCGTCGAAACCGAGAATCCGATCGGCTTTGCTCAGCACCAGGTAGACCGGCACGTCCACGCTCAGACGTTGATGGATCTCGTGCAGGCGCTGACGGGTCTGGCGGGCAAGGTTCTCCAGCTCCAGTTCACTGCCGCCCTGCAGCTGGTCCACAGGCAGGTTGACCAGCACGCCGTTGAGCGGGCGGGCACGACGCCTGCGCAGCAGACCGAGCAGGGTGTCCCAGGCGCTGCCGTCGACGGCAGCGTCGGGCTGGGTCAGATAGCGGCCGGCGGTGTCGATCAGCATGGCATGATCGGCGAAGTACCAGTCGGCAAAGCGGGTACCGGAGACATCCTTGGTCAGGCGCTGCTGTTCGCAGCGGTTGAGCGGGAAATCCAGCCCGGAGAAGTCCAGCAGGCTGGTCTTGCCGCTACCCTGCGGGCCGATCAGCAGGTACCAGGGCAGCTCGCTGCGCCATTTCTCACTGCGCCCGCGATAGAGGCTGGAGGTCTTCAGGGTACGCAGCGCCTGCTTGAAGCGATGGCGCAGCTCCTGCTGCTCTTCACCGATCAGGCCGTCGCGGCGCAGTTGTTCCTGAACGTCCTGATCCTCGGCGTCGCGCTTCTTGCGCGCGTTGGCGCGCCAGCTGGCGAAGACCATGGCCAGGCCCCAGCCGAGAAACAGCACGCTGATGCTCAGCAGGCGGGCGGTCGAGGATTCCCAGAAGCGGTGGTCGTCGACCGCCAGCAGCGGCCCGACGAACCACATCACAACCGCCAGCAGCAAGACCAGCAGCAGGCTCCAGACCCAGGCCCGGCGCAGCACGGCGCCGAGCTTGCCAAAGAACGTCTTCATCTCATTTCATCCCTGAAAAGGTGGAACCGCCGGCATCCATGTCCAGCACTCGATAGGGTTGCAGCACCGCCTCACGCTGTTCGCCGAGGACCCAGGCGAAGCCGCCGTAGATCACCCCGAGACAGACCAGGGTGAACAGCGCGACCATCCACCAGGGCACGATGCGCACCAAGCGCCGGCGGGTGTCCTTGAGGCCCTCCCAATGCGGCGACAGCTCGCGCGGGATGTCGCCGCGCATCTGCCGGATCTGCCGGTAAAGGCTGTCGCGTACCGCTTCCAGTTCGAGCATGCCGCGCGGTAGCACGCGATACTTGCCCTCGAAGCCGAGGGACAGGCAGAGGTACATCAGTTCAAGCATCGGCAGGTGCTTGACCGGGTTGCGCGACAGCCGCTCGAGCAGCTGGAAGAACTTCTCGCCGCCGAAGGTCTCGTTGTGGAAGGAGGACAGCAGGCTCATCTGCGACCATTCGCTCTCGTTGCCCCAGGGCGTGGTCACCACGGCCTCGTCGAGCACGGTGCAGAGCACGTAGCGCGCCGCCATCACCTGGCTGCTTTCGGCGCCGTCGTGCAGCGCGCGATGCTCGAACAGCTTGATCGCGCTGCTCAACTGGCCGTGCAGGGCCTGCAGGTCCTCGCTTTCCAGGCTGTGCTTGAAGCGCACCACTTCCGACAGCAGCGGCGAGGCGGCGGCCACCAGCGGGTTGAGGCTGATGTTGAAGGTTTCCGCCGGGCGCAGGCGCGCGGCGTAGATCATTCGCTCCTCCAGCTGCTCGAAGCGTGGCGGGGTGTCGAAGTCGGTCAGCGGGCTCTGCGCCGGGGCCTCTCCCGCTCGATTGACGATGACCGTGCGGTCGTCCTGTCCGTAATCCATTTCCTTGATCATGTCGCTCAGTCCCTGACCGCCCAGAATTTCAGTTCGAGCCCGGCGAAGTCACCGGACACATGGAAGGCAAAGCCGCCGGAACGCTCCAGTTGCGCCTGGTCCTCGGCGTTGAGCTCCAGCGCGAAATAGGTCTTGCCGGCGTGGAAGGGGATCTGCCGCGGCGCCACCGGCAGCGGCTTGAGGCGGATGCCCGGCAGATGCAGGTTGACCAGCTGGCGGATGCGCTCCACCGGGCCGATCTTCAGGTGCGCCGGCAGCCGCGTGCGCAGGGTTTCCGAATCGCACTGGGCGCTGGCGGCGAGCACGAAGGACGCCGTGCCGAGCAGCTTGTGGTCATGCAGCGGCGATACCTGGATGCCGTACTGACGCTGCTGCAGCAGCAGCTCGATGGCGTGCTGCTCGAGCACCATCGACAGCACCTGGCGGATCGCGTCCATCAGCTTGCGGAAGCTCGCGCCCTGATCACTGTGCTGGTAACGGCCATCCAGGCGCGGGCGCTTGCTCTCGCTGGAGAAGGTCGCCAGCTCGCCGAGCAGGCCAAGCAGATCCCGGTAGATCTGCATCCGGATGCACCTGCTCCACGCCCAGGTAGTGGCGCAGCACCGGTTCGTGACGGTTGATCAGCTGCAGCATCATGAAGTCGCCGACCTCGGCGCCACCCACCTTGCCGGTGGCGCTGATTCGCTCTGCAAGGGTATCGCCGCGGTGGGCGAGCATGCTGATCACTTCCTTCAGACAGGACAGCAGATAGCCGGAAGCCTGGAAGTTGACGTAGGTGGGAATGAATTCCGCGTCGAGGCTGATGACCCCGTCCGGTGTGGTGTCCAGCACCTCGCACAGCTGCAGCTTCACGTAGGCCTGGTCGCTCTGCTGCTCGCCCAGTAGCAGGCGGAAATCCGGCAGGCCGGTGCTGACCTGGCTGGTGCTGCTGTCGCCGGCATTGGAGTCGGCCACGTCCAGTTCGTGGGCGGTATAGCGCGCCAGCACGTCCTTCTGCTCGGGCCGGCGGGTTTCGATGTGGTTGCCGGTGACCAGCGGCAGCGCAAGGTAGACCGGTGTGCTGCCGGTATTCGGCGGGATGTCCAGCGCCAGCGGCTCGCGCTCGCTGCCCAGCTCGAACAGCGTGCCGTCGGGGAGGATGCCGCTGGCCTGGCTGAGCACCAGCTTGCCCATGTTGAGGAACTGGCGGTCGATCTCCAGATTGAAGAACCCCCAGGCGTAGCTGCCCAGCTTCTGGGTGCGCGCCTTGAGTTGGTGATCGTAATAGCGATCGCTCTGCTGGAAGTGCTGCGGACGCAGCAGCATGCCTTCCTGCCAGACAACCTTATGCAGGCTCATGCTTACTGTCCTTCTTCGGCGAGCGGGTCGAACAGCGCGATGCCGCGCTCGTCCAGGCTCAGGGCGATGCGGGTGCGCTCTTGCGGCGGCAGCGCGATGACGTAGCGCCAGCTGGCTTCCGGCAGGTCGCGGTAGGCGGCCAGCACGCCGACGTAGCGGCTGCCGTCCTGCACCGAGAGCTTCAGCTCACGGCTTTCGCCGGGACGCAGTTCCAGTTCCTCGGAGGTCACCAGGTCCGGCGCCAGGGCTTCCTTGGGCCGCTGGTAGAGGGTGAAGAAGTCGCCATTCTCGAACGCCACCGGATGCTTGAGCTCCAGCAGGCGCAGCACGATCGGCGACGGCCGGCCGTTGAGATCGGGGTTGAGGCGGTCGCTGCCGTGCAGTTCGAGGTCGAGTTTGGTCAGCTTGGAGTACGGCGACAGCGCCGAGCAGCCGCCCAACAAGAGCAGCGAGGCCAGCATGGCCAGGGTGATGCGACGAGGCATGGGATCATCCTTGATGGGTTGAATCGAGCGTGGCGATCAGGCGCACCTGCTCCTCATAGGTCTTGGCGAAGTCGCGGGCGAACAGTCGCTCGCTCCAGTCGGCATCCTGGCCGAGGCTGTGATGCAGCCGGCGATAGGCGCGCCAGCGACTGCCGGCAGTAGCGATCAGCGGTTTGCGGCCTTCACGTTCGAAACGCAGCGCCAGCTGTTCTGGTGCCAGCTGCTCGAACATCGCGTGAACAGCCGCGCGACTGGCCGCCAGCAGCGCCACCTGATGCGCCTGGAGGTCTCGGAAGGCGCGGCCGATGGCCTGTTCGGCCGAGAGTTGGCCTGGCTTGCCACCGCGCAGCAGGGCGCTCAGGGCCTCACCCGTATCAGTGCTGTGCTTGAGCGGGTTGTTGCCGGCGCTCTGCACGGTGGTCAGCGCCAGGCGCAGCTCGTTCTTCAGCTCGCTGCGGGTGCGCAGGCTCTGCTGCAGGCCGCCGACGCTCTGCTTGAGCAAGCGGGCGGCATTCAGCGCCAAGGCCTGGCGCTGGTCCTCGTCGAGATCGTCGAGATCGATGCCCAGCGCCTCGCCGAAACGCGCCCAGAATCCCTGCGGCAGTCGTTCGGGTTCTGCTTCGCGCTTGGTTTCGGGCGCCGCCTGCGGCATGACCAGCTCCGGCAACGGCAGGCTTTCCATGTCGATGCGCGCGTAGTCGCGCTGCTGCGCCTGGCGCTGTGGCGCTACCAGAGCGAGGTCGAGGTCGTCGACCTCGGCATAGACGCGCTCTTGCTGTTCCATCGCGACCAGCGGATCGAGGTCGAGGAAGGCATCATCGGGGATGATGCTGCCAGCCGGCTGCGGGCGACCGATGTCGCCTTCGAACAGCGCCGGATCCTGGATCAGCCGGGCGCGGATCTCGAAGTCGCCCAGGCAGTAGACGCTGCCATGCTCGATGCGTTGCGGCTGGCCTTTGACCAGGCTGGCGCCGCTGTCCTTGAGCTGGATGCCGTTGCTGCTGGTATCGGTGAGAAAGAAGGCGCCGTCGCGGTAGCTGATCACTGCATGACGTCCGGAGAGGACGCGCTTGCGGTCGGGGATCACCCAATCGCAGCCCTCTGCGCGGCCGATCACTCCGCCGGCCTGCTTGAAGGTTTTGGTGGTCAGCAGCCCCGGTACGAATTGCTGGGCACCCACCATATCGAAGACCAGTTCCATGGTCGTGTCGCTCCTTGCGGTTACTGGCCGCGATTCAAGGCTTGCGGATCACCCAGCGGGCGATAGTGGTCATCGTCGAATTTGTAGTTGCCGGTGCAACCAGCGAGCAGCGCGGCGGCGATGAGCGAAACGAGGGCGTAATAGCGCACGGGCACGCGATTTCCTCCTTGAAGTCGTGTGTGGGGGCAAGGTGCGCATGGCGCGACCTGAGCGGGGCATTGAAGTTCAGTTGTCCCGCAGGCTCGGTGAACCGGTTCACAGAACGCCCGGTGGATGCGTCTAAAACGAGCGTGAGGTCAGATTGGGGCGGTTCGGCGTCGCCGCACGGCGGGTTTGGCTTGCATCGGTCCGGCAATGCTGGCAGGCGATCTGCTGATCGCTGACGGACCTGCAGAAACGCAAAAGCCCGCAGCGAGCGGGCTTTTTGGAGTGCTTCGACTGAGGCTCGAAACGACTATCTGTATGGCGCATCCGGCGGGATTCGAACCCACGACCCCCCTTCGGAGGGTAATGCGGTACAGGAATCTTGGTTGGTGGCAAGCGTTCAAAAATGCCTCTAAGTGCCGTCCCGCAAAGCTTTGGCCTTATCTAACTGCCTGCAGTTTATAGCTCTTAGCGATATCTAAGGGTGGTTATCTAGGGCACAAAAAACGAAATGGGGCCCAGCGCTTTTTGACACCTAGCCAGCCCCTAGCTCGTCCTGCCGTCTTCTCACCGAACCTGATTTCTACAAGCGGCTGGTGGCCTACGGGCAGCGACTTAGCCCAGCATGGTCACAGGTCGCAGTGGGCATTAACACGATCAAGTAACACCTGCCGCTTTGGGCTTTCCCGCGTCCACACAAACCTGTTCTGTTGCCCTCGGCTGTTGCTTTACATATAGGCAACTCAGGAGTGCGCAAGCCCTAAAGTCAGCGATGCTTTTCTGGTGGAAGACTCTACTCTCGAGAAGGTGCCAAGGTCGTGCAAGATGCGTCGGGATTGTGCGGCAGTTAACTCACTCGTCCTTGGCGTTTATCTCGGCAGAGATTTTGCCAAACGACTCCCAATGGCCAACCAGCTCATCCACGTGATCAGGAATGCGCGGTGACTTACTGAGCACCAGACAGCGGGTCGTACCCACGTATTCCTCAAGGAGGTAGAGCGTGTCCCCAACGTCGACGCCCATTTCCTGCAGAACGTCGTCGGGCAGGCGAATGGCGCCATCGCCTTCCCAGTCTTCGATCACCACATGATGTTTCATCGTGACTCCAGAAGCCGGTTGGATGAGGTGTCCGCAAGGGGAGGCGGCGGCAGGCCGCTGCCAACTTAGTCCTGCGGCGCAGGCCGGCAGCATAGCAAAGAGCGGAACGCGTCTACCCAGCCATTGCTTCCGGTGGACGAAAACTCACCCGAGCAGCTCAACTGCGCAAGCCGGGAACGAGCACCCGGAATGGGGCGTCAGGAATGCGCTCAATCGATTCAGACCACGAACAGAGCGATACCAGATGCCAGGCACTTACCCGCTGCATGATGCGCCAAATGACGCTACAATAATGTCATATGTCGCATCTGGAGGAATGCTCTATGGTTTCCGCCGACACTCGCACTCGCACTCGCAAGGCAGCACCCGCCGCCCGTAGGCCAACGGAATACCTTTTCCAAAGTGACTCTGACCAGCTCAGTCCGGTCATGGTCTACAGGCTCACGGTCAAAGGCTTCGACCTGAAAGACGTGCAAGACATGCTTGCGATTTCTGATCTGTATTCGACGAAGAAGATCATGAGTCGCATTGTGGGCAAGTCCATCAGGACGATTCAGCGCCAGGGCAGCAAGCAACCAGCACACCTCAACTCCCAACAGAGCGCCGTGGCATTTCAGTACGCGAAGGTGCTGGAGCACGCGATCAATGTATTCGGCACTCAAAAGCTGGCCGAAGAATGGCTAGGGCGCCCTTGCAAGTATCTGGACGGTGACGTGCCGCTGGACGTTATCGACAACCCAGTGGGTTTTCAGGCAGTCGAGGACTATCTGGAGCGCATCGAGTACGGGGTCTATCAGTGAACCCATTTCCCTGGTCTGGCTCATGGTACGCATGGCGCCTCGACCGTGAGCTCTACAAGGACACCTGGGACAGTGGCATTGGTGCCCACAAGCTGGGTGGCCGCTGGAACGCTCCGGGGCGAAACGTTGTGTACGCATCGGCAGATCCCTCAACCGCCATCCTGGAGGTGGCGGTGCATGTCGGCTTCGATGCGTTGGATACGGTTGCGCATGTGCTCACATGCTTCGAAGTGCTCGATCAAAGCCTTATCAAGGTCGTACAGCCTGAAGATGTTCCCAATCCTATCTGGCTGACTAGTGCATCCGCTTCACCTAACCAGCAGAAGTTTGCAGACGCCCTGCTGGCCGAGCATCCGTTCGTACTCATCCCATCCGCCGTCACTCGCCACTCTTGGAACTTGCTTGTCAGTCGCGAGCTGGCCGAGGGCAGGTATCGAATGATCAGCCAAGAGCGCTTCGGCCTGGATACGCGTCTCGTTAAGGTCTGAGCTGCTTGGCACTGGCTGAGCCAGCAGTGTCTTTCAGGTGAATGCCCTCAGATTGCGTGATAGCTCTTCACGTAGCCGTAGCACCAGGACGTGTACCGGCCAGAACAACAGGCCCTACCTGTTCCCCGGATTGACAACGCCCCAGCCTACGGCACAGCAACCAAGCCAGTGAAAGCTCACTTGAGTTTTAAACCGACGCCGCTCTTTTGGAGTAGGAAACGACGGAATACCGCAGGGAAAACAAATATTTCCATGCCACATCCAGCTATTCCACAGACAGGACATCGAGACTGTGCTCTATAGCCACCATGGCTGCGCTGGATTGCCGCAGGATGCCAGTGGCAGTCCCGCAAAAACCACTGAACCACCACATCCGCTCACTGGAACCTCTTCGCCGAACTAGCCAAATACACCTAGGTTAAGACAGATCCCTCCGCCAAATCGCCGATATCCAGCGTGCGCCCAAGGAATAAATCGCGAAACCTCGACTGGGCTGGCCTTTCACTCACTCTATTCGGAATGACGCAGCCCCTGCCGGCTATTAAATGGGGCCACGCTCCAGGACAAATACGTATCATGAGGCAGCGGGTTCGCTTGGTAAGCTCGTGCTCAGAAAACCCTAGTCAATGTGGCCGTCATGGAAGAAAGCGCGCAGCAGCGCTCAGAACGCTATGTATCCGCCCGCAGCCAGCACCCAGCGTGGCTTTTGCTCGCCTCGCGGCGTGCTCCGCTCGTATTGGGCTGCCTGCGCACGCTATTCGAGCGGGCGCATGATGGGATCCCCATGGAGGATGCGCTGCAAGCGCTGTCCGAAATGCTGGCTGCTTATGCCAGCCAGGAGCTTTACGAAATCGACCCAGATGCAACGCATCACCACGTCCAGCTTGCCCTGCCAGGCCCGGTAGTGCTCGCAGAATCAGCTGTACTGAAAACCCTGCGGCTGGCTCAGGCGATACTCCTGCCAGAGCAGCGCCAGGGTCACGCCGGGGCGACGCAGCTCGGCGTGCACCCAAGACCAATCAGGCAGTGGCCGCTGCTCACTGGGCACCGCAGGGGCCAGTGGGAACAGTTGCTGTTCCAGTTCGGAATCGGACAACGAGCAGGGCCAGGCTAGACCGCTGGCGGCAAAGCGACAGAGGTAATCACCGGCACTGCTGTGGCCTATGCCCAGACTGCGGGAGATCTTACGGACAGACAGCCCGCAATCGAACTTGAGGCGCAACACCTCACGGATTTTACGCATGGACAAACGCTCCACGACGACCTCTCTGCTTCGAAAAAGAGGTCGATGGTAGTGAATAAATCCTGCGTAGCTGCCTGCCTGGAAAGTGTCCGGATGGCCGTGGAATCGGTGTCCGGATGCTCGTGGAATGAGTGTCCGGATCAGCGTGGAATCACTGTCCGGATGTGCGTGGAATGGGTGTCCGAGTCAGCGTGGAATCCGCACGCTCGGCTTTTCCGGTTGCGCTGGAGCGTATGGTCGGGGCTGGGTGACTGCCCGCACTCAGGATGCCGCTCAGCTGAAAGCTCTGCAGGTCGGGGCGCTCACGAAACTCCGGTCAATTGAGTCGCACCATGGCCGAGCCGCGATCTCGCGCTCGCCAGATTCCGGTCTGATGACGCGACCAAGAGCGCTCGGCTGTTTCCGGTTGCGCTGGAGCGTATGGTCGGGGCTGGGTGACTGCCCGCACTCATGATGCCGCTCAGCTGAAAGCTCTGCAGGTCGGGGCGCTCACGAAACTCCGGTCAATTGAGTCGCACCATGGCCGAGCCGCGATCTCGCGCTCGCCAGATTCCGGTCTGATGACGCGACCAGGAGCGCTCGGCTGTTTCCGGTTGCGCTGGAAAGTATGGTCGGGGCTGGTTGACTGCCTGCGCACAGCATTCCGGTCAGACAGCGACACAGGGAAATTCACCACTTACTGCGCGGTTTACAGGGCGACGGGAGTCCAGCGCTCGCCCCAGTTTTGCATCCACCGGAATTTGCCGAGCGCCTTGGATCACAGGAACACCTTCGCCGAAATAGTCAAATGAACCCTCATTTCCTAATCTGGGAGCTGACGAAATTTGCGGCATCTACGTTAGCGCAGCGGAACATCGAGTTACCGTGTGTCTCGTAAGTAATCGGGAGCGCACGCTGATGAGATGGTTTTTCGTGGTGATGCTTTGCGGTGGGGCAGGTCTCTGGCTAAGCGCCCAATATCAAGTTCCTCAATGGTTGCTTTGGCTCCTGCTGGCGCTGGGAACCACGCTGTGGGGCCTGGCCAAGTGGATGGAACAACAGGAGGCCGAGACGGAGCGCGATCCTGATCGCAGGTGCTGATCAGGATTGGGCCGTATTGAATCTCCCAATGGCCGCAGCGCTGAACTATTCGCAGTGTGGTGGACGATGGTGAGCCAGCTACCCGGGGCTTTGAGTTCATGACCAGGGGATAACGAGATTGACCCTCCCTTACGAAAGAACACGCGCCATCCTCAAAACAGAGGAGTTCCTGCGTGAACTCTCCCGTCATTCGGGGTTACCGCAGGATATCCGCAGCTATGCGAAAAGCCTGCTCAGGCACTATCCATCTGCCGATCAAATTTTCTCGCTGGGGCGCCTTGAGGAATGCCTGGTAAGCGATGGGCCTGAAGATGAGTATCGACGTCGGGTAATCGCTTTCCATCAGCCGTTGCTCTGCTCGTCGCTGGAGTCGACACGATAGCAATGTCCCGCCCTCATTCTGAGCCGCCGGTGTCTCACCTCGTCACGCAGCGGGTTAAGTTTCTGCGCAAGGGGAGGCCTTTCAGCATCAGGTGTCTTGCAGGGCTTGGTTCGAGCTCGGCCATCTCCAAGGCAGTCGCCCAGCTTGTTCGCCGTGGCGAGCTTGAGCGTGTGTACCGTGGCATCTACATGCGGCCGAAATACAGTCAGTACACTGGTCGGGTTCATCGTCCTGGGCCTTGGGACTTGGTGAATCTGATTGCCAGGCAGAACCGTTGGAAGCTGCAGATCCACGGCGCTGATGCCGTGAGACGTTTCGGGCTGAGTACACAGATGCCGGTCATCCCGATCTATTACACGAGCGGCTCCAGTCGATCTCTATTCGTGGGGAAGGCCGAGATCAGGCTCGTGCATGCCGCTCCGATGGTGATGCAGTGCGCAGGAACCAAAGTGGGGATGACCATCAGCGCTCTGTTTTATCTCGGCAAAGGTGGTACTACGCCGGAGTGTGTTGCTGTAATAAAAAAAGCTCTCAGCCCTGAAGACCTGAGCAAAATAGTGGCCTGCAGAATGCCGAAATGGATGCGCGCAGCGCTGGAGACAACATGAGCCGGTAAGAAGCAGCCAGACACTCCGTTTGGCTGCCTATCCCTCTATCAGAGTCGGACCTGCATCTATTGCTGGCTGCCCTTCATTCTCCTCGGCTTGGCCAGGATGTCCACCTGCATAGCGCTGAATTCACAGCAGCATTGCCGACCATCGCTCAAAAGCTCAAGCATTTCGGCAAGGGTGAGCGTGTGCTCTTCCTGCTGGATCAGTACGGTTATGGCGACGTGCCGTTCCCCAAGATCAAATGGATTTTCCAGCACCTCAGCAATGCCGAAGTGCTGCTGACCTTCAACGTCGATTTTCTGGTCACGTACCTGGCTGACCGCCAAGCGAATCGGAAGGCCATCGCCAATATCGGTCTGGATCACCATGTGCCGTGGA
>NZ_JACBXH010000029.1:0-60305 GCF_041381355.1 Pseudomonas sp. LM13
CGGCAACTCCGGTGTGGAAGCGGCCATCGACCTGGCCGGCATCGTCGCCCACGTGACCCTGCTGGAATTCGGCGAAGACCTGCGTGCCGACGCCGTGCTGCAGCGCAAGCTCAACAGCCTGCCCAACGTCCGCGTGCTGAAGATGGCGCAGACCACCGAGGTCAAGGGCGACGGCCAGAAGGTCACCGGCCTGGTCTACAAGGACCGCAACAATGACGAGATGCACGAAGTCGAGCTGGAAGGCATCTTCGTGCAGATCGGCCTGCTGCCCAACAGCGAGTGGCTCAAAGGCACCCTGGAGCTGTCGCGCTTCGGCGAAATCATCGTCGATGCCAAGGGCCAGACCAGCATCCCCGGCGTGTTCGCTGCCGGTGACGTGACCACGGTGCCGTACAAGCAGATCGTGATCGCCGTCGGTGAAGGCGCCAAGGCTTCGCTGAGCGCCTTCGATCACCTGATTCGCAGCTCCGCGCCGGCTTGATCGAAGCGCGAAAAAGAAGGGGAGCAACCGCGAGGTTGCTCCCCTTTTGTTTTTACGGGAGTCTGCTTTCAGCCGGCGTGCAGCACGCAGCGATCGCGCCCGCCGTGCTTGGCCTGATAAAGCGCCTGATCGGCCTGTTGCAGCAGGCGTTCATAGTCCGGATGACCGTCATGGACGGCCATGCCGATGCTGACCGTCACCTGCAGCACGTCGCCGCCGGACAGACGGAAGTGCTCGCGGGCGATGCGCTCGCGCAGCTTCTCCGCCGCCGCCAGCGCCTTGTTGGCATCGATGTCCACCAGCACCAGCAGGAATTCCTCGCCGCCCAGGCGGAACGCATAGTCGCCGCCGCGGGTGTTGCTCGCCAGCAGCGCGCCAACCTGCTGCAGGATCTGGTCGCCGGCATCGTGGCCGTGCGTGTCGTTGATGCGCTTGAAGTGATCGACGTCGATCGCCAGCACACCGAAGGTGTTATTCGACTGGCGCGCGTAGAGCACTTCCTTGGCCATCACTACCGGCAGGAACTTGCGGTTGAGCAGCCGCGTCAGCACGTCACGGCCGGCCTCCAGGTCGTTGGCCTGCTCGAACAGGCTGTCGAGCAGGAACTTGATCGAGCGCGTCTGCTCGCGGATCTGGTGCAGCTTGCTCAGGCGTCCGGCGGCATCTTCCAGCGTGGCGATGGATTTGAGCTCTTCGTCGATCTGCGCGATGTAATCAAGGATGCTCGCGCTTTCCGGCGAACCCTGGAAGGCATGGGATGCCTTGTGGCGAAACCACAGGCCGAATTCGGAACCGGCCAGCTGCGGCAGTGCACCGGTGAGGTTGCCGATGGCCAGGTCGAACATCAGCTGGTTCTCCCAATCCAGCAGTGCGGCGCGCTGGCGCTCCTTCTCGACACCGATGTTCTGCGAAACCGAAAACAGCCGATAGGCCTCTTCCGCCCGCGAATTGCGGTCGTGGGACTGTGAATAGGCGAAGCAGATGATCTCCACCGCCAGATCGATCAGATCGGCGCCCATGCGCGCGGCCTTGCGCCTGACCGGCTCGTCGAGTTCACGCTGTTCCAGCAGCTGGCGCAGGCGCCCCTTGAGCAGCCTGGAACCGCGCAGCACCAGGCTGACCGGTATCTCGATGCGCGCGTGGATATCGCCGACCTTGCGCTGCAGGTCGACTACCGCGTCGAGGTCGCTGTGGGCCGTCGAAGAACAGACCGTGACGATCCATTTCTGCATGGACTGGCCGAGACGGGTCTTGACCTGTTCATGGCTGAGAAAACTGGCCGAATGGGGATCGGCGAGCATCTGCGAATAGAAGTGCTCGGCCAGTTCCTGACTCTTCTCGGCCGACACCGCCTGCAACGCGGCGGCAGCTTCGGCGGGATAGCCGTCCAGCAGGCGCAGCCATTCGGCGACCAGCTGATGGTTGGGTATTTGCTGCATAGGGACTCGCTAGGATGGGCGGGCGTCCCTGCCGGCCCCGGTGTTGATCAGGGGGTCGGGCGACCCTGTGCTTCGAGCTGACTGACCTGCGCGTTGACCCAGTCTTCGGCGCGCTGGTTGAGTTCGGCCACCGCGCGCGGGCCTTCGCTTTCGGCCAGCATCGGTGGGCCGATAACTACCTGGATGGTGCCGGGGCGCTTACCCCAACCAGCCTTCGGCCAGAACATGCCGGCATTGTGGGCGATCGGCAGCACCGGCAGCCCGGCGTTGACTGCCAGTGCCGCACCGCTACGGGAAAACTTCGCGGGTTGGCCGACCGGCGTGCGGGTGCCCTCGGGGAAGATCAGCACCCAGGCGCCCTGCTCCAGACGTTCGTGGCCCTGCTTGGCGACCTGGCGCAGCGCCGCTTTCGGGTTGTCACGGTCGATGGCGATGGGCTTGAGCAGCATGATCGCCCAGCCGAAGAACGGCACTCGCAGCAACTCGCGCTTGAGTACCTGGGTCAGCGGCTCGAAGTACGCCGAGAGAAAGAAGGTCTCCCAGGTGCTCTGATGCTTGGCCAGGATCACGCAAGGGCGAGTCGGCACGTTCTCCGCGCCATGCACCTCGTAGTGCAGGCCGACCAGGGTCTTGCCGAGCCAGACGGCGCAACGACACCAGTTCTGCACCACGAAGCGATAGCGGGCACGAAACGCCATGAAGGGCGCGAACACCAGGCTGACCAGGCACCAGGCGAACGCGGTGAAGGCCAGCAGGAAATAGAACAGGACAATGCGAAGGGGGAACAGGAGGCTCATCGAGAACTCTCGAGTAGATGATCGACTACGGCGGCGAGGTCATCGAAGACCTGTGTGCCGGGCGGCAAGCTGCCTTCCAGCGTCCGCAGGCCCTTGCCGGTCCTGACCAGGTACGGCACGCCGCCCAGCAGCATGCCAGCGTGCAGGTCGCGATGGCTGTCGCCCACTACCGGCACGCCCTTGAGATCCGCCAGGCCGAAGTGCTCGGCGATGGTGCGGAACATTCCGGGCTTGGGCTTGCGGCAGTCGCAAGCGTCATCCGGACCGTGCGGGCAATGCACGATCAGGTCGATGCGCCCGCCCTGCTCCATCACCAGCTGCTGCATTTTGAAATGCATGTCGCCGAGGGTGCTCAGGTCGAACTTGCCGCGCGCCACGCCGGACTGGTTGGTGGCCACCGCCACCGTCCAGCCGGCCTGGCACAGCCGTGCGATCGCCTGCAGCGAGCCCGGGATGGGAATCCACTCGTCCACCGACTTGACGTACTCGTCGGAGTCCTCGTTGATCACGCCGTCCCGGTCCAGCACGATCAGCTTCACGGGCTTAGCCAAGTGCGGAAATATCGGCAACGCCAAGGAACAATCCTCTCAGCCGGGCCAGCAAGGCGTAACGGTTGGCGCGTACCGAAGCGTCTTCGGCGTTCACCAGCACCGCCTCGAAGAAGGCGTCCACCGGACCACGCAGGTGCGCCAGACGCTCCAGCGCCTCACGGTACTGGCGTGCGGCGGCCAGCGGCTGCACGGCCTGTTCGGCCTGCTGGATCGCCGAATACAGCGAGAACTCGGTGGCGTTGTCGAACCAGCGCGGCTCGACCGCTTCCGGCAGCTTGGCCTCGAACTTGGCTAGCAAGTTGGAGACGCGCTTGTTCGCCGCGGCCAGCGCCTCGGCTTCCGGCAATGTGCGGAAGGCCTGCACCGCCTGCACGCGCTGATCGAAGTCCAGCGCCGAACCGGGCTGCACGGCACGCACCGAGAGGTAGGCAGCAACGTCGACACCCTCGTCCTCGTAGCGCGCACGCAGGCGGTCGAAGATGAACTCCAGCACCTGATCGGCGAGCCCGGCCGACTTGACCTGCGTACCGAACTGGCCGATGGCGAAGTTCACCGCTTCGACCAAATCCAGGTCCAGTTGCTTCTCGATGAGGATGCGCAGCACGCCGAGGGCGGCACGGCGCAGGGCGTAGGGGTCCTTGGAGCCGGTCGGTAGCATGCCGATACCGAAGATCCCGACCAGGGTGTCGAGCTTGTCGGCCACGGCCACGGCCGCACCAGTGAGTGTGCTCGGCAGTTCGCCGCCCGCGCCGCGCGGCATGTACTGCTCGTTCAATGCCAGCGCCACGTCTTCCGGCTCACCGTCGTTGAGCGCGTAGTAGTAGCCGGCGATGCCTTGCATTTCCGGGAACTCGCCAACCATTTCGGTGGCCAGGTCGCACTTGCAGAGCAGGCCGGCGCGCGCGGCGCGCTGCTTGTCGCCACCGGTACGTTCGGCGATCAGCCCGGCCAGGCGCGAGACGCGCTCGGCCTTGTCATACACGGTGCCGAGCTGGGCCTGGAACACCACGTTTTTCAGGCGATCGTTGAAGCGTTCCAGCGGCTGCTTCTTGTCCTGCTTGAAGAAGAACTCGGCGTCGGTCAGGCGCGGACGCACGACCTTCTCGTTGCCGGCGACGATCTGCGCCGGGTCCTTCGATTCGATGTTGGCCACGGTGATGAAGCGCGGCAGCAGCTTGCCGTTGGCGTCCAGCAGGCAGAAGTACTTCTGGTTGTCCTGCATGGTGGTGATCAGCGCTTCCTGCGGCACTTCGAGGAAGCGTTCCTCGAACGAGCAGACCAGCGGCACCGGCCACTCGACCAGCGCGGTCACTTCATCGAGCAGCGCCGGCGGCACGATGGCCGTGCCGTTCTGCTCGCCAGCCAGCTGCTCGACGCGCTTGGCGATCAGCTCGCGGCGCTCGGCGAAGTCGGCGATCACATGGGCGCCACGCAGGTCTTCCAGATAGCTGGACGGCTTGGAAATGTGCACCTGGCCTGGGCTGTGGAAGCGGTGGCCGCGGGATTCGCGACCGGCGCGCTGGGCGAGAATCTCGCAATCGATCACCTGCTCACCGAATAGCATCACCAACCACTGGGTCGGGCGGACGAACTCTTCCTTGCGTGCGGCCCAGCGCATGCGCTTGGGGATCGGCAGATCATTCAGCGAGGCTTCGACGATGCCCGGCAGCAACTGGCTGGCGGGCTGGCCTTCGATGGTGCGGCTGAACTTGAGCTTCGGCCCGCTGCGATCGATCTCGGCCAGGTCTACGCCGCACTTGCGGGCAAAGCCCAGGGCGGCCTGGGTCGGCTCACCTTCGGCGTCGAAGGCGGCCTGCAGCGGTGGGCCGTCGAGGTTGATGCTGCGATCCGGCTGCTGGGTCGCCAGCTGCTCGACCAGCACCGCCAGACGGCGCGGCGCGGCGTAGGCCTGCGCTTTGGCGAAGTTCAGGCCGGCGTCCTTCAGGCCCTTCTCGATACCGGCGCAGAAGGCTTCGGCCAGCTTGGCTAGTGCCTTCGGTGGCAGTTCTTCGGTACCCAGTTCGACGAGGAAATCCAGTGCACTCATTCTGCAGCCTCCAGCTTGGCCAGCACTTCGTCACGCAGTTCGGGGGTGGCCATGGGGAAGCCGAGTTTGGCCCGGGCCAGCAGGTAGCTCTGGGCGATCGAACGCGCCAGGCTGCGCACGCGCAGGATGTACTGCTGGCGCGCGGTGACCGAAATGGCGCGACGGGCATCGAGCAGGTTGAAGGTGTGCGAGGCCTTGACCACCATCTCGTAGGCCGGCAGCGGCAGCTCGGCGGCCATCAGCCGGTTGGCTTCGCTCTCGTAGAAGTCGAACAATTCGAACAGCTTCGGCACGTTGGCGTGCTCGAAGTTGTAGGTCGACTGTTCCACCTCGTTCTGGTGGAACACGTCGCCATAGGTCACGGTGCCGAACGGGCCGTCGGCCCAGATCAGGTCGTAGACCGAGTCGACGCCCTGCAGGTACATGGCCAGGCGCTCGAGACCGTAGGTGATCTCACCGGTGACCGGGTAGCACTCGACGCCGCCGACCTGCTGGAAGTAGGTGAACTGGGTGACTTCCATGCCGTTGAGCCACACCTCCCAGCCCAGGCCCCAGGCGCCGAGGGTCGGCGATTCCCAGTTGTCCTCGACGAAACGCACGTCGTGCACCGAGGTGTCGACGCCGATGCGGCGCAGCGACTCCAGGTACAGGTCCTGGATGTTGTCCGGGTTGGGCTTCAACACCACCTGGAACTGGTAGTAGTGCTGCAGGCGGTTGGGGTTTTCGCCGTAGCGACCGTCGGCCGGGCGCCGCGAAGGCTGGACGTAGGCGGCGTTCCAGGTCTCGGGACCGATGGCGCGCAGGAAGGTGGCGGTGTGGAAAGTACCGGCGCCCATTTCCATGTCATAGGGCTGCAGGACCACGCAACCCTGCTCGGCCCAGTAGCTTTGCAGGGCGAGGATCAGGTCTTGGAAGGTGCGCACGGCAGGCGTAGTCTGGCTCAAAATTTCACCTGTGCTGGGCTTCGACAGAAAGCCTCGGAGTATACCCCCCGCATGGCTGCGCTTGCGATGGTTTCGGCCAGCCAGACGTGGTCTGCACAAGGAGACCACATGCCACGTTGCGCCTGGTGCGGCACGGACCCGCTGTACATCGACTACCACGATCGCGAATGGGGCGTACCGGCCCGCGATCCGCAGGTGCTGTTCGAATTTCTGCTGCTCGAAGCCTTCCAGGCCGGGCTGTCCTGGATCACCGTGCTGCGCAAGCGCGAGCGCTACCGGCAGGTGCTGTTCGGTTTCGATGCCGAGCGGCTGGCGCGCATGAGCGATGCCGAGATCGATGAGCGCATGCTGGACCCTGGCATCATCCGCAACCGGCGCAAGCTCGAGGCGGCGCGCAGCAACGCGCGTGCCTGGTTGCAGCTGGAGGACCCGGTGGGTTTCGTCTGGTCCTTCGTTGGCGGCGAGCCGAAGATCAATCGCTTCGAGCGCATCGATCAGGTGCCGGCGGTCTCGCCCGAGGCCGAGGCGATGAGCCGCGCCTTGAAGAAGGCCGGCTTCAGCTTCGTCGGCCCGACCATCTGCTACGCCTACATGCAGGCCTGCGGCATGGTCATGGACCACCTGACCGATTGCGAGCGCTACGCCGACCTGGCCGGCGACGTTTGAAACGCTGCACGCCTGAGCTGCCAGGATGTGCGTCGTTGCCGCCGCTGCGCCTGAAAGCCGGCGACGGTTGCAGGTAGACTAGGCGACCTGAAAATTTCGGAGTGCGGTGTGGAAAAGCTCAAAGGTGCCTTGGTCGTCGGCTCCCTGCGACTCTTCGCTCGACTGCCCTGGCGCATGGTCCAGGGCCTGGGCTCGGCGATCGGTTGGCTGATGTGGAAGCTGCCGAACCGCTCGCGCGAGGTGGCGCGTATCAACCTGCACAAGTGCTTCCCCGAGCTCGACCCGGCGGAGCTCGACGCCCTGCTCGGCCGCACCCTGCGTGAAACCGGCATGACCTTCACCGAAAGCGCCTGCGCCTGGATCTGGCCGGCGGAGAAGACCCTGAGACTGGTTCGTGAGGTCGAGGGTCTCGAGGTGCTGCAGGCGGCGCTGGCCTCGGGCAAGGGCGTGGTCGGCATTACCAGCCACCTGGGCAACTGGGAGGTGCTGAACCACTTCTATTGCGCGCAATGCAAACCGATCATCTTCTACCGCCCGCCGAAGCTGAAGGCAGTGGACGAGTTGCTGCAACAGCAGCGCGTGCAGCTGGGCAACCGGGTCGCGCCGTCGACCCGCGAGGGCATTCTCAGCGTCATCAAGGAAGTCCGCCGTGGCGGTGCGGTGGGCATTCCGGCCGACCCCGAGCCGAGCGAAGGCAGTGGTATCTTCGTGCCCTTCTTCGCCACCCAGGCGCTGACCAGCAAGTTCGTGCCCGGCATGCTCGCCGGCGGCAAGGCGGTTGGGGTGTTCCTTCATGCGTTGCGTCTGGAGGATGGTTCCGGCTACAAGGTCGTCCTCGAGGCCGCGCCCGAAGGGATGTACAGCGAAGATGCGGAAACTGGCGTAGCGGCGATGAGCGCAATGATCGAGAAGTACGTGCGCGCCTATCCCAGCCAGTACATGTGGACCATGAAGCGCTTCAAGAAACGCCCCGCCGGCGAGAAGCGCTGGTACTGATCAGGCTCAAACAACAACGACAGGGACGAGCGCATGCAAAACCAGAGACAGCATCCGCGTACCAACATGAAGTGCCGCATCCGCATCACGCATCCAGCCTTTGGCGAGGTCTTTGCGCAGACCCGTGATCTATCTGATGGCGGTGTCTATGTCCGACATCCGGAGCTGGTGGTGCTGCATCCCGGCGACGAGGTGACCGGCCAGGTGCAGGACCTGCCGATTCCGGCGCCGGAACTGCGGATGGTGGTGATGCGGGTGGATGCCGAAGGGGTCGGCCTGCGGTTTCTGCGCGAAGACTGAGCGCGCGTCAGTCGGGCGTCAGCCGGTCGAGACGGCGCAGGAATACGGTCATTTCCTTTTCCGCCTGCTTGTCGCCCTGGGCGTTCGCCGCGGCGATTCCGCGCTCCCACGCCTGATGGGCGCCGGGCTTGTCGCCGTCGGCCTGCAGCGCCTTGCCCAGCAGTTTCCAGGCAGCGGAGTATTTCGGATCGAGTTCGACGCAGCGGCGCAGGTGCTCTGCCGCCCGCCCCGGCTGCCCGGCATCCATGTAGCCCTTACCGAGGCCGAAACGCAGCATCGGATTGTCCATGCCTTGGGAAAGCATTTTTTCCAGCGATTCGAGCATCTTGAAGACCTTTTCGGTGCAGCGCTCCGGGGCGTTTCCTCACTTTAGTGCATCGCCGCCGCCGGGCAATAGCGGCAGCATACGCCATTGGTCTTAGCTGCTGCGGGGCTTTCGCCGTCTTCGTGTGGGCTGGGTCGCAAGCGGCTCAGTGGGCCTCGTTGACCGCGCTGAGAAACTCCCGGGTGCGTTCCTCGCGCGGGTTGTTGAACAGCTCGTCCGGGCTGCCCTGTTCGTGAATCCGGCCCTGATGGAAGAAGCACACGCGATCGGCGAACTCACGGGCGAAGCCCATCTGGTGGGTCACCATCAGCATCGTCAGGTTGTGCGCCTCGCCGAGGCGGCGGATGACATTGAGCACTTCGCCGCAGAGCTCCGGGTCCAGCGCTGAGGTCACTTCGTCGAACAGCATCACCTTCGGCCGCATCGCCAGTGCGCGGGCAATCGCCACGCGCTGTTGCTGACCGCCAGAGAGTTGCGCCGGGAAGTGTTCGAGCTTGTCTTCCAGGCCGACCATGGCCAGCAGTTCTTCGGCGCGTTCGCGGGCTTCGGCCTTGCTCAGGCCGAGCACCTGGACCGGCGCTTCCATGACGTTCTGCAAGGCGTTCATATGGGGGAACAGGTTGAAGCTCTGGAACACCATGCCGACCTTGCCACGCACCCGTCGCAGGTGACGGGCATTGGCCGGGACCAACTGGCCGCTGGCGTCGGGCATGTGCGTCAGCGGCTCGCCGTCGACCTCGATCAGCCCGTCGTCGATCCCTTCCAGTGTCATCAGCACCCGCAGCAGTGTCGACTTGCCCGAGCCGCTGGGGCCGATGATCGCGACCTTCTCGCCCTCGCGAATCTCCAGATCGAGCCGATCGAGCACGGTCAGCTCGCCGTAGTGCTTGCTCACGCCGGCGAAGCGCACCATCGGTTGCGCTGCCTCGGCTGGTTCGTGAGCGGTGTTCAGTTGTTCTGTGGCAGGCATTGGCGTATTCATCGGGCCAGCTCCATGCGGTTTTCCAGGCGGCGCACGCACCAGGCGAGGCCGAGGCTGAGAATGAGGAAGAACACGCCGACCATGGTGATCGGCTCCAGGTAGCGGAAACTTTCGGAACCGATGTTCTTGGCCCGCTGCATGATTTCGACCACGGTGATCGCCGAAAGCACCGGCGTGTCCTTGAGGATCGAGATCAGGTAGTTGCCCAGCGCCGGCAGTACCGGGCGCAACGCCTGCGGTAGGATCACATCGCGGTAGGCGGTCCAGGGCTTCATGTTCAGCGCGGTGACGGCTTCCCACTGCGAGCGCGGCACCGCATCCAGACCGGCGCGGTAGACCTCGGCGGTGTAGCAGGCGTAATGCAGCGCAATGCCGATGATCCCCGCCTGCATGGCGCTGAGATTGAGGCCATAGTTGGGGAAGACGTAGAACAGGAAATACACCTGGATCAGCAGCGGGGTGCTGCGAATGAACTCGATCAGCCCGGTGATCGGCCAGGACAGCCAGCGTTGGCGGCTGCGGCGGGCGATGGCGAGAAACAGGCCGAGCACCACGGCAATGGCGAAACCGGCCAGGGCAATGCCGATGGTAGTCAGCGAGGCGTCCAGCAGACGCGGCAGGATCTCGCGGGCGAACTGCCAGTCGAAGAAGTTCATGACAGGCCTCCACGCATCCGTCCGCGGGCCAGGCGGCGTTCGAGCTGGCGCATGCCGAAGTTGATCGCCTGTGCCAGGATGAAATAGATGACCAGCGCCAGGCCGAATATCTCCAGCGTCATCAGCGTCGCCTGATCCAGCTGACGGGCACGGAAGGCCAGATCCGACAGGGTGATCAGCGATACCAGCGAGGTGTTCTTCAGCAATTCGATCAGCAGGTTGGTGCCGGGCGGAATCGCCGCGAGCAGTGCCTGCGGCAGGATGATTCGGCGCATGCGCGTCAGCGGCGTCATGTTCAGCGCCTGACAGGCCTCATGCTGGCCCTGGTGTACCGAGCGTATTGCACCGCGCAGCACCTCGGCGCCATAGGCGCCGATGTTCAGGCCCAGGCCGACCACGGCCACGGCGAAGGCGCTCATGGCGATGTTAAACGGCGGCATCGGCAGCACGAAGTACAGCCAGAACAGCTGCACCAGCAGCGATGAGCCGCGGAATACCTCAATGTAAGCGATGGCCAGCCAGCGCAACGGCGCCAGTGGCGAGAGTCGGGCCAGCGCGGCAATCAGCGCGCAGGCAATGGCCAGCAGGGAGCCAAAGAACGTCACCTTCACGGTGATCCAGGCACCCTGCCAGAGCAGAGGAAGCAATTCGATCATGATGGCGCTATCCGGTTTTCCGGAGCGCTGACCGAGGCTGCGCAGCGTGCTACGAAGCCTTGGTCAGCGTTCACAGGCGGGACAGTGGGTCAGTCGCGCCAACCAGCCGCCCCGACGGGCTTCAGGCGCCGCAGAGCTCGGCGGCGGTCTTGTCGGTCAGATTGGAGCGATCGAAACCGAACGGCTCGATGGTCTCGAGGTGCTCGTCGCTGCCCAGCCATTTCTTCAACTCGGCGTTGACCGCATCCCTTAGCGCTTCGTCCTGCGGACGGAATGCCAGTGCGCCATAGCCGGCCCGCGACGGATCGTCCTGGAAGTCATCGATGGCTTCGACATCGTCACCGGCCTTCTGCGCAAGCCCGCGCATGGTCAGCTGGGTGCCGATGGCGGCGTCGGCGCGGCCGCTGCGCACCGCCTGCAGCTGCGAGGTGGTATCGGGCACCTGGAGGATCTGCGAATCCTTGATGCCGGCCTTGCGCGCGTAGCCCAGGTTCACCGTGCCGGACATGATGGCGATCTTCACCTCGGGATTGCCGGCGATGTCCTCGTAGCTGCGCAGATTCTTCGGGTTGCCCTCGGCCACCAGTAGGGTGTCGAGCAGGCGGTAGTGCGGGTCGGTGAACAGCACCTGCTTGCAGCGTTCGGGGGTGATGTACATGCCGGCGGCGATGAGGTCGAAGCGACCGGCACGCAAACCGGGGATCAGCGAGCCCCACTCGGTCAGTACCGGCTTGATGGTGTCGATCTCCATGCGCTCGAAAACCTTGCGCACGATTTCCGGCGATTCGCCGGTGACGCTGCCATCCAGCGCGGTGTAGGCGAACGGCGTCTCGTTGGCGTAGCCGATGCGTACGCTGCTGCTGTCCTTGATCTTTTCCAGGGTATCGGCCTGGGTGAGGCCGGCGAGACCGATGCTGGCCAGGGCGGCACAGCTGATCAGCAGCCGTCGGGAGTGTGTCGTGATAGTGCTGTTCCTCATGGGAGTTTCTCCTGTTCCTTGTAGAGACCCGAGGAATCGGATCGTTATCTGTCTAGGAGTGGTAACTGCATGGACCGTAGTTAAGGACGCCTGCGAAGCGCCAAGGTGCCGCAGGTATTTGCGCGTCGATAGTCTGCATCAATCGAGCGAAGCATCTGGCAACCAGTCCGGAGGGTACAAAAGCTGGACATAAAATGGAAATCTGAGCCTATCTGGCTCGAATTGGCTCGATTGAATAGAAAGCTGTTGCCGAGCCGAGTTTCGTCCGCAAGCGTTGTCGATTGAGAAAACAAAACGGCCCGCCAGGAGGCGGGCCGTTCGTTCGGAGATAGGAAGGTCAGAAGAAGGTCAGGCCAGCCTGGAACAGGCGCTCGACGTCGCGGATGTGCTTCTTGTCGACCAGGAACAGGATGACGTGGTCGCCCGACTCGATCACCGTGTTGTCGTGAGCGATCAGCACCTGCTCATCACGGATCACCGCGCCAATGGTGGCGCCGGGTGGCAGGGCGATCTTGCTGATGGGACGGCCGACGACCTTGCTCGAACGCGAGTCGCCATGGGCGATCACCTCGATGGCTTCGGCCGCGCCGCGGCGCAGCGAGTGGGCGCTGACGATATCGCCACGGCGCACGTGGGTCAGCAGGGTGCCGATGGTGGCGAGCTGCGGGCTGATGGCGATGTCGATCTCGCCGCCCTGCACCAGGTCGACGTAGGCCGGGTTGTTGATGATGCACATGACCTTGCGCGCACCGAGGCGCTTGGCCAGTAGCGAGGACATGATGTTGGCCTCGTCGTCGTTGGTCAGGGCGAGAAACACATCCGCTTCGTTGATGTTCTCTTCCACCAGCAGGTCGCGGTCCGAGGCGCTGCCCTGCAGGATGATGGTGCTGTCCAGGGTGTCGGAGAGGTAGCGGCAGCGCGCCGGGTTCATCTCGATGATCTTGACCTGGTAGCGGCTCTCGATGGCCTCGGCCAGGCGCTCGCCGATGTGCCCGCCGCCAGCGATGACGATGCGCTTGTAGTTCTCGTCGAGCCGGCGCATCTCGCTCATGACCGCGCGAATGTGCCCGCGGGCGGCGATGAAGAACACCTCGTCATCGGCCTCGATCACCGTGTCGCCCTGCGGCAGGATCGCGTGGTTGCGACGGAAGATGGCGGCTACACGGGTATCGACATTGGGCATGTGGCGACGCAGCTGGCGCAGCTCCTGGCCGACCAGTGGTCCGCCGTAGTAGGCGCGCACGGCAACCAGTTGCGCCTTGCCTTCAGCGAAGTCGATCACCTGCAGCGAGCCGGGGTGCTCGATCAGCCGCTTGATGTAGTTGGTGACCACCTGTTCGGGACTGATCAGCACGTCGACCGGGATCGCTTCGTTGTTGAACAGGCCCGAGCGCACCAGATAGGCCGCTTCGCGCACCCGGGCGATCTTGGTCGGCGTATGGAACAGGGTGTAGGCGACCTGACAGGCGACCATGTTGGTTTCGTCGCTGTTGGTCACCGCCACCAGCATGTCGGCGTCGTCGGCACCGGCCTGGCGCAGCACCGTGGGAAAAGAGCCGCGGCCCTGGATGGTACGGATGTCCAGGCGGTCGCCGAGATCGCGCAGGCGATCGCCGTCGGTGTCCACCACGGTGATGTCGTTGGCTTCGCTGGCGAGGTGCTCGGCGAGGGTACCGCCGACTTGGCCGGCGCCGAGAATGATGATCTTCACGCGATCACTCCTGAGAGGCGGGCGCTTGCCGCCGCTTCCATGTTTGGCCCGCGCGCATTGCGCTGGGGTTTCGACTCAGCCACTGACGCCACGTGGCTGCGCCGCGATCTTGATCAGCTTGGCATAGTAGAAGCCGTCGTGGCCGTCCTGCTGCGGCAGCAGCTGGCGGCCGTGCGGCTGCGTCAGGCCGAAGCCAGGCGGCAGATCCAGCTCGCGCGCGCCCGGTGTGCGCTCGAGGAAGGCGCCGATCACCTCGCGGTTCTCGGTCGGCAGCACCGAGCAGGTGGCGTAGAGCAGCACGCCGCCGACCTCCAGAGTCGGCCACAGCGCATCGAGCATCTCGCCCTGCAGGGCGGCCAGCGGAGCGATGTCCTCGGCCTGGCGGGTCAGCTTGATATCCGGATGCCGGCGGATCACACCGGTGGCCGAGCACGGCGCATCGAGCAGGATGCGCTGGAACGGCTTGCCATCCCACCACTGCGCGGTAGCGCGGGCATCGGCGGCGACCAGCTCGGCATCGAGCTGCAGGCGTGCGAGATTCTCCTGCACCCGTGCCAGACGCTTGGGCTCGAGATCCAGAGCGATCAGTCCGGCCAACTGCGGCTCGCGCTCGAGCAGGTGGCAGGTCTTGCCGCCCGGCGCGCAGCAGGCGTCCAGCACGCGCTGGCCGGGCGCCAGATCGAGCAGTCCGGCCGCCAGCTGGGCGGCCTCGTCCTGCACGCTGACCCGTCCTTCGGCGAAGCCGGGCAGCTGCTGCACGTCGCAGGGGCTGGCGAGCCGGATGCCGTCTTCGCTGAATTCGCAGGGGTGGGCTTCGATGCCGGCAGTTTGCAGCTCGGCCAGGTATCCGTCCCGGCTGACCTGCCGGCGATTGACCCGCAGCATCATCGGCGGGTGCGCGTTGTTGGCCGCGCAGATCGCTTCCCAGTGCTCGGGCCAGTGCGCCTTGAGCGCCTTCTGCAACCAGCGCGGATGGGCGACGCGAATCACCGGGTCGTGTTCCAGTTCTACCAGCAGCGCTTCGCCTTCGCGCTGGGCGCGGCGCAGCACGGCGTTGAGCAGGCCCTTGGCCCAGGGCTTCTTCAGCTTGTCGACGCAACCGACGGTTTCGCCGATGGCGGCATGGGCTGGGATGCGGGTATGCAGCAGCTGATAGAGGCCGACCAGCAGCAATGCTTCGACATCGCGGTCGGCGGCCTTGAACGGCTTCTGCAACAGTTTGTTGGCCAGCCCGGCCAGCCGTGGCTGCCAGCGCGCGGTGCCAAAGGCCAGCTCCTGGGTCAGGCCGCGGTCGCGGGCGTCGACCTTGCCCAAGACCTCCGGCAGGCTGCTGCCCAGCGAGGCCTTGCCCGAGAGCACGACGCTCAGCGCACGGGCGGCGGCCAGACGCGGGTTCATTGACCGAGCACCAGGCCGGGGGCGAACTGCTCGCGGCGACTGTTGTACAGGTCGGCGAAGCCTAGCGGTTTGCCGCCAGGCAGCTGCAGGCGGGTCAGGCGCAGGGCGCCGCTGCCGCAGGCAACCGTCAGTCCTTCCTTGCTCGCTTCGAGGATGCGGCCGGGCTCGCCGCGGCCTTCGCCGAGCCGCGCCGCGTGAATCTTCAGCGTTTCGCCGGCCAGCGTGCTGTGGCAGATCGGCCAGGGATGAAAGGCGCGGATCAGCCGCTCCAGCTCGACGGCCGGGCGCGTCCAGTCGATGCGCGCCTCGTCCTTGCTCAGCTTGTGCGCATAGGTGGCCAGACTGTCGTCCTGTACGTCGGGCGTCAGGGTGCCAGCGGCCAGGGCGTCGACGGCCTGCACCACGGCTTGCGAGCCGAGCAAGGCGAGACGGTCGTGCAGCGAGCCGCCGGTGTCGTCGTCACCGATCGGCGTGCTGACCTTGAGCAGCATCGGACCGGTGTCCAGGCCCGCTTCCATCTGCATCACGGTGACGCCGGATTCGCTGTCACCGGTCTCGATGGCGCGCTGGATCGGCGCGGCACCACGCCAGCGCGGCAACAGCGAGGCATGGCTGTTGATGCAGCCCAGGCGCGGCAGGTCGAGCACCGCCTGCGGCAGGATCAGGCCGTAGGCGACCACCACCATCAGGTCCGCCTGCAGGGTTGCCAGCTGTGCCTGCGCAGCCGGGTCACGCAGGGTCTGCGGCTGGAATACCGGGATGTCGTGCTGCACCGCGAGCTGCTTGACCGGGCTGGGCATCAGCTTCTGGCCGCGACCGGCGGGGCGATCCGGCTGGGTGTAGACAGCAACGATCGACTTGCCCGCATCGAGCAGTGCCTGCAGGTGCTGGGCGGCGAATTCCGGGGTGCCGGCGAAAACGATGCGCAAGGGCTGGGTCATGGGGGCTCGCTAAGAAAAAGGCTTGCCGTAGCAAGCCTTCGAGGTTCGGGGATCAAGCCTGCTGGCGGTGGATCTTTTCCAGCTTCTTCTTGATCCGGTCGCGCTTGAGGCTGGACAGGTAGTCGACGAACAGTTTGCCGTTGAGGTGATCGCATTCGTGCTGGATGCACACCGCAAGCAGGCCTTCGGCGACCAGCTCGTAGGGCTTGCCGTCGCGGTCCAGTGCCTTGATGCGCACCTTCTGCGGACGATCGACGTTCTCGTAGAAGCCCGGGACCGACAGACAGCCTTCCTGATACTGGTCCATCTCGTCGGTCAGCGATTCGAATTCGGGATTGATGAAAACCCGCGGCTCGGACCGGTCTTCGGACAGGTCCATCACCACCACGCGCTTGTGCACATTGACCTGCGTCGCGGCCAGGCCGATGCCCGGAGCCTCGTACATGGTCTCGAACATGTCATCGATCAGCTGACGGATCTCGTCATCGACCACATCCACCGGTTTGGCGATGGTGCGCAGCCGCGGATCGGGAAATTCAAGGATGTTCAGAATGGCCATATGCGTTTGTGATGCACTTATGGAATAAAGTCAAAAGCCGCTGCTAAGATGCCGAGCAGCATGGAAAACGGCTTAATGCCGCGATCCACAAGGGTTCCGCGGCGCTAGGGCGCTTTACGTGAAGGCACATAATAAAGGGATTCACCACATGAGGAAATCACTACTCGCCCTGCTCCTGGTGGCCGTCGGCGGGCTCGCGCAGGCCGCGGTGCAGCTCAAGGACAATCATCCGGAGCGCTATACCGTGGTGAAGGGCGACACACTCTGGGACATCTCCGGCCGCTTCCTGCGCGAGCCGTGGAAATGGCCGGAGCTGTGGCATGCCAACCCGCAGATCGCCAACCCTCATCTGATCTATCCCGGCGACACCCTGAGCCTGGTCTACGTTGACGGCCAGCCGCGACTGGTTCTGGACCGCGGCGCCTCGCGCGGCACCATCAAACTGTCGCCCACCGTGCGCACCACGCCAATGGCCGAAGCCATCCCGACCATCCCACTGGAGGCGATCAACAGCTTCCTGCTGAGCAACCGCATCATCGACACTGCCGAGCAGTTCCAGGGCGCGCCGTACATCGTCGCCGGCAATGCCGAGCGGGTGATCAGCGGTGCCGGTGATCGCATCTACGGCCGCGGCGCATTCGAGGCGAACATGCCGGCCTACGGCATCTTCCGCCAGGGCAAGACCTACCTCGATCCGGAAACCGGCGAGTTCCTCGGCATCAACGCCGACGATGTCGGCTCCGTCGAGATCCTCGAGATCGAAGGCGACATCGCCACCATGCAGCTGACCCGTACCACCCAGGAAGCGCGCATCGGTGATCGCCTGTTCCCCGGCGAGGAGCGTGCGGTCAACTCCACCTTCATGCCGAGCGCCCCGTCCACCCAGGTCGAAGGTGTGATTCTCGATGTACCGCGTGGCGTCACCCAGATCGGCCAGTTCCACGTGGTCACGCTGAACAAGGGTGCTCGCGACGGTCTGCAGGACGGCAACGTGCTGGCGGTGTACAAGACCGGCGAAACCGTGCGCGATCGCGTGACCGGCGAGAACGTGAAGATTCCGGACGAGCGTTCCGGTCTGTTGATGGTGTTCCGCACCTACGACAAGCTCAGCTACGGCCTGATATTGCAGGCCACCCGCTCGCTGGCAGTGAGCGACAAGGTTCGTAACCCCTGAACAAGAGAGCCCCGCGAAAGCGGGGCTTTTTCATGCTGTGCCAAACACCGCACGGATGCGGTGCAACGAGACAAGGAGTGTTCACCATGCCTGCCATATCCCCTGCCGAGCTGGAAGCTCGGCTGCGTCTGCATCTGCTGCCCGAGCTGGGACCGCGTCGTTTGCGCAAGTTGCTGAGCGCCTTTCCCGATGCCGCTTCGGCACTCAGCGCACCGGCCAGCGCCTGGCGCTCGCTGGGCCTGCCGGCCAGCTGCGCCGAACCGCGCCGCAGCAGTGAGATTCGCGAGCGCGCCAGTGCCGCCCTCGCCTGGCTGGAGCAGCCGGACCGGCATCTGCTCTGTTGGGACGATCCCAACTACCCTGCCCTGCTGGCTGAATTGCCGGATGCGCCACCCCTGCTGTTCATCGCTGGCGATCCGGCCCTGCTCGAGCGACCGCAGCTGGCGATGGTGGGTAGTCGTCGCGCCTCGCGCCACGGTCTGGACAATGCCCGGGCGTTCGCACGCAGTCTGGCTGCTGGTGGCTTCGTCATCACCAGCGGTCTGGCGCTGGGCATCGACGGCGCCGCGCACCAGGGCGCGCTGGAAGCGGGCGGCAAGACCGTCGCGGTGCTCGGTACCGGCCTCGAACGGCTGTATCCGCAGCGTCACGTCGGCCTTGCCCAGCAGATCCTCGACGGAGGTGGTGCGCTGGTGTCCGAGTTACCGCTGGACTGCCCACCGCAGGCAAGCAACTTTCCGCGGCGCAATCGCATCATCAGCGGTCTTTCGCTGGGTGTGCTGGTGGTCGAGGCGAGTCCGTCCAGTGGTTCGCTGATCACCGCGCGACTCGCTGCCGAGCAGGGCCGTGAAGTCTATGCGATTCCCGGTTCGATCCATCATCCCGGCGCCCGTGGTTGCCATCAGCTGATCCGCCAGGGTGCCGCGCTGGTGGAGTCGGTCGACGATGTGCTCGAAGCCCTGCGTGGCTGGCAGCGCGTCGAGTTGCCTGCCGGCGCAGACCCAGCGCCGACACCGGACAACCCGCTGTTACGCGAGCTACTGGCCGCGCCGCGTAGCAGCGAAGCACTGGCCATGGCGCTCGATCAGCCGCTGGGCCAGTTGCTGGCGCAGCTGACCGAGCTCGAGGTGGAAGGCCGGGTCGCTTGCGACAACGGCCTCTGGTCGGTGCTTGTGCCCTACCCTTCGTAGCGATGGGTGCGGCCTGATCCGTTTGCTGGTTCAGGTGCCGCCTGCCAGTTGCAGCTTGTTGCGAAACAGTTCAGGCGCCCCCTGCTCGGTACAAGGCGCGTTGGGTACACTGCCGGCTTTTCATCCAGGCAGAGGTCGGCATGATTGGCGATTGGCGTGTGCAGCAGGTGGCGCGGGTGGTTCGCGCCGGCGGAGTGATCGCCTACCCGACCGAAGCGGTCTGGGGCGTCGGTTGCGACCCGTGGGACGAAGAGGCGGTGATGCGCTTGCTGGCGCTCAAGGAGCGGCCGGTGGAAAAGGGCCTGATCCTGATCGCCGACAGCATCGAGCAGTTCGATTTCCTGCTGGAGGATCTGCCCGAGCGTTGGCTCGATCGCCTGGCCGGAACCTGGCCGGGGCCGAACACTTGGCTGGTGCCGCATCGCGGTCGCTTGCCGGAGTGGATCACCGGGCGGCACGACAGCGTCGCGCTGCGCGTTACCGATCATCCGCTGGTCAAGCGTCTCTGCGCGCTGACCGGGCCGCTGGTGTCGACCTCGGCCAACCCGGCCGGTCGGCCCGCGGCGCGCTCGCGGCTGCGGGTCGAGCAGTATTTCCCGCGTCAGCTCGACGCCGTGTTCACCGGCCCGCTGGGTGGACGGCGCAACCCCAGCGTCATTCGCGATCTGCGCACCGGCGAAGTGATTCGTCCGGCCTGAACCGGCGCTGAAACCCGCTGAGCGGCTGCCCCTATAAGGACAGCCGGAGCGGCGTCAGGGCAGCAGTATTGTCGAGCCGGTGGTTTCCCCCGCCGCCAGTTTGCGCTGGGCTTCGGCCGCTTCGCTGAGCGGGTAGCGCTGGCCGATCTCGACCTGGATCTTGCCGCTGCCGATCATCTCGAACAGTTCATCGGCCATGGCCTGCAGACGCTCCGGCGTGTCGGCGTAGCCGGCCAGGGTAGGCCGGGTGACGAACAGCGAGCCCTTTTGCGCCAGTACCCCGAGGTTGACCCCGGTGACGGCGCCGGAGGCGTTGCCGAAGCTGACCAGCAGGCCGCGCGGGGCGACGCAATCGAGGGAAACTTCCCAGCTGCTCTTGCCCACCGAGTCATAGACCACCGGGCACTTCCTGCCTTCGGTCAGCTCCAGCACGCGCTGCACCACGTCCTCGCGGCTGCGATCGATGGTGGCCCAGGCGCCGAGGGCCTTGGCCCGCTCGGCCTTTTCAGCCGAGCCGACCACGCCGATCAACTGTGCGCCCAGTGCGCGAGCCCACTGACAGGCGATCGATCCGACACCGCCGGCGGCAGCATGGAACAGCACTGTCTCGCCGGCCTGCAACGGATGGATCTGGCGTAGCAGATACTGGCAGGTCAGGCCCTTGAGCATGACCGCGGCCGCCTGCTCGTAGCTGATTGCGTCCGGCAGTTTGACCAGGTGCCGAGCCGGCAGTGTGTGGTACTCGCCATAGGCACCCAGCGGGCCGGTGGCATAGGCGACCCGGTCGCCGGGCTGCAGGTGCTGCACGCCCTCGCCCACCGCGTCGACCACGCCGGCACCCTCGGTGCCCAGGCCGGACGGCAGGCTCGGCGGCTGGTACAGGCCGCTGCGGAAATAGGTGTCGATGAAGTTCAGGCCGATGGCGTGATTGCGCACCCGTATCTCGCCCGCAGCCGGCGCGCCGAGAGGCACATCGACCTGTTCCAGGACTTCGGGACCGCCGTGCTGGCTGAATTGGATGCGCTGAGACATGTCTGGCTCCTGGACGTTGAAAGAGCGCCTATCCAACCCGCCGGGGCTGCGTTCGTCAATCGGGCTGATGCTATGCTTGCCGGCCGACCCCCGTTTCAAGCACCGCTCAGCCATGCGCCGCTGGCTGCGTGCGGTCATTCGCAAGGTGATTTCGTGAACGACAGGACCGAAGCCGTCAAAGCCTATCTGTTCGATCTGCAGGACCGAATCTGTGCCGCACTGGAGGCCGAAGACGGTGGTGCGCGCTTCGTCGAGGATGCCTGGACGCGGCCTGGCGGCGGTGGCGGCCGGACGCGGGTGATCGAGAATGGCGCGCTGATCGAGAAAGGCGGAGTGAACTTCTCCCATGTGCATGGCGACAGCCTGCCGCCTTCGGCCAGTGCCCATCGCCCGGAGTTGGCCGGGCGCAGCTTCGAGGCGCTCGGCGTGTCGCTGGTGATCCATCCGCACAACCCCTACGTGCCGACCTCCCATGCCAACGTGCGCTTCTTCATTGCCGAGAAGGAAGGCGAGGAGCCGGTCTGGTGGTTCGGCGGCGGCTTCGACCTGACGCCCTACTACGGCGCCGAGGAAGACTGCGTGCACTGGCATCGGGTCGCGCGGGACGCCTGCGCCCCCTTCGGTGCGGATGTCTATCCGCGCTACAAGGAATGGTGCGATCGCTATTTCCACATCAAGCACCGCCACGAGCCGCGTGGCGTCGGCGGGTTGTTCTTCGACGACCTGAACCAGTGGGATTTCGACACCAGTTTCGCCTTCATGCGCGCGGTTGGCGATGCCTATCTCAACGCCTACCTGCCCATCGTCCAGCGGCGCAAGGCCACGCCGTTCGGCGAGCGCGAGCGGCAGTTCCAGCTGCTGCGCCGCGGCCGCTACGTCGAATACAACCTGGTCTACGACCGCGGCACGCTGTTCGGCCTGCAGTCCGGCGGGCGCACCGAATCCATCCTGATGTCGTTGCCGCCGCAGGTGGCCTGGGGCTATGACAAGCACCCCGAGCCGGGTTCGCCGGAAGCGCGGCTGACCGAGTATTTCCTCAAGGACCGCGACTGGCTGGCCGAGCAGCCCTGACCTTCGACTGCTACCTGCACCCCACACAGCAAGGATTCACCCATGGACCGCTACGGCGTCTTCGGCAACCCCATCGGCCACAGCAAGTCACCGCAGATTCACACGCTGTTCGCCGCACAGACCGGCCAGGCGCTGAGCTATGAGCCGCTGCTGGCGCCGCTGGATGACTTCCCGGCGTACGCTCGGGCCTTCTTTCGCGACGGTTTAGGCGCCAACGTGACCGTGCCGTTCAAGGAGCAGGCCTATCGCATGGCCGATGAGCTGACCGAGCGCGCCCGCCGCGCCGGTGCGGTGAACACCCTGAAGAAGCTGGAGGATGGGCGCCTGCTCGGAGACAACACCGATGGCGCCGGGCTGGTCGCCGACCTGCTCAATGCCGGCCTGGCCCTGAGCGGGCAGCGCATCCTGCTGCTCGGCGCCGGTGGCGCGGTGCGCGGCGTGCTGGCACCGCTGCTGGCGCATCGGCCGGCTGAATTGATCATTGCCAATCGCACGACGAGCAAGGCCGAGCAGCTGGTGCAGGAGTTCGCCGAACTCGGGCCGTTGTCCGCCCGCGGCTTCACCGAACTTGCCGAACCGGTCGATTTGATCGTCAACGGCACGTCGGCCAGCCTTGGCGGCGAGCTGCCACCGCTGGCCGACAGCCTGATCAATACCGGCCGGACCTTCTGTTACGACATGATGTACAGCGCCGAGCCGACGCCGTTCTGCCGCTGGGCCGCGGCGCTGGGCGCGACCACCCGCGACGGGTTGGGCATGCTGGTGGAGCAGGCGGCGGAAGCCTTCGAGCTCTGGCGTGGCGTGCGCCCGAATACCTCGCCGGTACTGGCCGAACTACGGCGGCAGTTGGGCTGAAGAACTTTTGGCGCGGTCACGTCTCGCTGACCGTTGCGCTGCTCAATCCTGGACCATGAGCAACTGACAGAACGGCCGCTAGCTGCGGAAATGGATGCGCTGGTGCAGGTGCTGCGGACGTTCCAGCTCGTCGACGATGCCGGCGGCGATGCGCTGCAAGTCGCGGTAGGGATTGGCCTCGCCCTTGCCAGCGGCCTCGGCTAGTGCCTCGACGGTCAGCTGGTTGCCGGCCGGCGGCGCATCCACCAGTGTCCAGTCGAGGGGGTGGGCAGCGAGTCGCTGCAGGGCGGCCTCGACTTCCGGTTGCCGCTCGATGGCCGGAAAGTCGGCGATCAGCAGCAGCCGCTCGACGCCGACCCGCTGCAGCCCGAGCAGTAATGCCTCCACCGCCTGGTAGAAATCGCGCCGCGGCGACTCGCCGGTGATGGCATCGGTGCTGGGCAGGCGCGGCGTGTGGTACAGGCAGATCACCGCATCCATCCCTGCCACGCTTTCGCTGACGCTCAGTGGATCGAACAGGTCGCCCGGCTTGGTCCGCAGACCCGGCCGGGCGGATAAGGAGTTGAGATCGTCCAATAGCGCCACGGCCTCGTGCTGGCGGCTGAGCAGCTCGACCAGCAGCGCACTGCCGAGATCGTCATGCGCACCGTAGACGGCGAACTTGAGCCGTGGCGTTTCGGCGTTGAGCATGGCGCGTGGCCGGTCAGCGGCGGCTGACTAGGTAGCCGATCAGGGCGAAGGCGCCGGCGGCCAGGGCCAGGGTGCCCAGCGGATGCTCCTTGGCACAGTCGCGCGCGGCGCGGCTGGCTTCACGGGTGCGCCGGGACAGGTCGGCATAGTGCTCGTCCCAGTGCTGGTCGTGCCAGAGCGACTCGGCGCGCGAGCGCAGGGTGTTGAGGCGATGACGGGAGTCGCGGCTGGCATCGTGCTTGAGCTCGTCGAGTGCACGCATCAGGCTGTCGATCTCGCGTTGGACTTCTTCGCGGGTGGTGGGCTTGTGGCTGAACATGGCGGGACCTCCCCTCGGTAAGTGTGAGGGTTTGACCTCGAAAATCCGCAGAGGTGCGGCCCGGGGCCTTGGCCCGGCAGCCCGAATGGCGCGGCAAGGTGTCTCGGTTCGGCCGTTACGCCGGTGCTGCTTCCGACGAACCGTTCATCGGCTGCAGGCGAGTCGCCAGGCGATTCCCTATACTGCGTCACATTGTCCACAGGGGTCGTCTACAGCGGCGCATTCCGCGTCCCGTGCCCCTTCATCGCGGGGAAACCAATCGTGAAATTTCGTCGTACGTTGGCCAGCCTGTTGTTCACCTGCCTGGCCACGTTGCCGCTTGCCCATGTCCAGGCCGCCAAGCCGGCCATGCAGGAACTCGCTTCCGGCAGCGCCCTGCTGGTCGATCTGAAGACCAACGAAGTGCTCTATTCCAGCAATCCGGACATGGTCGTGCCGATCGCCTCGGTAACCAAGCTGATGACCGCCATGGTCGTGCTCGATGCCAAGCTGCCGCTGGACCAGGCGTTGCCGGTGACCATCCGTGAGACCAAGGAAATGCAGGGCGTGTTCTCGCGCGTGCGCATCGGCAGCGAGATCAGCCGCCGCGAAATGCTGCTGCTGACCCTGATGTCTTCCGAGAACCGCGCCGCCGCGAGCCTCGCCCACCATTACCCGGGCGGCTACTCGGCCTTCATCCGGGCGATGAATGCCAAGGCGCGGGCGCTGGGCATGAGCCGCACTCACTATGTCGAGCCCACCGGCCTTTCCGAACGCAACGTCTCCAGTGCCAACGACCTGGTCAAGCTGATCCGCGCCAGCCGCCAGTACCCGCTGATCCAGCAGTTCAGCACGACCGGCGAGAAGACCGTGGCTTTCCGTAAGCCCAATTACACCCTCGGCTTTCGCAACACCAATGCCCTGGTGCGCAAGAACAACTGGGACATCCAGCTGAGCAAGACCGGCTTCACCAATGCAGCCGGGCATTGCCTGGTGATGAGCACCACCATGAAGCAGCGCCCGGTGGCCTTCGTGGTGCTCGACGCGTTCGGCAAGTACACCCACATGGCCGACGCCAACCGGCTGAAGAAGTGGCTGGAAACCGGCACCGTGACGCCGGTACCAGCCGCGGCGCTGGCCTACAAGCAGCAGAAGCAGGCGCAGCGCCAACTGGCCGGCCAGCCCGCCGATGCGGCGCAGGCGCTGCTCGACGCCCGCTGAGGTCCGCCGTTCGCTGCGTGACGATGGCGTCGCGCAGCGAACCTGACCGACTGACCTGACGATCAGCGAGCATTCTTGAGTTTGCGCAACTCGTTTTTGCTGAGAGTCGTTCCTGTCATGAACGCCATCGCACCCGCGCCTGATCGGATCGCCGATGACGACGCCGTCGTTCCCCGCCTGGTCTGCCCTGCTGGTCTTCGGCGCCGGCATGCTGGTAATTGCCTTCAGCGGCGTGCTGCTGGGCTGGCGGCGCTTGCGTGTTCGGCCACGGCGCGTCAGGTCTCGGGTCGCGCGGGATGCCCGGCCGTCCCGAACAACCCCGGCAGATGATCCTATGCAACGATGACGGTGCAGCTGACTCAAACGACTACATTTCCCTTAGCAGAGTGGGAACCGACGTCGAATGAGCACCCCAGACGATAGCTATATCCAATGGCTGGTGGACCAGTCCATGTTGCATGCGGCCCGCGAGCGGTCGCGTCATTACGCCGGCCAGGCGCGTCTCTGGCAGCGGCCTTATGCCCAGGCCCGCCCGCGCGATGCCAGCGCCATCGCCTCGGTGTGGTTCACCGCCTATCCGGCGGCCATCATCACCCCGGAAGGCGGCACGGTACTCGAGGCCCTCGGCGACGACCGCCTTTGGAGTGCGCTCTCCGAACTCGGCGTGCAGGGCATCCACAACGGGCCGATGAAGCGTTCCGGTGGCCTGCGCGGACGCGAGTTCACCCCGACCATCGACGGCAACTTCGACCGCATCAGCTTCGATATCGACCCGAGCCTGGGGACCGAGGAGCAGATGCTGCAGCTCAGCCGGGTGGCCGCGGCGCACAACGCCATCGTCATCGACGACATCGTGCCGGCACACACCGGCAAGGGTGCCGACTTTCGCCTCGCGGAAATGGCCTATGGCGACTACCCCGGGCTGTACCACATGGTGGAAATCCGCGAGGAGGACTGGGAGCTGCTGCCCGAGGTGCCGGCCGGGCGTGATTCGGTCAACCTGCTGCCGCCGGTGGTCGACCGGCTCAAGGAAAAGCACTACATCGTCGGCCAGCTGCAGCGAGTGATCTTCTTCGAGCCGGGCATCAAGGACACCGACTGGAGCGTCACCGGCGAGGTCACCGGGGTCGACGGCAAGGTGCGCCGCTGGGTCTATCTGCATTATTTCAAGGAGGGCCAGCCGTCGCTGAACTGGCTCGACCCGACCTTCGCCGCGCAGCAGCTGATCATTGGCGATGCGCTGCATGCGATCGACGTCGCCGGCGCCCGGGTGCTGCGCCTGGACGCCAACGGTTTCCTCGGCGTGGAACGGCGCGCCGAGGGCACTGCCTGGTCGGAGGGCCATCCGCTGTCCGTCACCGGCAACCAGCTGCTCGCCGGGGCGATCCGCAAGGCCGGCGGCTTCAGCTTCCAGGAGCTGAACCTGACCATCGATGACATCGCCGCCATGTCCCACGGCGGGGCCGATCTGTCCTACGACTTCATCACCCGCCCGGCCTATCACCACGCGTTGCTCACCGGCGATACCGAGTTCCTGCGCATGATGCTGCGCGAGGTGCACGCCTTCGGCATCGACCCGGCGTCGCTGATCCATGCGCTGCAGAACCATGACGAGCTGACGCTGGAGCTGGTCCACTTCTGGACGCTGCACGCCTACGACCATTACCACTACAAGGGCCAGACCCTGCCCGGCGGCCACCTGCGCGAACATATCCGCGAGGAAATGTACGAGCGGCTGACCGGCGAACACGCGCCGTACAACCTCAAGTTCGTCACCAACGGGGTGTCCTGCACCACCGCCAGCGTGATCGCCGCGGCGCTTAACATCCGTGATCTGGACGCCATCGGCCCGGCCGAGGTGGAGCAGATCCAGCGTCTGCACATTCTGCTGGTGATGTTCAATGCCATGCAGCCCGGCGTGTTCGCCCTCTCCGGCTGGGATCTGGTCGGCGCCCTGCCGCTGGCGCCCGAGCAGGTCGAACACCTGATGGGCGACGGCGATACCCGCTGGATCAATCGCGGCGGCTATGACCTCGCCGATCTGGCGCCGGAGGCGTCGGTCTCCGCCGAAGGCCTGCCCAAGGCCCGTTCGCTGTACGGCAGCCTGGCCGAGCAGCTGCAGCGCCCTGGGTCCTTCGCCTGCCAGCTCAAGCGCATCCTCAGCGTGCGCCAGGCCTACGATATCGCCGCCAGCAAGCAGATCCTGATTCCCGATGTGCAGGCGCCAGGACTCCTGGTGATGATTCACGAGCTGCCTGCCGGCAGGGGCGTACAGCTCACCGCGCTGAACTTCGGCGCCGAGCCGATCAGCGAGACCATCTGCTTGCCCGGCGTGGCGCCCGGCGCGGTGGTGGACATCATCCATGAGAGCGTGGAGGGTGACCTCAGCGACGATTGCGAGTTGCAGATCAATCTCGATCCGTACGAGGGCCTCGCCCTGCGTGTGGTGAGCGCCGCGCCGCCGGTGATCTGAGCGCCCTCTTCGCGTGCCCCGGCCGCACGGCTATAGTGCGCAGCGCCTGGGGCGCGCATCGCCCTCGCCGTCGAGACCATCCCGTGTCGTTCACTTCGCTTTTCCGCCTTGCGCTGCTGCCGCTGGCGCTGCTTGCCGCACCCGTCTGGGCACAGACCGCCTGCCCGCCCGGGCAGCAGCCAATCTGCCTGAGCGGCGCCTGCCTCTGCATGCCCGCCGCCGCCAGCGATCCTCAGGCCGTCTACGACCGGGTGCAGCGCATGGCCACGCTGGGTCTGCAGAGCTGGATCCAGCAGTCGCGCGACCGCCTGGTGGCCGGTGGTGTCGAGCCGATACCGCTGCACATCCGCTCGCAGCTCGAGCCGTATTTCGATCTTGCCGTGCTGGAGAGTGCGCATTTTCGCGTCGGCGATGAGGTGGTGCTGAATGCCGGCAACACCCTGCTGCGCAACCCGGACGTCAATGCCGTGACCCTGATCGACGTCATCGTCTTCCGCCACGAGGAAGATGCCCGGGACAACGTCGCGCTCTGGGCCCATGAGCTCAAGCACGTCGAGCAATATCTGGACTGGGGCGTCGCCGAATTCGCCCGGCGCTATACGCAGGATTTCCGTGCCGTGGAGCGCCCGGCCTATGCGCTGGAGCGTGAGGTGGAAGAGGCCTTGCGCGAGGCGGGAGCGCGGCGCTCACCCCAGCAATAACATCCGTCCGGAAATGAAAAACCCCGCCGAGGCGGGGTTTCTGACGCAGCTTGCGCGGTCAGGTTCAGAACGCCGGGACCACGGCGCCCTTGTACTTTTCCTCGATGAACTGGCGCACTTGTTCGCTGTGCAGCGCGGCAGCCAGTTTCTGCATGGCGTCGCTGTCCTTGTTGTCCGGACGGGCGACCAGGATGTTCACGTACGGCGAATCGCTGCCTTCGATGACCAGGGCGTCCTGGGTCGGATTCAGCTTGGCTTCCAGCGCGTAGTTGGTGTTGATCAGCGCCAGGTCGACCTGGGTCAGCACGCGCGGCAGGGTCGCGGCTTCCAGTTCGCGGATCTTGATGTTCTTCGGGTTCTCGGCGATGTCCTTCGGCGTGGCGGTGATGCCGGCGCCGTCTTTCAGCGTGATCACGCCGGCCTTGGCCAGCAGCAGCAGGGCGCGGCCGCCGTTGGTGGCGTCGTTGGGGATGACTACGGTGGCGCCGTTGGCCAGCTCGTCCAGCGACTTGACCTTGCTCGAGTAGGCGCCGAAGGGCTCGATGTGCACGCCAGCGACGCTGACCAGATTGGTGCCCTTGCCCTTGTTGAACTCATCCAGATACGGCTGGTGCTGGAAGAAGTTGGCGTCCAGACGTTTCTCGGCGACCTGGATGTTTGGCTGCACGTAGTCGGTGAAGACCTTCACGTTCAGTTCGACGCCCTGCTCGGCCAGCTGCGGCTTGACGAATTCCAGCAGCTCGGCGTGCGGCACGGCGGTGGCGGCGACGGTCAGGGTTTCGGCGGCCTGTGCGGAAAATGCGGCGACGGTGGCCAGGGCGGCAATCAGTTTCTTCATCGTTCGGTTCCTTCAGGAGTTGAGCGGGGTGCGAAGGTTCGCTCGCCCTGGTTGCGGTTCATTTGCGCGAAAAGTGGGTGACCAGCCTGTCGCCGACGCTTTGCAGCACCTGCACCAGTACCAGCAGCAGGACCACGGTGACCACCATCACGTCGGTCTGGAAACGCTGGTAGCCGAAGCGGATGGCCAGATCGCCGAGGCCGCCGGCACCCACCACACCGGCCATCGCGGTGTAGGACACCAGGGTGATGGCCGTGACGGTAATGGCGGCGATGATGCCCGGACGCGCTTCCGGCAGCAATGCGCTGAAGATGATCTGCCGCGTCGTCGCGCCCATCGCCTGGGTCGCCTCGATGATGCCGCGGTCCACTTCGCGCAGCGCGGTCTCCACCAGCCGCGCGAAGAACGGCGCGGCACCTACCACCAGCGGCGGGATGGCTCCGGCCACGCCCAGCGAGGTGCCAGTGATCAGCACGGTGAAGGGAATCATCACGATCAGCAGAATGATGAACGGCAGCGAGCGCAGCACGTTGACCACGAACGACAGCGCGGCGTACAGCGGGCCGTTCTCGAACAGCTGGCGCGGACCGCTGAGAAACAGCAGCACGCCCAGCGGCAGGCCGAGCAGAATGGTGAACAGCAGCGAGCCGCCGAGCATCAGCAGGGTGTCCAGCGTGGCCAGCCAGATTTCGTACCAATCTACGTTGGTGAACAGAGCATCCATCAGCGCAGTACCTCCACGTGCACGTCGGCCGCCTGCAGGCGGCTCATCGCCGCGCTCATGTCACCGCCGATCAGCGCCAGGGTGAGCTGGCCGTAGGGGGTGTCCTTGATGCGGTCGATGCGCCCGGACAGGATGCTGTAGTCGACCCCGGTTTCACGGGCGACGGTGCCCAGCAGCGGCTTGTAGGTGGCGTCGCCCTGGAAGGTCAGGCGCAGGATGCGGCCCGGCACATGGGCGAAATCGTCGTGCAACTCGCCTTCGTCCATCGCCTCGTCTTCCAGCACGAAGCGCTGGGTGGTCGGGTGCTTCGGGTGCAGGAACACCTCAGTGACCGGCCCCTGTTCGACGATGGCACCGGCATCCATCACCGCCACGCGGTCGCAGACGCGGCGGATCACGTCCATCTCGTGGGTGATCAGCACGATGGTCAGCTTCAGCTCGCGGTTGATCTCGGCCAGCAGTTGCAGCACCGAGGCAGTGGTCTGCGGGTCCAGCGCGCTGGTGGCCTCGTCGCAGAGCAGGATGCTCGGCTCGGTGGCCAGCGCGCGGGCGATGCCGACGCGCTGCTTCTGGCCGCCGGAGAGCTGTGCCGGGTACTTGCGTGCATGGTCCTTGAGCCCGACGCGTTCGAGCAGGCTGGCGACGCGGGCGTCGATCTCGCTGCGCGAGCGGATGCCGGCCAGGCGCAGCGGCATGGCGACGTTGTCGGCCACCGTCTTGGACATCAGCAGGTTGAAGTGCTGAAAGATCATCCCGACGCGCTGGCGGAAGCGCCGTAGGCCGTCGGCATCCACCGCGGTGACGTCCTCGCCATTGACCAGGATGCGTCCGCCGGAGGGCTCCTCGAGGCGGTTGATCAGGCGCAGCAGCGTGCTCTTGCCGGCGCCGGAATGGCCGATCAGACCGAACACTTCACCGGAGGCGATTTCCAGCTGCGTCGGTTGCAGCGCGGGAATATCGCGGCCGGCGGTCCGATAGGTTTTATGGACTTGATGGAATTCGATCACGGGCGAACCTTGTGGGTGCGACGTTTGTTGCCGGGATGATCGGCGAAAGCCCGGCATTCTACCCGTTTGCCGGCGACGTCGCTCGCCTGCGCCGCTGCGATTGAGCAAATCCATGGCGCTGATAGGCAAAGCAAATCGTCGCAGGCGGCAACCTTGCGCCGATCAATGGGGTCACTAACCCGGTACGCCGTGAATCGATCACGTATCAGGTCCAGATCATGGCCCGATCGTTCGCGGTTCAGCTCACCCGCTAACCGAGGCCCATCATGACGCACAAGACTCCCAAACAGAGCGAGCTCGCCGGCACCGATACCGTCGACCGCGCCAACCACAACGCCAAGCTCGATCAGCTGGAAGCGTTTCGCAGCGACGCCTCTGGCGAGGCGCTGCGCACCAATCAGGGCGTGAAGATCGCCGACAACCAGAACACACTCAAGGCCGGCGGCCGTGGGCCCTCGCTGCTCGAAGACTTCATCATGCGCGAGAAGCTCACCCACTTCGACCACGAGCGCATTCCCGAGCGCATCGTGCACGCGCGCGGTGCCGCGGCGCACGGCGTGTTCCAGAGCTACGCCGACCACAGCTGGCTGACCAAGGCCTCTTTTCTCGCTGCCGAAGGCAAGGAGACGCCGGTATTCGTGCGCTTCTCCACCGTGCAGGGCTCGCGCGGCTCGGCGGACACCGTGCGCGACGTGCGCGGCTTCGCCACCAAGTTCTACACCGACGAGGGCAACTTCGACCTGGTCGGCAACAACATGCCGGTGTTCTTCATCCAGGACGCCATCAAGTTTCCGGACTTCGTCCACGCTGTGAAACCCGAGCCGCACAACGAGATCCCGCAGGCGCAATCGGCCCACGATACCTTCTGGGATTTCGTCTCGCTGACGCCTGAGTCCGCACACATGGTGCTCTGGACCATGTCCGACCGCGCCCTGCCGCGCAGCTATCGGGCGATGGAAGGCTTCGGCGTGCACACCTTCCGCCTGATCAATGCCGAGGGCGTCAGCCGCTTCGTCAAGTTTCACTGGAAGCCGGTGGCCGGCGCCTTCTCGCTGGTCTGGGACGAGACGCTGAAGATCGCCGGCAAGGATCCGGACTTCAACCGCCGCGACATGTGGGAGTCCATCGAGATGGGCGACTACTTCGAGTGGGAGCTGGGCGTGCAGGTGGTGGAAGAGGCTGACGAGCACAAGTTCGACTTCGACCTGCTCGACCCGACCAAGATCATCCCCGAGGAGCTGGTGCCGGTGCAGAAGCTCGGCAAGATGACCCTCAACCGTAATCCGGACAACTTCTTCGCCGAGACCGAGCAGGCCGCCTTCCACATCGGCCACATCGTGCCGGGCATCGACTTCACCAACGACCCGCTGCTGCAGGGCCGGCTGTTCTCCTACACCGACACCCAGCTGCTGCGTCTCGGTGGGCCGAACTTCCACGAGATCCCGATCAACCGCCCGCTGTGCCCGTTTCACAACAACCAGCGCGATGCCTTCCATCGCCAGACGATCAACAAGGGCCGCGCCAACTACGAGCCCAACTCGATCGACAGCGGCTGGCCCAAGGAAACCCCGCCGGCGGCCCAGGGCGGTGGCTTCGAGAGCTATCCCGAGCGGGTCGAGGGGCACAAGATCCGCAACCGCAGCGAATCCTTCGGCGACCACTTCTCCCAGGCCACGCTGTTCTGGAACAGCATGAGCGAGCCGGAGAAGGAGCACATCATCGGCGCCTACACCTTCGAGCTGGGCAAGGTGGAGCGGGTGTTCATCCGCGAGCGGCAGGTCAACGAAATCCTCGCCAACATCGACCTGGAGCTGGCCCGCCGCGTTGCCGAGAACCTCGGCCTGCCGGTCCCGAGCGCGCCGACCGTGACGCCGAAGACGCCAACCCCGCAGAGTTCGCCGGCGCTGAGCCTGATGAATCACGTACCGGGCAATATCAAGTCGCGCAAGGTGGCGATCCTGGTGGCCAACGGCGTCGATGGTGCGGCGATCGATACATTCAAGGCCAAGCTGGCCGAGCAGGGCGCGCTAGCCAAGGTCATCGGCCCGTCGCCGGCCCCGGTGAAAACCGCGGACGGCCAGATGCTGGCGGTCGATGCCGCGATGGACGGCATGCCGTCGGTGATGTTCGACGCGGTGTTCGTCCCCGGCGGTGCCGATGCGGCGGCGGCCATGGCCAAGTCCGGCGAGGCCAAGCACTACGTGCTGGAGGCCTACAAACACCTGAAACCCATCGTCATGCTCGGCGCCGCGCGGCCGCTGCTGGCATCGCTCGGCCTGCAACCCGACAGCGGCCTGCTGGAAGGTGACGATGTGGACGGTGTGTTCGGCAACTTCGCCCAGGCGCTTGGCCAGCATCGGGTCTGGGCGCGCGAGGCCGCGGCGGAGGCAATTCCCGCCTGAGGTTTGCGCAAGGTTCGGCGCGGGCGCCAGCCCGCTCGAAACGTGCTGCGAACCATCGACCACAGAGCGCCGGCGCATGCCGGCGTTCTGCTTTTTTTTACTTGGTTAACTCGCCGCAAAGGCCCGCAATAGACACAGGTCATGGTCTCGCTGATCTGGCTTGCCCATGCTGAAGGCGTCTGTCAGCGGATGGAGCCATACCATGAGCGATACCCCTAACGTAGCCCTTCGCCAGGGTCTGCTTGGCATCCCGATCGGTCTGTTGGTGGCCGTACTGGCGCTGATTGGCGTGCTGCTGATGCCACTGCCTGCCGACCTGCCCGTGGCCGGCCAGCGAGTGCTGGCGATCCTGGTGTTCGCGGTGGTGGTGTGGATCACCGAAGCGGTGTCCTATGAGGTCAGCGCGATCATGATCACCGCGCTGCTGGCGTTCCTCATCGGTACTGCGCCTACGCTGGAAAACCCCGAGGTCGTCTACGGCACCTCAAAGGCGATCGGCATGGGGCTTTCCGGCTTCGCCAATCCGGCATTGGCGCTGGTAGCCGGAGCCCTGTTCATCGCTGCGGCGATGACCCTGACCGGGCTCGACCGACGCATTGCGCTGATGACCCTATCCAGGGTCGGCACCAGTTCGCGGCATATCCTCGGCGGCACACTGGTGGTCATCGTCCTGCTCAGCCTGGTGGTACCCAGCGCCACGGCGCGCGCCGCCTGCGTGGTGCCGATCATGCTTGGCATCATCACCGCATTCGGGATCGACAAGCGTTCGAACTTCGCCGCCGGCATGATGATCATCGTCGCCCAGGGCACCAGCATCTGGAACATCGGCATCCAGACCGCAGCGGCGCAGAACCTGCTGCTGGTGGGCTTCATGGACAAGCTGCTGGGTGAACGAGTCAGCTGGATCGACTGGCTCATCGCCGGCGCGCCCTGGGCCGTGCTGATGTCCTTCGTCCTGCTGTTCATTGTGCTCAAGCTGCTGCCGCCGGAAACCGAGCGGATAGCCGGTGGCAAGGAAGCCGTGGCACGCTCGCTCGCCGAACTTGGGCCGATGACGTCGGCGCAGAAGCGCCTGCTCGCCGTGTCCATCGGGTTGCTGCTGTGCTGGGCCACCGAGGGCAAGCTGCACAGTTTCGACACCACCAGCACCACCTATGCCGGCCTGGTGATCCTGATGCTGCCGCGCATCGGCGTAATGAACTGGAAGGAGGTTCAGGCGCGGGTGCCCTGGGGCACGGTGATCGTCTTCGGTGTTGGTATCAGCCTCGGCACGGTATTGCTCACGACTCAGGCCGGACAGTGGCTCGGCGCGCAGGTGGTCGCTCACACCGGGCTTGGCGTGGTGGGGCCGCTGGGCATCTTCGCCATTCTCGGCGCCTTCCTCATCGTGATCCATCTGGGCTTTGCCAGTGCCACAGCGCTGACATCGGCGATGCTGCCGATCCTGATCTCGGTGTTGCTCAGCCTGCCAGGGGATTTCAGCCGGCTGGGGATGACCATGCTGCTCGGCTTTGTCGTCAGCTATGGCTTCATCCTGCCGATCAACGCGCCGCAGAACATGGTTTGCCTGGGCACCGAGACCTTCAGCGCCCGGCAATTCGCCAAGGTCGGCGTGCTGGTAACGCTGATCGGCTATCTGAGCATGTTGCTGTTCGCGATGACCTGGTGGCGCTGGCTGGGTTGGATCTGAGCAGCCCTACCATTTGGATCGACGCCTGGCAGCACTGATGCGCTAGGCGTTCTTGCCCGGTAGCGCCTCCAGCTCGCGCCAGTGCAGGAACAGGCGCAGATCGAACTCGATCTGCCCGTAGCCGGGCAGCATGTGTTCGCACAGCTTGTAGAAGGCACGGTTGTGCTCGCTCTCACGCAGATGGGCGAGTTCGTGCACCACGATCATCTGCAGGAATTCCGGCGCCGCCTCGCGAAACAGTGCGGCGACGCGGATCTCCTTCTTCGCCTTGAGCTTGCCGCCCTGCACCCGTGACACCGCGGTATGCAGGCCCAGCGCGCGATGGGTCAGGTCCAGGCGATTGTCATAGAGCACCTTGTCGATCGGCGGCGCGCTTTTCAGATAGTCCTGCTTGAGCTTCTGCACGTAGCCGTACAGCGCCTTGTCACTCTGCACTTCGTGCCGTGCCGGGTAACGACGCTGCAGATAGTCACCCAGGCGCTCTTCGGCGATCAGCTGGCGAACCTGCGCCAGCAGCGGCTCCGGGTAACCGCGCAGGTACTTCAGATCAGTCATGGCCTCAGGCCCTGCGAGGCCAGGCGAAGCTGAGCAGGAACAGCGCGGCGGCGCTGACCACGATGGACGGCCCGGCCGGGGTGTCCTCGAACCAGGACAGCGTCAGCCCCAGGCACACCGCGACGATACCCAGCACGCTGGCGCCAAGGGCCATCTGCTCCGGTGTGCGCGCGTGGCGTTGGGCCGCGGCGGCGGGAATGATCAGCAGCGAGGTGATCAGCAGCACGCCGACGATCTTCATCGCCACGGCGATCACCACGGCGATCAGCAGCATCAGCGCCAGGCGGATGCCGGCCACCGGCAGCCCTTCGACCTTGGCCAGCTCCTCGTGCACGGTGATCGCCAGCAGCGGACGCCACAGCGGGACCAGCATCAGCAGCACCAGGGCGCTGCCGCCGATGATCCAGGCCAGATCGCTCGGCCCCACGGCGAGCAGGTCGCCGAACAGATAGCCCATCAGGTCGATGCGCACGTCATCCATGAAGCTCAGCGACACCAGGCCGAGCGACAGCGTGCTGTGCGCGAGGATGCCGAGCAGGGTGTCGGAGGCCAGTGGCTGGCGCTGCTGCAGAGTCACCAGCAGTAGGGCGAGCAGCACGCAGCCGACGGTCACCGCCAGCGTCAGGTTGACGTCGAGCATCAGCCCGAGGGCGACGCCGAACAGCGCGGCGTGGGACAGGGTGTCGCCGAAATAGGCCATGCGCCGCCAGACGACGAAGGAGCCGAGCGGGCCGGCGACCAGCGCCAGGGCCAGGCCGGCGAGCAGGGCGTTGAGAAGGAAATCGGGCATTGCGCGGGCTATCCGTGTTTACAGTTCGGGCCGTGGACGTGGGGTTTGCCGGTCACCACGCTGCCGTGCAGGTCGTGGCTGTGGTCGTGCTGGTGGTGGTAGATCGCCAGGCTGCGCGCGTCCTGACCGAACAGCTCGACGAAGGCCGGGTCGCTGCTGACCTGCTCCGGGTGCCCCGAGCAGCAGACGTGGCGGTTGAGGCAGACCACCTGATCGGTGGCGCTCATCACCAGGTGCAGGTCGTGGGAGACCATCAGCACGCCGCAGCCGTAGCGGTCGCGCAACACACCGATCAACCGGTACAGCTCGGCCTGGCCGGCGACGTCGACGCCCTGCACCGGTTCGTCGAGCACCAGCAGCTCCGGCTCGCGCAGCAGGGCGCGGGCGAGCAGCACACGCTGCATTTCGCCGCCGGAAATCTTCTGCAGCGGGCTGTCGATCACATGCTCGGCACCGACTTCACCCAGCGCTGCGAGGGCGCGGGCGCGGTCGACGCCGGGGACCAGGCGCAGAAAGCGCAGCACCGACAAGGGCAGGGTGGGGTCGACGTGCAGCTTCTGCGGCATGTAGCCAACGCGCAGCTTCGGCTTGCGCCAGACCTGGCCGCGATCGGGTTTCAGCAGTCCGAGTACGGCGCGCACCAGGGTGGTCTTGCCGGCGCCGTTGGGGCCGATCAGGGTGACGATCTCGCCGCGATGCACCTGCAGTTGTGCGCCTTCCAGCACGTTCTGGTTGGCGAAGCGCACGTGGATGTCATCCAGCCGCAGCAGTACTTCACTCATGCGGCGTTCCGGCAGTTCGAGCAGAGCCCGACGACTTCCACGGTCTGACCTTCGACGGTGAAGCCGACACTACTGGCGGCGCTGTCGATGGCCTCGGCGATGGCCGGACGCTCCAGTTCGATGGCGGTGTGGCAGAGACGGCAGATGAGGAACTGGCCCTGGTGCGGATGCTCCGGATGATTGCAGCCAACGAAGGCATTGAGCGATGCGATGCGATGGACCAGGCCGTTCTCCAAGAGGAAGTCCAGCGCGCGGTAAACGGTGGGTGGTGCGGCGCGTCGGCCGTCCTGCTCGCTCAGCACGGCAAGAATGTCGTAGGCGCCGAGCGGCTTGTGGCTCTGCCAGACCAGCTCCAGCACGCGCTTGCGCAGCGCGGTCAGGCGCACGCCCTGGCGCGCGCAGAGGCTGTCGGCTTCGGCCAGCGCGTGGCTGACGCAGTGGTCGTGGTCATGGGGCGTGCAGGCCAGCGGGGTCTTGGACATGGGCGGCGACGTGTTGGGGGAGAGACGTTATTATGTACCAATTCAACCCTTTCGAGTGATGCCCGTGAATCGTCTTTTCTCCCTTCCGTTGCTGGCGGCGCTGCTCGCTGGCGTTGCGTCCGCCCAGGCCGAAGTGCGCGTTCTGACCAGCATCAAGCCCTTGCAGCTGATTGCCGCGGCGGTGCAGGACGGCGTCGGCCAGCCCGATGTGCTGCTGCCGGCCAGCGCCTCGGCGCACCACTATTCGCTGCGCCCGTCCGACGTGCGGCGTCTGCGCGATGCCGAGCTGTTCTACTGGATCGGTCCGGATCTGGAGAGCTTCCTGCCGCGCGCGCTGAGCGCTCGTGAAGGGACGACGGTGGCCGTGCAGGACCTGCCGAAGCTGACCCTGCGGCGCTTCGGCGATGCGCACACACATGCCGAGGACGATCATCACGATCACGACCACGATGACGCGCATGACGGGCATGAGCACGACCACGCCGCCCATGCCGACGAGCACGATCACGACGGCCATGACCATGGTGATCACGGGAATGAAGCGGCCGCACATGGCGAGACCGCCCATGCCGACGAGCATGACCACAACCATCGGCCGGGCACGCTCGATGCGCACCTGTGGCTGCTGCCGGCCAACGCCCTGATCATCGCAGAGCGCATGGCCGCTGACCTGGCCGCCGCCGACCCGGCCAACGCACAGCGTTACCAGGCCAACTCGGCGGCCTTCGCCCAGCGCATCGAGGCGCTCGACGCCCGCCTCAAGCAGCGCTTCAGCAAGGTGCAGAACAAGCCGTTCTTCGTTTTCCACGAGGCCTATGACTACTTCGAGGCGGCCTACGGTCTGCGCCATGCCGGCGTGTTCAGTGCCGGTGGCGAGTCGCAACCCGGCGCGCGGCATGTGGCGGCGATGCGCGAGCGGCTGCAGCAGGCCGGTCCGAGCTGCGTGTTCAGCGAACCGCCGGCGCGTCCGCGCCTGGTCGAGACGCTGACCGCCGGCTTGCCGGTGAAGATGGCGGAACTGGACGTGCTGGGCGTCGGCCTGGCGACCGATGCGCAGGGTTACGAGAAGCTGCTGGAAGATCTCGGTGACACCCTGGCCGACTGCCTGGAATCGCTCTGAGACCGCGCCCAATGGCATTGGTGGGCTGAAGCCCACCCTACCGAACGCCACCGCCGCCCCTGTAGGGTGGGCTTCAGCCCACCGGTTTTCCCTGCAAATACGGCGAGAATGGCTCGTCAGGTCGGATAAGCCTCAGCCGGCCTTGCGAATGCCGTCGACGAGCAACTCCATCATCTGGTCGATCTCGGCCTTCTCGACGATCAACGCCGGCGACAGCGCAATGGTGTCGCCGCTGGCGCGTACCAGCAGGCCCTTCTCGAAACACTCGCGGAACACTTCGTAACCGCGCTTGCCGACGCCATCGGCATGGGCGGCGAACTGGATACCGGCGACCAGTCCGACGGTGCGGATGTCGATCACGTTGGGCAGGTCGCGCAGGCTGAACAGTGCTTCCTGCCAGTAGGGCTCCAGGTCGATGGCCTTCTGGAACAGGTTCTCCTGCTGATAGATCTGCTGGGTCGCCAGTGCCGCCGCGCAGGCCACCGGATGCCCTGAGTAGGTGTAGCCGTGGAAGAACTCGATGACGCTCTCCGGTCCCTTCATGAACGCATCGAACAGGTGGTCGGCGACCAGCACCGCACCCATGGGAATCGCGCCGTTGGTCAGTCCCTTGGCGCAGGTGAGGATGTCCGGCGTCACGCCCCAGCGCTGGGCGGCGAAGGCTTCGCCGACACGGCCGAAGCCGGTGATGACCTCATCGAAGATCAGCAGGATGCCGTGCTTGGCGGTGATCTCGCGCAGACGCTGCAGATAGCCCACCGGCGGCAGGATGACCCCGGCCGAGCCGGACATCGGCTCGACGATCACCGCGGCGATGTTCTCCGCGCCATGCAGCACCACCAGCCGCTCCAGTTCATCGGCGCGCTCCACGCCATGCTGCGGCAGGCCCTTGCTGAAGGCGTTGCGCTGTAGATCGAGAGTGTGCGGCAGGTGATCGACGCCCGGCAGCATCGGGCCGAAGGCGCGGCGGTTGTTGGCCATGCCGCCGACCGACATGCCGCCGAAACCTACGCCGTGATAGGCCAGCTCGCGGCCAATCAGCCGCGTGCGCGAGCCCTGACCGATGGCGCGCTGATAGGCCAGGGCGATCTTCAGCGCGGTATCCGCCGACTCCGATCCGGAGTTGGTGAAGAACACCCGGTTCAGCCCTTCGGGGCTGATGGCGGCGAGCTTCTCCGCCAGCTCGAAGGGCAGCGGATGGCCCATCTGGAAGGTCGGGGCGAAATCCATCCTGGCGATCTGCTTGCTCACCGCCTCGCTGATCTCGCGTCGGCCATGGCCGGCATTGCAGCACCAGAGCCCGGCGGTGCCGTCGAGCACCTGGCGGCCGTCGCTCGCCGTGTAGTACATGCCTTCGGCACTCTCCAGCAGGCGCGGGGTGGCCTTGAACTGGCGGTTGGCGGTGAAGGGCATCCAGAAGTGATCAGGCGAGGCGTTGGGATGGAAATCCTGTGACATGGGGCTGGCTCCGGCGACGAGCGACTATGCTGCGACGGCGCCGCAGCGTTTTGCTCGAGTCTATGTTTAATAAAACGAACAAAACAAGGCGATTGACCGGCCGTTCGTAAAAAATATTGATAGGGTCCGCGCCGCTGGTTTAGGGTGCCTTTTCCATAGCCCGAAAGACCTGAGAGAGAGGAAGCACCATGCCCAGCCTGACCTTCGCCGATTGGCAACAGCGTGCCCGTGACCTGCGTATCGAAGGTCGCGCTTTCATTCAGGGCGAATACACCGAGGCGCAGGCTGGCGACCGTTTCGACTGCATCAGCCCGGTGGACGGGCGGGTGCTGGCCCAGGTCGCCAGCTGCGACCAGGCCGACGCCGAGCGCGCGGTGACCAGTGCCCGTGCCGCATTCGATGCCGGCAGCTGGGCGCGCCTGGCACCGGCCAAGCGCAAGGCGGTGCTGATTCGCTTCGCCGATCTGCTGGAAGCCAACCGCGAAGAACTGGCCCTGCTGGAAACCCTCGACATGGGCAAGCCGATCGGCGACTCGCTGACGGTGGACATCCCAGGCGCCGCGCGGGCGCTGCGCTGGAGCGGCGAGGCGATAGACAAGATCTACGACGAGGTGGCGGCAACGCCCCACGACCAGCTGGGCCTGGTCACCCGCGAGCCGGTCGGCGTGGTGGCGGCCATCGTGCCGTGGAATTTCCCGCTGATGATGGCCTGCTGGAAGCTCGGCCCGGCACTGGCCACCGGCAACTCGGTGGTGCTCAAGCCGTCCGAGAAGTCGCCGCTGACCGCCATCCGCATCGCCCAGCTGGCGATCGACGCCGGCATTCCGGCCGGCGTGCTCAATGTCCTGCCAGGCTACGGCCACACCGTCGGCAAGGCGCTGGCGCTGCACATGGACGTCGACACGCTGGTCTTTACCGGCTCCACGCGGGTGGCCAAGCAGCTGATGATCTACGCCGGCGAGTCGAACATGAAGCGCGTCTGGCTGGAGGCGGGCGGCAAGAGCCCGAACATCGTCTTCGCCGATGCGCCCGACCTGCAGGCGGCTGCCCAGGCGGCGGCTGGTGCGATCGCCTTCAATCAGGGCGAGGTCTGCACTGCCGGTTCGCGGCTGCTGGTGGAGCGATCGATCAAGGAGCGCTTCCTGCCCATGGTGGTGGAGGCGCTCAAGGGCTGGAAGCCGGGCAATCCGCTGGACCCGGCGACCAACGTTGGCGCCCTGGTGGACAGCCAACAGCTCAACACCGTGCTCGGCTACATCGACGCCGGGCGCCAGGCCGGCGCGCAGGTGCTGATCGGCGGTCAGCGTACGCTGGAGGAAACCGGCGGGCTGTACGTCGAGCCGACCATCTTCGATGGCGTCAGCAACGCGATGAAGATTGCCCAGGAGGAAATCTTTGGCCCGGTGCTCTCGGTCATCACCTTCGACAGCGCCGAGGAAGCGATCGCGATCGCCAACGACACCCCCTACGGCCTCGCTGCCGCGGTGTGGACCGCCGACCTGTCCAAGGCGCACCGCACCGCCCGGGCGCTGCGCGCCGGTAGCGTGTGGGTCAACCAGTACGATGGCGGCGACATGACCGCGCCGTTCGGCGGCTTCAAGCAGTCCGGCAACGGCCGCGACAAGTCGCTGCATGCCTTCGACAAGTACACCGAGCTCAAGGCGACCTGGATTCAGCTCTGACGACATCCGTAGGGTGGATGTCGCCTTTTACATCCACCTTGTTGCACAGCCATGGTGGATCGATGAAGCGTGATCCACCCTACGGTTTTTTGAGCGTTCAGCTAGCTTTGCCCCCACTGCCCGCTGCGGCGCATCACCCCCCACTGGTGCTTGCGTCGCGAGAACCATTGCCAGAGGCCGCGGCAGCGCCAGACGGTATTCAGCTGGCGGTAGCCGAAGTTCTCCAGCACGGCCATCAGAAACAGCTGCAGCATGTCGCGCCGACGGCTGTAGACGCGGAACGACATGGTTTCCAGCAGCAGGCCGTTGACCGACAGCAGGATGCCCATGCCGATCGCCACCAGCAGGAAGGCCGCCAGCGCCGCGTAGGACACCGCACCGAAGGCGAAGCCGGCGAGCATGAAGCCGTAGCCGACCAGCTCGATCAGCGGGCCGATCCATTCGAACAGCGCCATGAACGGCCAGGCCAGCCAGCCCGGCGTGCCGCCACGCAGGCTGAAGGCCAGCCGCGCATGCCGGCTCAGGCTTTCGGCCAGGCCGCGTTGCCAGCGGCTGCGCTGGCGGCCCAGAGTGCCGAGGTCTTCCGGGCATTCGGTCCAGCAGATCGGGTCCGGCAGGTAACGGATGCGGTAGGGGATGCGCTTCTCGCGGTGATAACGGTGCAGCCGCACCACCAGCTCCATGTCCTCGCCAACGGTATCGGTGCGATAGCCGCCGACCGCCATCACCCGCTCGCGATCGAACAGGCCGAAGGCGCCGGAGATGATCAGCACGGCATTGAGCGGCGACCAGCCGAGGCGGCCGAAGAGAAAGGCGCGCAGGTACTCGACGATCTGGAAGCGCGCCAGCCAGTTGCCTGGCAGCCCGGCCTGGATCAGAAAGCCGCCGCGTACCTGCGAGCCATTGGCGATGCGCACCGTGCCGCCCGCGGCAATGGTGCGCTCGTCTTCGAGGAACGGCTGGACCACGCGCAGCAGGCTGTCGCGCTGCAGGATGGAGTCGGCGTCGACGCCACAGAACAGGCCATAGCGCGCGGCATTGATACCGGCATTCAACGCATCGGCCTTGCCGCCGTTGGCCTTGTCGACCACGCGCAGGTTGGCGTAGCGGCGCGAGCGGTAGATGGCCTGCACCGGTTGGTGGGCGACGGCCTGGCGCAACGGCTCGGGGTGCGGCACCAGGTCGAATTCCTCGATCAGCACGGCCAGGGTGCGGTCCTTCGAACCGTCGTTGATCACCACGATCTCGAATTCGGGGTACTGCAGCTGCAGCATCGAGCGCACCGAGGTGCGGATCGTCGCCTCTTCGTTGAAGGCCGGCATGAGCACCGACACCGGCGGTTCGACGCCGAGATAAGGCGCCAGCTCGCCGGTTTCTGCGCGCTGGCGGATGTAACCCATCAGGCTGCCCATCGACAGCAGGTTGAGCAGCAGGTACATGCCGTTGAGCAGCAGGAAATAGAGGATGAAGGCGACCTGCAGCCACCACAGCCAGTCGACCGTCACCGGCGCACCTCCGCGATGGCCCGGCGCAGGGCGTCCCTGCCGTAGCGGTCGTGCACCTGCTCGAGCAGCTGCTGCAGCGCGTCCGGGGATGCGCCGGGCAACGTCGCCAGGCTATCGGCGGCGGCCTGGCGCACCCACCAGCTGCGGTCGGCGAGCAGCGGCAGGAACAGCTCGCTGTCTTCCCGGCGTGCCTGCTTGTGCAGCGCCAGCAGGGCGGCCAGGCGCACGCCCTCCTGTTCGTGGCCGAGGGCGCGCAGCAGGCGTGGGCGGTCGCGTGGGTCGCCAAGCTCGCTGAGGCAGCGCAGCGCCACCTGCAGCTGCTCGACAGGCGCCCCCTGGTCCAGCCGTGCCCGCGCCCAGGGCGCGGCATGGCGCGGGTCGCCATGCACCAGCAGGCCGACCAGTCGCTCGCGGCGCGGGTCTGGCGAGCTGGACAGCACGATCAGTAGCGGCGTGGTCACTGCCTGCTCACCGGCCTGCTGGCACAGGCTGACCAGGCGCGGCAACGCCCAGTCGGGGCGTTCCACCGCCGCCGGCAGGATCAGCTGCATGGCCTTTGCCGGGTCCATGGCCACCAGCGTCTGCGCGGCGGCCAGGGCGACGATGGCGTTGCGGCTGAGCAATAGCGGCTGCACCGCGTCCCAATGGGTGGGGTCGGCCAGATGGCGCAGGCAGGTGAGGCCGATCAGCTTGCTGCGCACCCGCCCCCGTAACAGGAGCAGCGCCTGACGATCCATACCCAGCGCGACCAGCGCGCGGTTCATGCGCTCGCGCGCGGCGCCACGCAGCTGCAGCTGGGTACGGTTCCACTGCAGCAGGAACCAGAGCTGATGCCGTCGTGGCAGCGGCGCATGGCTGGCTGGCAGTTCATCGCTGAGGCTGCAGAGGGCGAAGTAGGGCCGCCACTGTTCGTTGAACTGCTGCCGGCGCACGGCGCGCCGGCGCGACAGCTCGCCGAGCAGCAGCACCTGCAGCAGCACCAGCAGCGTCAACGCCCCGAGGCCGAAGGCGCAGTACAGCGCCAGCTGCAACATGCGGTCTTCCGGCCAGACGTGCAGCCAGAGCCGAGCGGGCGCCTCGCACAGCCAGGGCGGGCAGCCGGCCAGCAGGTCAGAACGCATGGCGCAGGCCGATCTGCAGCCACTGTCGGTCGTAGTAGCTGCCCTGCTGGTGATAGCCGACTTCCCAGCTCAGCGCCCAGCGGCTGTCGAACCAGTGACGGCCCTGCAGGCTGATGGCGCGCACGTCGCTGGTGATCAGCTGCTGCTCTTCCACCGCTTCTTCCTCGCCCACGGTCAAGCGCAGGCCGGCGTAGCTCAGCCCCCGGTAGTAGTAGTCCAGCGCCAGGTCGTGGCCGATCGGCGTGCCGGCGTTGGCCACGTCGGTCACGTTCAGGGTGTAGCCGGCGCGCCAGGCGTTCCAGTAACGCTCGGCGCTCAGCGCAAGGCGGTCGACGCGGGTGGTCTCGTACTCGGTGCGGCGAACGCTGACGGCACCGAGGTAGCCGTCCGGCAGCCGCCGCTGCAGGCGCAGATCGGCATGCCACTCGGGCAGGAAATAGGGTGAAGGCTGATAGCCGACCTCTGGCTGCAGCGTCCAGTTGTCGTCGAGCGGAATCACCGCACCGGCTTCGACGCCCTCGTCCCACTCGCCGAAGCGCTGCTCGCGGGTGAGCGCACCATACCAGCCAAGGCTCTCCGGCTTCGTCGAGGCGTAGTCCAGGCGCTGGCTGCGCCAGTTGTCGAAGCCGCTATCGAGCCAGTCCTGACGCGCCGAGATCTCCAGCTCGTGACGGCGCCTGGTCGCGGCGTCGACCACCGGCACGGGCGCCGCCGCGGTGCTGGGCACGGTCAGCGCGGCGCGGGCCTGCTGGATCACCTGCTGTACTTCGACATAGTCCGGCGCGAGTGTCGCGGCACGCTCCAGCGCGACCAGGGCGCGTTGCGGATGACCGGCCCAGAGCAGCGCCTGACCCTCGCCGAGCAGGTAGTCGGCATTGTCCGGCTGCTGGCGCAGCAATCGCCGATAGATCGGCAAGGCCTGTTCCGGCCGGCCCTGCCAGCTCAACACGCGGGCCAGCAGGAACTTTGCTTCGGCGTCATCCGGGCGCTGCGCCAGGTGCGCGCGCAGGGTCGCTTCGGCCGCGTCCAGTCGCTGCGCCTGGACCTGCCGCTCGGCGGTGGCGACATCCGCCAGCGCCGCTCCGCAAGGCAGCGCCAGGGCAAGCAGCATGACCGCTCGCTTCATCGGCGGCCCCTCAGCAGGCGACGGATACGCGCCAGCAGTTCCTCCGGCTGGAAGGGCTTGGTCACGTAGTCGTCGGCGCCCAGTTCCAAAGCGCGAACGATGTCCACCTCGCGCGCCTTGGCAGTCAGCATCAGCACCGGCACGCTGTCCCAGCCGGGTTGCGCCCGCAGCCGTTCGATCAGCTCGAGGCCGTCGTGATAGGGCAGCATGATGTCCATCAGAGTCAGGTCCGGCGGCTCGGCCTGGGCGAAGTGCTCCAGGGCCTGGCGGCCGTCGGCGGCATGCTCGACGACGAAGCCGTGGCGTTCGAGCATGTAACGGATGAGGAAGGCGATGTCTTCTTCGTCTTCCACCATGAGGATGCGCTGGCTGGCGGATTCGCTCATGCATGAACCTCGTCAGAATGTGTGTGGCCCGGTGGCCAGTGCTGCAACAGGTGCTGGATCAGCCTGGCCAGTTCGTCGCCGTCGTGACGAGATTTCACCAGCTGGCGCAGCGCCAAACGGCTGTCCTGGATCGGGGTGTCGAGTGCGGAAAAGATGATCACGGGGGGCGGCGGAACGCTCGATGCCAGTTGATCGAACAGTTCGGTGCCCTCGCCATCCGGCAGCATCAGGTCTATCACCGCGAGATCGAACGGCTGCGCTGCGATCAGCTGGCGGGCCTCATGCAGGGTAGCCGCTCCGACCAGCTCGACGTCCAGCATGGCGATCTGTCGAGCGAGCAGCACGCGCAGATCGTCGTCATCCTCCACGTGCAGGATGCGCGGCTTCGACCCGCCGAGCTGCAGGCAGGCGTGGATCACTTCCATGACCCGCGACGGGTCGATCGGCTTGTGCAGCCAGTCGATCACGCCCACCGCGCCGCCGCGCAGCAAGCCGTCATCCTCGTCCCGACGCTGCGGCTGCAGGCTGACGATGAGCACTGGCAGATTGCGGTAGTGGTGCTGGCTGCGCAGGCTCTGCAGGAAGGCCACGCTGTTCTCGTCGTGCAGCGCCGGGCTGAGGGTCAGCGCCTGCACTCGGTGTCGATCGAGCAGCTCGCGTGCTTCGGCGGCAGCGTGTGCGATCAGCGTGGCATAGCCGTGCTGGTGCAGCGCCTCGGCCAGCTGCTCGGCGGCATGGCTGTCGGGTTCGAGGATCAGGATCGGCGTGGCCTGCTCCGCTGGCGACGCCGCGCCGACTGGCTGGACCGGGGTCTGTGGCCGAGCCGCCTGTTCGTTGCTCTCCAGCGGCAGTTGCAGCCAGAAGCGGCTGCCCTGACCGGGTTGTGAGTCGAAGCCGATCTGCCCGTGCATCTGCTGCACCAGCGAGCGGGTGATGGCCAGCCCCAGCCCGGTACCGCCGCGTTGGCGGGCGTCGGAGGAGTCGGCCTGGGCGAAACGCTCGAAGATGCGCGAGCGAAAGGCTTCCGGAATGCCGGGCCCGCGATCCTGCACACCAATCTCCAGCATTTCGCCGCTGTGGCGCAGCTCCACCGTCACGCAGCCGCCGGCTGGCGAGTGCTTGATCGCATTGGACAGCAGGTTGGCCATCACCTGGGCGAAGCGGTCGGGGTCCAGGGTCGCCTCGCTGGTCGGCAGCTCTGGATCATCCAGAAATTCCAGGCTGACGCCGTAATCCTGGCCGTATGGCGTGATGTCCGACAGCGCCTGCTGCACCAGCGCGCGCACGTCGTGGCGAGCGAAGTTGAAGGCCAGGCGGCCGGCTTCGAGCTTTTCGATGTCGAGAATGTCGTTGATCAGGCGCACCAGCCGTTCGCTGTTCTTGTGCGCGATGCCGAGCAGCGGGCGGGCGTCGTCGCCGATATGTCCGGCAATGCCTCCGATCAGCATACCGAGGGCGCCGCGGATGGCGGTCAGCGGCGTGCGCAGCTCGTGGCTGACGGTGGAGATGAATTCGGTCTTCATCTGCTCCATGCGTCGGCGCAGGGAGATGTCCACCGCCACCGTGACCACATGACAGGTACGTGTCGAGATCCGCAGCGGGCGCTTGACCACCTGGAACCAGTGCTCCGCGCCATGGGCGTCGGTCAGCGCGACCTCGGTGCTGCGCAGATCGCCGCTGCCTCCCGCCAGTTCGGCCAGCTCTTCGTCACCCAGCAGCAGCGGTTGCAGCCGCACGGCAGACGGCACCTCGTCGGGGCGGCGCTGCTCGATGTCCTGCGGGCGCACGTCCAGCAGGGCCGCGAGCGCCGAATTGCAGAGCAGGAAGCGGCCCTGGGCGTCGCGAACGAAGATCAGGTTATCGTCGGTGTCGACCACGCGGCGGAGAAAGACCTGCTGGTCGTGCAGGCTGTCGCGGTTGCGCTGCAGTTCGCTAACGTCGCGCGCGATGGCCAGATGATCGCCCAGCCCGGTGGGCATCAGACGAACCTCGAAGGTGCGCTGGGTCTGCACCTCGCACCAGGTTTTCTGGCGCAGCGCGCCTTCGTCGGTCTGATAGAGCAGCTCGATGAGCAAGGGTTCGATCGCTTCCGGCGGCGGTGCGCGGCGCGGGGTGCCTCGCGAAATGCTCGACACCTGCTGCCGCTTATCGACCGCGTAGAGATGGTCCGGGATGGCCTGCAGCAGCGCCCCGAGGCGTGCCTCGCCGGCCTGGGCGCTGCGGGCGAGCTGCTGGCGAATCTGCAGATTCCGCTGCAAGGCCCAGAAGGCCGCCAGAAACAGCCCGATCACCACCAGCGTGCCGATCAGTGCCAGTTGCTGCGCGCGCTCGGTGGTGCGTGCCACGGCTGCGCTGGCGGCGGCCAGGTGGCTGCGCTCGTGCTGCTCGACGGCGTTGAGCCGTGCGCGCAGGCGGTCCATCAGCAGGTGCCCGCCGGCCTCGCGCAGACGCTCCACGGCAGCCTGCAGCCCGGCCTCGCGGCGGGTTTGCATGTTGCCGGCGGCAACTTCGAGGCGGTCGGCGATGGTCGCATCGAGGGTCCGGAACCAGCGTCGGTCGGGATAATCACGTCCTTCGACCTGGCGCTGCAGGCTGCGTCGGTTGCCTTCCAGTTGTCTGAGGCCACGCTCGTAGGGTTCGAGATAGGTGGGGTCGCCGGTGAGGATGAAACCGCGCGAACCGGTTTCGATGTCCTGTAACGAAGAAAAGATCGCCTGGACCGAGGTGATGATTTCCAGGCTGTGGCTGACCGAGCGATTGGTCTGCAACAGCGCTTCCTGCGTGCGCTTGCCTTGCCAGCCAAGCGCGACGAGCAACAGAAACGCAGCGAGAAAGGCGATTGAATGCCAACCGATCGCGAGTCTTGCGGGCAAATCGGACTCCTTCCGCCGGGGATGACTGCACAGAATCCCCAGTTGCCTCGCTACCGCGTGGTCACCGGGATGAACTCAGTGTAGTCAGACCTGCACGAACCACAGCGGTTCGCCGCCGAAAGGGCCGGGCGCTCAGCGCTGGGCGATCTGCACCTGGTTGCGGCCGTTGTGCTTGGCCACGTACAGCGCCTGGTCGGCATGCTCGAGCAGCAGGCCGGAGGCGCTGTGGCCGTCGGTCTCGCAGATGCCGGCACTGAAGGTCACGCGGAACTCCTGGTCGCCGGCATTGAAGCTCAGCGCAGCGAAGCGCACGCGGATTTCGTCGAAAATGCGTCGGGCCTGCAGGGCCGAGCATTCGGGCAACACGGCGACGAACTCCTCGCCCCCGTAGCGGCCGAGGCTGTCGATACGCCGCAAGCGCTGGCGTAGCAGGTTGGCCAGGGCGCGGATGACGTTGTCGCCGGCGGCGTGCCCGTAGGTGTCGTTGATCTGCTTGAAATGGTCGAGGTCGAGCATCACCACGCTGGCGGGTTTTCCGGTGCGGGTGGTGCGCTGCACTTCCAACGCCAGCTGTTCCTTGATATCGGCGTGCTTTAGCAGGCCGGTCAGGCTGTCGCGGGCCAGCGCCGTACTCAGCGAGCGCGCACGCTGGGCGTGGGAATACACCGCGGCCACCAGCGCGGTATCGCTGATCGGCTTGGTGATGAAATCGTCGCCGGCCTTGAGCAGCGCCGCCATCTGCCGGTGGGTATCGGTCTCGGCGGAAAGGTAGATGATGGTCACCCGCAACCATTCGTCATGCAGGCGGATCATCTGCGCCAGTTCCGGCCCGGAGCAGTCCGGCATGTTGACGTCCAGCAGCAACACCTCGGGGTTGAAGCTGCGCATGGTCTCCAGCACGCGGGTCGGTTCGGTAAGGATCTGCACCTGCATCTGCGCGTTGCGCAGCACCAGGCTGTAGCGTGCGGCCAGCTCGGCGTCGTCATCGACGATCAGCACGCGGAAGGGTTCGCCCTGCTGCCGATCGAGGCAGCGCTCCAGGCTGTTCTCCAGCTGGGTGATATCCAGCGGGCGGACGAAGAAGCCCTGGGCGCCGGCACGCACCGCGGCCAGCTGGCTGGCGAAATCGGCCCGGTCATGGATGACCAGCAGCGGCAGTGGCTGCTCGAGGCCTTGCTGCAGAGCGGCGAGCGCGTCGAAATCGCTGTCCTGCTGCACGCTGACGATCAGCGCGTCGGGCAGTTCATCGGCCACGGCCGCTTGCAGTGCGGCGAAGTTGGGCCACTGGCTGACCAGATAACCGAAGTTGCGCAGGGTCACCGCCATGCTGGCGCCCGCGACCGGATCGGCCTTCATCAGGTAGATGCGACAGCCGGGTGCAGGCTCCTCGTGGTGCTCCGGCAGTTCCGCCGCGCCGTCGCGTTCCTGGCCAGGGGTTTCGCCGGCCAACTGCAGCACCGCGCGGGCGAAGGCCTCGGCGGCGCGGCTGCCCGGCTTGGCCGAATCCAGCCAGCGGTCAGCCCGCTGCTCCAACTGCCTGGCGCGCTCCCCGAGCTTGGCGAAGCCGAAGGTGCCGGCGGCGCCGGCCAGCCGATGCAGGCGCTCGCGGATGCTCAGCATCACCAGCCGGCGGCTGGCGGTGGCACGGGTCTGCTGCAGATCCTGGGTGAGCGTGGCGAGGTCGGTCAGGTCGGCCAGCAGGCGCTCGCCGAACTGCTGTTCCAGCTGCGCCAGCTGCTCTTGCAGCGCCAGGCGGGTGCGATCATCCATGCTCGGCCTCCCAGATCTGCCGCAACTGGGTGGCAAGTTGCAGCAGGTCGAAGGGCTTGCCCAGCACCTGGCGCACGCCGAGCTGGCGCAGCTCCTGCAGCCGTTCGGGCTGCAGGTGGCCGGTGAGAAACACCACGGGCGTCTGCTGCAGATCGACCAGATCGGCCAGTTGGCGAACCAGCTCGATGCCGTCCATCTGCGGCAGCATCACATCGAGCAGGATCAGGTCCGGAGCGAAGCCCTGCACCTGGTCGAGCGCGGCCTGGCCTGACTGACAGCTGAGCACTTCGAAGCCGCCGAGCTTTTCCAGGGCGATGCGCGTCACTACCTGGATGGACGGTACGTCTTCGACGTGCAGGATGCGCTTGAGCTGTTTCATCACGGGCTCTCCTTGGCCTGGTCTTGTGCGGGTAGTTCGAACCAGAAGCAGGCGCCCTGGCCGGGCTCGGATTCGAAGCCGATCTGCCCGCCCATGTGCTCTATCAGCTCCTTGCTGATCGCCAGGCCCAGCCCGGTTCCGCCTTGCTGGCGGCTGTCGGACGAGTCTGCCTGGGCGAACTTCTGGAATACCCGCGCACGAAATTCATCGGAAATTCCCGGGCCCTGGTCTCGGACGCTGACCCGAACCTTGCCGTCACTGACCCGCGCCGACAGATCGACCCGTTCTCCGGCAGGGGAAAACTTCGCTGCATTGGACAGCAGGTTGCTCAATACCTGCTGCAGGCGCATAGCATCGACCGTCACGCTCACTGCCGGGCAGGCGCCGAGGTGCAGCTGCACGCCATGCCGTTCGGCATAGCTGCCGTTGCTGCGCAGGGCCAGCTCCAGCTGCGGCTGCAGCGGTTGTTCGAGCATGTCGAAGCGCATCTTGCCGGCGTGCAGCTTGTCCATGTCCAGCAGGTCGTCGATCAGGGCGCTCAGGCGCTGGCTGTTCTGCTGGGCGATCTCCAGCAGTTCGTGCATCGACTCGGGCACTTCGCCCATGACGTTCGAGCAGATCAGCGCCAGCGCGCCGGTGATGGACGTCAGCGGCGTGCGCAGCTCATGACTGACGGTGGAGATGAACTCGCGCTGCAGGCGTTCGATGCGCTTGCGTTCGGTGATGTCGTGCAACACGACGACCGCGCCCATTCGCTGGCCATCGGAGGTGTACAGCGGGTCGGCGTTGGACAGTACGTGCCGCGGTGCGCCATTGCTCAGCAGCACCATCTCGTGGTCGATGACGTGCTCGCCATTGAGGGCGCGGCGCAGCGGAATCTCTTCGGGTTCCAGCGGGGTAACGCCATCGGCGCGGTACAACCGGTAATGGCGGGCCCATTCGCTCGGCGATAACGGGGCGACATCGGCGCCATGCCACTGCTTGGCCTTCTCGTTGAACAGGGTCAGATTGCCTTCGGCATCGCAGGCGATCACCGCTTCACTCAGCGCCTCGAGCAGGCGCCGGTTCATCTCCTGCTGTTTGTCCAGCTCCAGCTGCTCGGCCTTGCGCGCGGTGATATCGGTAACGAAGCCGTGCCAGAGCACCGAGCCGTCGACCTGCTGCAGCGGGGTTGCCCGCGCCTCGACCCAGATCAGCCCCTTGTGCGGGTGCTCGACACGGTGCTCGCTGTGCCAGGGCGTGAGTTCACGAGCCGCCTGGCGGATGCTGAGCAACAGGGCGCTGCGGTCGGGGCCGTGGACCCGGCCGACGATCGGCGCAAAGCTGCTGGCCAGCTGCGCCGGGCTGAGCCCGTAGATCTGCTCGACCCCTTCACTGACATAGGGAAAGCACGCCGGTCCATCGGCGCGCCAATGGAACTGGAAGAGCATGCCCGGGACCTGCGCGGCGATCTGCTGCAGGCGCAGTTGCAACTGCTCCTGATAGGCCAGGTCGTAGGCATTGACCAGGTAGCCGCGCAGGTGCTCCTGCTCGTCATGGATCGCGGTCACGCCCAGCAGCACCGGCACCTCGTTGCCGTTCTGGTGACGCAGGCGCCATTCGGACATGTCGCGCCGGCCGCGGTGCAGCGGCGCGGTCAGTACCGAGAAATCGGCCTCGAGCGGCATCTGCAATTCGCTGGAAAGCAACAGCGCCCGGCGCTGCAGCGCTTCCGGACGGAACAGCGCGGCGGTCAGCGGATGGCCGACCAGCGCCTGTTCGCTGTAGCCGAGCAGCCGTTCGGCGGTCGGGTTGACGCTGGTGACGACACCGTCGGGGCGGGTCACCAGCACGGCGCTGGAGGCGCTGTCGAGGATGGCCTGTTGCAGTGCCGCCTGTTCGGCGTGGCGGTGCGCCAGCAGCTGCTGTTCGAACAGGCGGATCACCTGGCGGCCGAGGCGCTCCAGGATTTCGCGTTGCTCGGCACTGAGGCGACGTGGCTGGCGGTCGATCACGCACAGGGTGCCAAGGTTGTAGCCGTCCGGCGTGGTCAGTGGCGTGCCGGCGTAGAAGCGGATATGCGGGTCGCCGAGCACCAGCGGGTTGTTGCTAAAACGCGGGTCCTGCAGCGTATCCGGTACCTCGAAGATCTCCTCGCCGGCGATGGTGTAGGTGCAGAAGGAGATTTCCCGCGGGGTCTCGCTGACGTCGAGGCCGACGCGGCTCTTGAACCACTGGCGGCGATCGTCGACCAGTGAAATCAGCGCGATGGGCGTGTCGCAGATCTGTGAGGCCAGTTTGGTGAAGTCGTCGAAGACCGAGTCTTCCGGCGTATCGAGGATTTCGTAGCGCAGTAACGCCGCCAGGCGTGACAGCTCGCGCGGCTGGACGGTGGATGGCATCGGCGTCGTGCTTTGTTGCGGTGACTCCATCGTCGCGCCTTGCTGGTTCGGTGGGGGGCGTCCGGGTCGGCAGCGTTTCACGACCGGGGGATTAAGCAGTTCTGCCTAGTATCGGCCACTCAGCCAGATGCTGCGAATCTGCTCGGCCAGCTGCATCGGGTCGAACGGCTTGACGATCACGTCGCGCGCGCCCAGCTTGCGCAGGTGTTCGATCTCGCTCGGCTGCACCTTGGCGGTCATGAATGTTACCGGAATCCGCTCCAGGTCGATTCGCTCGCGCAGCCTGAGCAGCGTCTGCGGGCCGTCCATGCCGGGCATCATCACGTCAAGCAGGATGAAGTCGGGGGCGAAGGCTTCGACTTCCTCCAGCGCCTGGGCACCGGAGGAGCAGGACAGCACCTCGTAGCCGCCGATGGCTTCCAGCGCCAGTTTGGTCACCGCCTGGATCGACGGATCGTCTTCGATGTGCAGGATGCGCCTGAGCTCGGCCATTGTGCCTCCAGAAGATTGCGTACGCGTCCGCGCTCACGGAAGCATCAGGGTTAATCTTGCACCGCCGGTGCGATCGGCAGTTCGCACCAGAAACAGGCGCCTTCGCCCGGCTCGGAATCGAAGCCGATCCGGCCGTGCATGTGTTCGATCAGCTCCTTGCTGATGGCCAGACCAAGGCCGGTACCGTCCTTCTGACGGCTGTCGGAAGAGTCGGCCTGGGAGAATTTCTGGAAGATCCGCGTGTGGAATTCGGGGGCGATGCCCGGGCCCTGGTCGCGCACCCAGATTCGCACCCAGGCGCCGCGGCACTCGCTGCCGAGCGAGACGCTGCCGCCCGGCGGCGAGAATTTGACCGCATTGGAGATGAGGTTGGCCAGTACCTGCTGCAACCGGTCGTCGTCTGCCACCAGTTCTACGTCGGGCGCCTGCTGCAGAATCAGAGTGACGTCGTGCTTGGCGGCGTAGCCCTGGTTGGCGGCGATCGCCTGCTGCAGCTGCGCGGGCACTGCGAGGGCGCGCAGGTCAAGGGTCATCTTGCCGGCGACCAGTTTGTCCATGTCCAGCAGGTCGTCCACCAGGCGGCCCAGGCGCAGGCTGTTCTGATGGGCGATGCTGAGCATCTGGCGCATGTTCGGCGCCGTCTCACCCAGCGCGCCGCCGACGATCAGGCCGAGCGCGCCGGAAATGGAGGTCAGCGGTGTGCGCAGTTCGTGGCTGACGATGGATACCAGCTCGCTCTTCATCCGCTCGATGCGTTTGCGTTCGGTGATGTCGCGGACCAGGCCGATGAATTTGCATTCGCCGTGGTGGCTGATCTGCGAGACCCGCAGCTCAATGGTGAAGGTCTCGCCGGTGCGGCGCAGGGCGGTGAGCTCGCGGTTCTGTTCGAGTGCGCGCGAGGTGCCGCGGCGGGCGTAATGCTCCAGGTAGCCGTCGTGAGCGGAGCGGTCCGGTTCGGGCATGAGCATCGACAGGTTGCGACCGATCACTTCGGCACTGCTGTAGCCGAAGATCTGCTCGGCGGCGTGGTTGAAGGTCTCGATGATGCCGCGCGCGTCGATGATGATGATGGCGTCGATCACGTTGTCGATCAGCATGCTCAGGTAGCGTTCGCGCTCTTGCATCTCTTCCTTGGCCAGTGCCTGGTCGGTGACGTCCCAGATGAAACCGTCGCACCAGCCGACCGGGTCGTCGCGTTCGCGCAGTACGCGGGCCTTTTCGCGCACGTAGACGGTCCGGCCTTCGGCATTGATGAGCCGGTAGATGCCCTCGAAGGTGTCCTGCTCGGCGTGTTGCCGGGCCAGCTCGAGGTCGTCTGGGTGGATCAGGTTGGCGTAGCTGCGCATGCGGTCGCCAATGAAATCGCTGGCCGGGTAGCCGGTCAGGCGTTCGATGCCGTTGCTCAGATAGCTCATGCGCCGGCGGCCGTCGTTGCGGCAGCGGTAGACCACGCCCGGCAGGTTGCCGACCATGGCGCGGTAGCGGCTCTCGCTCTTCTGCAGCGCGCGGGTGGCTTCCATCAGTTCGGTGATCTCGGTGACGAAGCCGTGCCAGAGCACGGTGCCGTCAGGGCGACGTTCGGCGGTGGCACGTCCTTCCGCCCAGAGCAGGCCGCGTTGCGGATGCTGGATGCGGAATTCCACCGAGCCGGTCGTCGACTGCGCGGCCAGGCGCAGCAGCGCAGCTTTCAGCCGTGGCAAATCCTGCGGATGAACGTGCGCCAGCGCCTGGGCAGCATCTACCAGTAGTCGCTGTGGGTCGATACCGTAGAGGTCACGTGCGCCCTCGCTGGCATAGAGGAAGGCATAGCGGCCGTTGGCGAACCGCTTGAGCTGGAACACCACGCCGGGCAGCAGGCTGGCGATTTTCTGCGCGCGATCGAGCAGGCGCTGGCGGCGGCGGCCCTGCTGTTGCTGGCTGAACTGATGCTGCAGCTGCGCGCCGATGCGCCGTTGCAGCAGCACCGCCAGGGTCAGCAGCAGCGCCTCGGCGATCAGCCAGGCCAGACTCCATTTGAGCAACAGTCGGCGTTCGGCCTGCTGGTGCTCCTGCTGCATCGCGCTGATATCGCGCCAGACCAGTGCCGCCGCCAGTAGCGGCGTCGATGGCTGGGTCCGGCGTTCGCTGTGCAGGGGAATCTGGTTGAGCATATAGGTGCGACCGTCGGCACTCAGCAGGCGCAAGGCCAGGCCGATCTCCGGCTCGGGCAGCATGCCTTGCTGCGCCCAGTGCAGAATCTGCGTCGCCGAATGCTCGATCAGCAGCCAGTCGCCGTCGCTGCGCAGTTGCACGCCGCTGGGGGCTTCCACGTCGGCTGCCTGCAGTGCCTGGCGATTGACCATCAGCGCCAGTCCGGCGGCCAGCTGGTCGCCCAGCTCGGGCAGTTCCGGCAGCACGTTGTAGCCGACTTCCAGGGCGCCGATGATCTCGCCGGACTCGCTGTCGGTTGCACGCAACGGAACGATGGCACGACTGCTGGCGCCGAGCGCATTGACCTCCATGCCGTACTGCATGCTGCCTTCGCTTATCGCGCGGCGCAGCATTGGGCGTTGCGCCGCCATTGCGTCACCGAAGCGCTCCGGTTGCTGCATGCGCAGCAGGGCGACCCCGGCGTCGCTCCAGAAGATCTGCAACTGCAGTGCGCCGTGGCGTTGCATGGCGCTCCAGGCCGGGCTCAGCGCGGCACGCAGACGCTGGCGTGCCAGTTCGATGCGCGCATCGTCCATGGCCCTGCCATCGCGTAGCGCCGTATCGATCTGGCGTAACTGGCGCAGCACTTCGGCATTGCCAGCCAGCGCAGTGGCGACCATGTCGGCCTGACGCCGCTGATTGAGCTGCGCGCTCTGCAACGCGAGGCTCTGCAGTTCGCCGTGGGTGTCGATTTCCAGGTGCCAGGCGGCATCGCGCGCGCGGTAATCGTTGAACGCCAGGCTGCCGAACAGCAGCACCAGCAGCAGGCTGCCGAGCGCGAAGATCCAGTGGGGGGTGGTGATGCCGGCGTTCGTCATCGGCGGGCCGGCCAGTGGCGCGAGGTGCTGCGCTCGCTGTACGACGTTTGCATTAGCCGCAACTTTCCAGGGCAAAAAAGAAACAATGATAGCTCTATGCTAGTGCGGCCGGTAGCGTCTTTCGGGAACGCACGTCAGCCTTGCGCTACGTACCGAAGCGTAGCGATTGCAGCCGAATCTGGCTAAAAAATCACCAGCTTTTAGACGGTCGGTCGGGCCGTTTCCTAGACTCGCCGACGCCTGGTGTTAGGCTGAGGCCAGGTGAACGTCAGCGGAGGTCGTTGGCGCACCGTTCTGCAAGAGGCACCCCGTTATCATGTGGCACACCGGTTTACTCGACATTTCGGTCTGGCAACTCATCGCGACCACGCTGCTGCTGACTCACGTCACCATCGTCAGCGTCACGGTCTACCTGCATCGCTACTCGGCCCACCGCTCGCTGGAGTTGCACCCGGCGCTCAAACACTTCTTCCGTTTCTGGCTGTGGCTGACCACGGCGATGAATACCCGCGAGTGGACCGCCATCCACCGCAAGCACCACGCCAGATGCGAAACCCCGGATGATCCTCACAGCCCGGTGCACAAGGGGCTGCTGACCGTCGTGCGCAAGGGCGCCGAGCTGTACATGGCCGAGGCGAAGAACGGGGAGACCCTGCGCATCTACGGCAAGAACTGTCCGGACGACTGGATCGAGCGCAACCTCTACTCGCGCTTCCCCAACCTCGGCATCGTGCTGATGCTGGCCATCGACCTGGCCCTGTTCGGCGCCCTCGGCCTGACGGTGTGGGCGGTGCAGATGATCTGGATCCCGTTCTGGGCCGCCGGTGTGGTCAACGGTCTGGGTCACGCGGTCGGCTACCGCAACTTCGAATGCCGTGATGCCGCGACCAATCTCGTACCCTGGGGCATCCTCATCGGCGGCGAAGAGCTGCACAACAACCACCACACCTACCCGAACTCGGCCAAGCTCTCGGTGCGCAAGTGGGAGTTCGACATGGGCTGGGCCTGGATCCGTCTGTTCAGCATGCTTGGTCTGGCCAAGGTCAACCGTACCGCACCCATCGCCCATCGCGTCGAGGGCAAGCGGCATCTGGACATGGACAGCGCCATGGCGATCCTCAACAACCGCTTCCAGATCATGGCGCAGTATCGCCGGCTGGTGATCGTGCCGCTGGTTCGTCAGGAGCTGTCTCGCGCCGACGCCTCGCTGCGCCACCGGCTGCGCCGCGCCAAGCGCCTGCTGGCACGCGAACCGAGCCTGCTGCAGCAGGAGCAGCAGGCACATATCGAGGTCATGCTGGAGCAGAGCCAGGCGCTCAAGGTGATCTACGAGAAGCGTCTGGCGCTGCAGCAGATCTGGACGCGGACCAGTGCCAACGGCCACGACATGCTGGCGGCCATCAAGCAATGGGTACAGGAAGCCGAGGCCAGCGGCATCCAGTCGCTGCGTGAGTTCGCCGAGCATCTGCGGACCTATTCGCTGCGGCCATCCGTCGTCCCGGCATGACCTTCGATCGGCTCAAGCCCGGGGCGTAGCGGCGCCCGGAACTTTGCCTGCTGCAAGCTCTCTGAACAGCACTCTTACATTGCAGTACCGCCACCTGGGTGGCGGTCGTTTCAGGAAGAAGGCTATGCAGCTGGCGAGCAACCAGGGTGATTCGAGAATGAGCATGCTGCCGGGTAGTGATGCGCAGACGCTGCTGGCGTTGATGCACGCGCGCGCGGAGGCGGAGCGTCTGGGAGAGCGAGAGCAGTTGTTCAGCACGCTGCTGGGCGGCGTCAACGCGGTGCTCTGGGCATTCGACTGGCAGGCGCAGCGGATGATCTATGTCAGCCCGGCCTACGAGCGCATCTTCGGCCGCTCGCCAGCGCTGCTGCTGGCCGACTACGGTGAGTGGCGCAACGCGATCTACCCGGACGATGTCGAGTATGCGCAGAAGTCGATGCTTGCCGTGCTCGATGAGGGTGCCGTGGAGACCCGCGAGTACCGCATCATCCGCGGCGACGGTCAGCTGCGCTGGCTGAGCGATAAGTGTTTCCTCGGCCGCCGCGCCGAGCATGGCCACGGCCCGATCATCGTCGGCATCGCCGAGGACATCACCGAGAAGAAGCAGCTCGAAGGCGAACTGCAGCGTCTGGCCACGACCGACGTACTGACCCAGAGCAGCAACCGTCGCTACTTCTTCGAGTGCGCGCGAACCGAGTTCGAGCGTGCCCGGCAGTTCGCCTCGCCGCTGGCGTTTCTGCTGCTGGACATCGACGACTTCAAGCGCATCAACGATACCCACGGCCACCAGATGGGCGATCAGGTGCTGCAGAAGGTCGCCCGCTGTGGCGCTTCGGTCCTGCGCCAGAGCGACCTTTTCGGCCGTATCGGCGGTGAGGAGTTCGCCGCCTTGCTGCCCGGCTGCCAGCCGGACCTGGCCGAGCAGATCGCCGAGCGCCTGCAGCGCGAGATCGAACGCGTGGTGTTTACCGCCGAGAACGGCGAGCGTTTCCGCGTCACCGCCAGCCTGGGCCTGACCTACCTGAAAGCCAGCGATCCCGAGCTGAGCAGCGTGTTCGCCCGCGCCGACGCGGCGATGTACACCGCCAAGCGCCTGGGCAAGAACCAGGTGATCGTCGGCTAACTGCGGCTGGCTGGCCGGGCTGGCTTGCCCGCCCGGCGCGCTCTGCCGTCACTGGCCGAACTGCTGCCCAAGGCTCTCCATCTGCTGCTTGAACTCGGTGCATTTCGCCTGCCGCTCGGATGCGGGGACAGCCTTCCACTTCGCCTCGCTCTCCTTGACGCCGTCGGCAAAGGCCGAATCGAAAGTTGCCGGGTCCATTCCGGCGCGGGTCGCCTGGGTTTTCTGCTGCTCTCTATGCTCGGCAAGTTTCTCGTCGGTGTAGTCGTCGCAGACTTTAGCTGTCACATGCATGGCGCCACCAAACTTGGCCAGCTGCGCGTGCATGTTGGTCATCATCTGTTGATCCGACTCCTGCGCCTGAGTGATCGAGCTGATCAGCGTGAACGCTGCGGCGAGTGCCAGGGATGGCAGGTGGATGGCTGAAGACATGATTGCTCCTATGATCAGTACTTGTTTTTTCGGTGCGTGGCGAGGCCTCAGTGGTTTCGGCCTGTTGGTTGTGATTCGACTCAGCGAAGCATTCGGTGAATGGCGATGGCTGCCTCGATCGCCTGGTCGTTGGTGATGTACTCCATGCTCTCCACTTTCTGCAGGGCGATACCGGCAGCCGTCGCGGTGACGGTGACCCGGCCGACGACCACCTGAGGGCCGATGATCCCCAGCTGAGCGCTGGGGTCCATACGCTCGCTGACATCTACCACGAAGCCGCCGATGTCCTCGGCGCGGGCGTCGTCATGGACCATGCCCATTTTGCGAAGCATCTGTTCGTCCGAGGGTGTTTCGTCGACAGAGATGCCGATGGAAAGACCGCCACCTTTGACTTGCTGGGAGATATCCGCGTTCTGCATTTCCCGGGAAAGCCAGGAGCAACTGATGCCGTAGACCGTCACATTGTCGTAACGGCCACCATCGTCCTGATCCACTAGGGTCAGACCATCCAGAAGCGGCGTGAGTCGTGCCGCGATCCGTTCACATTTGGGCAGCTGCTCCAGCGTCGGAGCGGCATTAGCGGCCTTGGGAATGGATGCTGAGCCCTCTTCTTCGCTGCAGCCACTGGCTGCAAGGGCGAGCGACAGCAGCACGAACTGGACTGAACGGGGGATCGGCAAGAGGTGTTTCCTGACGGGGCACTGGGATGTGAGACCGTACCAACGGTCAAGCGAACCCCAAATGTAGACCAGATAGACAGGGCTTCAAGTCAGCGGGGGCCTGCCGACTTGCGGTATACGTCGTCGAAACGCACGTTGAGCCCGCCGCAGCGGCTGTTATCGGT
>NZ_JACBXH010000030.1:0-55946 GCF_041381355.1 Pseudomonas sp. LM13
CTTCGATCGATCCGACCGAAGCCACCAACCAGGCTCAACCACCACCCTGTCAGCGCGGCGCATTCTACTCGAATCCGCCACCAGTGCAACCCTTTTAATTAGCTAACCTTTTGATTTACAAGAGGTTTTGCTTGAGGACTGCGCCGGAAGTGGTGCGCATTATAGGGGCCTGAAAACAGCCGTCAACCGTTTATTTCGGTTTTGTTGCGGCCTTTGCTCGTTTGTGTACGCAGTCGTCCTAAAACAGAGGCTACGACTGGGAGCCGTAGAACAAGCAAGATCGCAGCTATGCTGGCATAAAGCGACCATCTTCCAGCATCGGCACGTACAACCCAAAGCATATGTATCAACACCACAATGACGATGACGTAGATCAGTCGATGCAGGGTTTTCCAGCGTTTACCGAGACGCCGCATGCTCCATCGAGAGGAGGTAGCGGCCAGCACGGTGAGCCCAAGCAAGCCGAGCGCCCCGACAAAAATGTAAGGGCGTTCGCTCAACTCCTCAGGCAAACGCGAGAATTCAGCACCCAGCAGGAAGAAAAGATAACTGGCGACATGCATCAACGCGTAGGTGAAGCACCAAAGTCCAAGCTGGCGGCGTACGGCGAGCCAACCGGCCCAACCCGTCACCCGCTGCAGGGGCGTCATGGCAAGCGTTAGAAGCAAGAGGACCAGCGCGCCCTGCCCCAGGTTATCCACCAAAACCTTTCCAGGGTCAGGTCCCAACGCAAACGTCCAGGCGAGATATAGCCAGTACAAAGATACGCTGGCGGCGCATAGGAACACACCCAGCCGCCACAATGGGTAACGCATCAGTAGTCCTTGCTGAGATCCATCGAAGCGTACAAGCCTGCCACCTGATCGGCATAGCCGTTGAACAGCTGGGTCTCCCGGACGTTGGGGCTGAACAGGCTCCCAGGAAGCCGCCGCTCACGAGCCTGAGACCAACGCGGATGGGAGACCTGTGGGTTGACGTTGGCGTAGAACCCATACTCCTCAGGAGCCATCGACTGCCAGGTGGTGGTCGGCTGCTCACTTACAAAGCTGATTCGCACGATCGATTTGATGCTCTTGAAGCCGTACTTCCAGGGTACGACTAGCCGTAATGGCGCCCCATTCTGATTCGGCAATACCCGCCCATACATGCCAACGGCGAGCAGGCTGAGCGGATGCATCGCCTCATCCATGCGCAACCCTTCGACATACGGCCAATCGATCAATGCAAAGCTGGAACGCGTGCCACGCATCTCGTCGGGCCGGTAAGCCGTTTCGAAGCGTACAAACTTTGCTGCCGAAAGGGGGCGAACCCTCCGAATCAGGTCGCCCAACGGAAAACCTAGCCAGGGAATCACCATCGACCAGGCCTCCACACAACGCAGACGATAGATCCGCTCCTCGAGCTGCCCTTCCGCAAAAAGATCCTCGAGCGAATAGCGTCCTGGCTTTTCGACTGCGCCATCAATCAGCACCGTCCACGGCTCGACTTTCAACTCGCCGGCGTAGCGCGCCGGGTCGCCCTTGTTGGGGCCGAACTCATAGAAGTTGTTGTACTGCGTGGCGTCCCCATACGGAGTGATGGCTTCGTCTTCCGGGACGACAGCGCGCCAACGGGTATCGCTCAGTTTGCCAACGAACCAAGGAGAGGCTGGCGCATCGGGGACGCCGGGGTACTGCTCGGATGCCGGGGCCAGAGAGGGCAACCCCAAAGCCGCTCCGGCAATTGCTGCCCTCTGAATGAAGCGACGCCGACTTCGATAGACCGTCTCCGTCGTCACCTCAGATTCACGGCACGTACCGGAAGGGGGGATTCTGATCAGCATGAGCAGCTCCGCGTATCGGCTCTGAACGAGCAATACGCGCAGCCAGATCGAAAATCAACCCTCGACGCGCTTACGCCGACGCAGCTGCATCAGGTACTGAACCGGGCCGGAAACCGCATATGCGAGGAAGATCAGCAGGAGGATACGAGGCGGGTCGCTGAATACCACCGCAAACACCAAGACCACGACCAAAATCGCAACGAAGGGAACCCGCCCTTTCAGGTCCAGATCCTTGAAGCTGTAGTACTTGATATTGCTGACCATCAGCAGACCGGCAGCCGCGACCATCAGCGCAAAGAGCATGACCAGCACCAGCGGCAGATCGACGCCACGAATACCGGCATCATCGAGCGCCCAAACGGCCCAGACCCAACCAGCCACCACGCCCGCCGCGGCCGGACTTGCCAACCCGATGAACCAGCGTTTGTCGACCTTGCCGATCTGCGTATTGAAACGCGCCAGACGCAGCGCCGCGCAGGCAACGTAGATGAAGGCGACGGTGAGCCCAACGTTGCCGAGTTCCGAAAGCGCCCACTCGTATGCGAGTACCGCAGGCGCCAGACCGAAAGCCACCATATCTGACAGCGAGTCGTATTCCGCGCCGAAAGCACTCTGCGTATTGGTCAGGCGCGCAACGCGTCCGTCCAGACTATCGAGCACCATCGCGACGAAGACCGTCGCCGCGGCCACATAGAAATTGCCGTTGATCGCTGTGATGATCGAGAAGAACCCAGCGAAGAGGTTGGCAGTGGTGAACAGGTTCGGCAGCAGGTAGATGCCCCGGTGGCGTACCTTGCGGCCGTCAGCCTCCTGGGTTTCCTCCACATGCTCGTCGATCGGCAGAATGCTTTCTGGCTCGACTGGCTTGTTCGGCTCTTCGGATTGTCCACTCATGCGCATTCACCTTCTACAACAGGTACGGATAGATTTCGACCAGATCGACACACTCGCGGTTCAGCCTGGCCAAAGCCGCGATTTATACCAGAAGCCGGGGAACAGAATGAAAAAACGCGGCCGTAGCCGCGTTTTCTTGAGCAGAAAAACCGATCAGTTCTTGCTCTTGTCCACGATCTTGTTCGCAGCGATCCAAGGCATCATCGCGCGCAGCTTCTCGCCAACCACTTCGATGCCATGAGCCGCATTGTTGCGACGGTAGGCCGTCATGGACGGATAGTTGGCGGCACCTTCAGTGATGAACATCTTGGCGTATTCGCCGTCCTGAATGCGCTTCAGGGCATTACGCATGGCGGCGCGGGACTCGGCGTTGATCACTTCAGGACCGGTCACGTACTCGCCGTACTCGGCGTTGTTGGAGATCGAGTAGTTCATGTTGGCGATGCCGCCTTCGAACATCAGATCGACGATCAACTTCAGCTCATGCAGGCACTCGAAGTAGGCCATTTCCGGCGCGTAGCCAGCTTCGACCAGGGTTTCGAAGCCGGCCTTGACCAGCTCGACGCAACCGCCACAGAGAACGGCCTGCTCGCCGAACAGGTCGGTTTCGGTTTCGTCCTTGAAGGTGGTTTCGATGATGCCGGTACGGCCACCGCCGACGCCGCAGGCGTAGGACAGTGCGACGTTACGGGCATTGCCGGAAGCGTCCTGGTAGATCGCGATCAGGTCGGGAATGCCGCCGCCCTTGACGAACTCGGAACGCACGGTGTGACCCGGCGCTTTCGGAGCGATCATGATCACGTCCAGATCGGCACGCGGCACGACCTGGTTGTAGTGAACGGAGAAGCCGTGAGCGAAGGCCAGGGTCGCGCCCTGCTTCAGGTTTGGCTCGATCTCGTCCTTGTACAGGCGGCCCTGAAACTCGTCCGGGGTCAGGATCATTACCAGATCGGCAGCGGCAACGGCGGCCGGAACGTCACTGACCTTCAGGCCATGGGCCTCGGCCTTGGCAATGGAAGAGGAACCCGGACGCAGACCGACGGTGACGTCGACGCCGGAATCCTTCAGGTTGCACGCGTGCGCGTGACCCTGGGAACCGTAACCGATGATGGCGACCTTCTTGCCCTGGATGATGGAGAGGTCGCAGTCTTTATCGTAAGAAACCTTCATGAATTACCCCTGTTGCCGGCCTCGTGGGCCATTCGATAAAACGTTGCTGACTGACGAGACGACGTGTCCGGCAGTCGTTAGATACTCAGCACTTTGTCGCCGCGAGAGATTCCGGTGACACCGCTGCGCACAACCTCGAGGATCGAGGCTGTACCAATGGCCTGGATGAAGCTGTCCAATTTGTCACTGGTTCCGGCCAGCTGAATGGTATAGACGCTGGTGGTCACGTCGACGATCTGCCCACGGAAGATGTCGGTGGTGCGCTTGACTTCGGCGCGCTGAGCGCCGGTGGCCTTGACCTTGATCAGCATCAGTTCGCGCTCGATATGGGCGCTCTCCGACAGGTCGACCAGCTTGACCACTTCCACCAGCTTGTTGAGGTTCTTGGTGATCTGCTCGATCACTTCCTCGTGCCCTACCGTGGTCAACGTGAGACGCGACAGGGTCGGGTCTTCGGTCGGTGCCACGGTGAGGCTTTCGATGTTGTAGTTGCGTTGCGAAAACAGGCCGACCACACGAGACAGCGCACCCGGTTCGTTTTCCATCAGCAGGGAAATGATATGTCTCATGATCAGGTACGCTCCGTCTTGCTCAGCCACATGTCACGCATCGCGCCATCCTTGATCTGCATTGGATAGACATGCTCGGCGGTGTCGACGGCGATATCCAGGAAGACCAGGCGGTCCTTCATGGCGAACGCCTCTTCCATCATCGGCTTGAGATCTTTGAGATCGGTGATGCGCATGCCGACGTGCCCGTAGGCCTCGGCCAACTTGACGAAGTCGGGCAGCGATTCCATGTAGGAATGCGAGTAGCGACTGTTGTACACCATGTCCTGCCATTGGCGGACCATGCCCAGCGCACCGTTGTTGAGGTTGATGATCTTCACCGGCAGGTCGTACTGCAGGCAGGTGGACAGTTCCTGGATGTTCATCTGGATGCTGCCCTCACCGGTCACCACCGCGACATCGGCTTCGGGGAAATTCAGCTTCACGCCCATGGCTGCCGGCAGACCAAAGCCCATGGTGCCGAGGCCGCCCGAATTGAGCCAGCGGTTGGGCTTGTCGAACTTGTAGTACTGGCAGGCGAACATCTGATGCTGACCAACGTCCGAGGCTACATAAGCCTCGCCCTTGGTCACTTCGCAGAGCACCTCGATGGCGGCCTGCGGCTTGATGATCGAACCATCGCCCTCGTTGTAGGGGAACAGCCGGCCATTGCCGCGCCACTCGTCGATCTGCTTCCACCAGCTGGCCACGGTCTCGGCATTCGGCGCCTGGCCGATCTCCTTGACGATGGCGACCATCTCGGTGAGCACGCTGTCCACCGGACCGACAATCGGGATATCCGCCTTGATGGTCTTGGAGATGGATGCCGGGTCGATATCGATGTGGATGATCTTGGCGTTCGGACAGAACTTGGTCGCGCCGTTGATCACGCGGTCATCGAAACGCGCACCGACCGCGAGGATCACATCGGAGTGATGCATCGCCAGGTTGGCGGTGTAGCTGCCGTGCATGCCGAGCATGCCGACGAACTGGCGGTCGCTGCCCGGAAAGCACCCCAGGCCCATCAGGGTGTTAGTCACCGGCAGGTTGAGCATCTTCGCCAGCTCGGTCAGTTGCGCCGAAGCCTTGCCCAGGACCACACCGCCACCGGCGTAGATAATTGGCCGCTTGGCGCCCAGCAGCAATTCCGCTGCCTTGCGAATCTGGCCGGAATGCCCACGCACGGCCGGGCTGTACGAACGCAACTTGGCCTTCTTCGGGTAGACGTACTCGAATTTCTCGGCCGGGTTGGTCATATCCTTCGGGATATCGATGACAACCGGCCCTGGACGCCCGGACTCGGCGAGATAGAAGGCCTTCTTCATCACTTCGGGAATTTCCGAAGGATGCTTGATCATGAAGCTGTGCTTAACGATCGGACGGGAGATGCCGATCATGTCGGTTTCCTGGAAGGCATCGGTGCCGACCATGGTGCTGGGCACCTGACCGGAGATGACCACCATCGGGATCGAGTCCATGAAGGCGGTGGCTATACCGGTGATGGCATTGGTCGCCCCGGGACCGGAGGTCACCAGCACCACGCCGGCCTTGCCGGTCGCGCGCGCATAGCCATCGGCCATGTGCGTGGCGGCCTGCTCGTGACGAACCAGGATGTGCTCGATGGCCTTTTCCTTGAAAAGCGCATCGTAGATATGCAGAACGGCACCGCCCGGGTACCCGTAGATGTACTTAACGCCTTCGTCACGCAGGGAGCGGACGACCATTTCAGCGCCGGATAAGAGTTCCACGTTGTTCACCTCTGAACGCCAGATAGCGGTCCAAGCCGGAGCCGCCAGAAATAGGTTTACTGCCAACAGGGCATGAGCGACGGTGGTCGCCGACTACGTCAGCCACTGATTGAGCCAGTATCGGAAGAGTCCCTGGTGTCGCGGGCTCTCCACCCAGCGCGAGGTAACGCGTTGCGGGTGATGCAGGTCGGCGCGGGTAGCACCTCATGTCTGTCTAGACTGAGCCGGTATCGCTTGCGGCGAGGCGACTCAGGACAGCAAGCCTCGGATTGTTCGGATTCGGCACCCGCAAGTCAAGCCTGCCGTTACGTTTCAGCCAACCTCGAGCTGTGACGGCGCGCAGAAGTACGCCCTCGGCTTTTGGGTATAGTGGAGGCCGTTTTCCGATCCTGATGAAGGTAACAGCATGCGATTGACGGTTCTTGCGAGCGGCCTGGCACTGGCGCTTTGCGGCAATGCCATGGCCGCGCAGGTGTACAAATGGGTGGATGCCCAGGGCGTGACGCACTTTGGCGCCCAGCCGCCGCAGGGGCAGCAGGTGGAAACTGTTAATACCGTGGTTGCGCCAGGCAAATCCGTAACAGCGCCGGCACCTGCCCCGCAGGAAAAAAGCGGCGAGCCCGATCAGCAAAGCATCGACCGCAAGGTGAAACAGCAGGTCGCCGAGCAAGAGGCCGAGCGCAAGCGTTACTGCGAAACCATGCGCACCAACCTCGCGCAACTGCAGAACAATCCGCGGGTCCGTGTTGAAGAGAAGGGTGAAACCCGGCGAATCACCGAAGAGGAGCGGCAGGCCCGGATCGCAGAAACACGCGACAAGATCGCCGAAAACTGCAACTGATACCGCCGCTTCAGATTTTGAGCTGGCGGCCCGCCAAGCCGCTCAGCGCGAAGGCGCCTCGATCAAGGCATCGAAAGCACGCAACGCCTCTAGCAGACTGACTACCCGTCCCTCCCGATAGACCACCTCTGCCATCGCACAGATGCCCGACGCCTGTGGCAGAGGATGATCCGCTTCGACGATCGCTTTCATCCGCGGCAGGAATATCCACTGCAGCCATTGCTCGAAGCGCAACGTATCCACGCAAAATGGCTCGACGCTGGCCAGAGCCTCCGGCGACGGAGGTTCTGCGCTCCACAGGTCAAGCGTGCGCAGCTCGCGCTCGATCAAAAGCAGCTGCTGCGCGATCGCCGGAAGGCGCGGATCCATCACAGATTGACCTTGGCTCGCTCACGAGCTTGAGCGGCACCGGCACTGTCGCCCCGCCGCTCACGTGCCTGTGCGATCAATTCCCAGAGGCTCGCCTGCAGCGCGGGGCGTCCACTGGCATAACTCAATGCGCGGCGCGACAGCTGCTCCGCCTGAGTGGCATCCCCCTGTGCCAACCGGACCTGAGCCAGACGATAGAGGACCTGCGGCTCGCGCGGCGCAATACGCTGCGCGCGTTCGAGACTGGAAGCCGCACCATTCAGATCACCACCGCCCTGCTGCTGTTGAGCCGTAGTCAACAGCGCGAGCACAGGTCCATCCAGTTGCTCGTCGGCGGCCAGGCCGCTGCCGGAGGATGGGATACCGGTGGGCATGCTCGGCTGCTGCGTGCTGGCTGGCGCCGAGATTGACGGCGCCGGCTGCCACGCAGGCTGATCGCCGCCTGGCGTCCCACTCGCCCCAACAAAGGGAGCATCTGGCGCGGCGAACGTCTCAAGCGGAGCAGAGCTGCCTTGCGGCACCATCACCACCACCCCAGAGTCCTCCTGCTGCTGCCTTGGTGCTGCGACCCCGGCTGGCGCGCGGTATCCCTGGCGAGCCGCCACCTCCTCGGAAACGGGAGCGCCCGAGTCCACCACGGGGATCGAACCACGATCCACGGTCGCGCACCCCTGTACCAGCGCCACCGCTGCAACAACGGCCATCCACTGCTTGTTCACCAATTCAGACCTCTCAACGTAGAACCACGAAGCGCGCGACCTCTGCGGCAGTTACTCCAACCAGCCACGCACCCAATCCATGACCGACTCCGCTGGCGCCTGAATGCCGCAGCCAGGTCCGGGTGCCGGCTCGCTGCCGCGAATATAGGGCATCTGCACCGCATCGGGGCAGCGCTCATCCGTACCCAGTCCGCTTCTCGCATCCACCCAGGCGTATGTCACGTTGTCCGGCACAGGCATCTGCAGAGGCAGCGGATCGGCCCTCCGCATGAAGTCGCTCCACACCTGCAGCGCGCCGGTCGCTCCGGTCAGTGAAGTCTTGCCATTGTCATCACGGCCCAACCAGACCACGGCCAGCAGATCCTGACTGAAGCCGGCAAACCAGCTGTCACGCGAATCGTTGGTGGTACCGGTCTTGCCAGCCAGATTCAGCGACTGCGGCAAACGGTTGTAGGCGGAACGCCCCGTTCCTTCGCGCATGGCCCGCTGCATGGCGTACTGAGTCAGGTAGATCGCGCCCGGATCGAAGCGCTGCTGAATCTGGAACGGGTAACGCTTGAGTGGCTCACCGTCCGCGGTCAGTACACTGCGAATGCCCCGCAGCGGGGTATTGAAGCCACCGTTGGCAAGCGTCTGATACATGTCGGCCACTTCGATCGGACGCAGGCCGCCGGCCCCCAGCAGCATCGACGGGTAAGCCGGCCATTTGGGTGATGCACCCAGGCGCTCGAGCGTCTTCAGCACGTTCGGCACGCCCAGATCGAGCCCGAGCCGCGCGGTCGACAGGTTGTAGGAATTGGCGAGCGCCTGATACAGATACACTGTTCCATAGGCCTGACGCCCATAATTCTGCGGCTTCCAGACCTGCCCATCGGCACCTTTCACGGAGAAGGGCTCGTCCTCGAGCAGACTGGTCAGCGTGTACTGGCTGGGCTTCTCCAGCGCGGCCAGGTAGATGGCCGGCTTGATCAGCGAGCCGATCGGACGCGACGCGTCCAGCGCCCGATTGAAGCCGGCGAAACCTGGCTGGCGGCTACCCAGCATGGCCTGGATTTCACCGGTTTCGGGATTAGTGACGATCATCGCGCCCTCGACGCCCTCGGTGGCCTTGCCGAGTCGCTTGAGGGTTTCGCTCATGGCCTGCTCGGCCTTCAGCTGGAGCACCGGATCGAAACTGGTGAAGACGCGCAGGCCCTCTTCGGTGAGGTCCTCGTCCCGATAGTCCTCGCGCAGCTGACGCTTGACCAGGTCGAGGAAGGCCGGATAGGAACTGTCCGCCATGCTGCCGCGCTGGGTTACCCCCAGTGGCGCCTGCTTGGCCTTGGCCGCCTCATCGACACTGATGACCTGCTGCTCGGCCAAGAGATCGAGCACCAGATTGCGCCTCTCCAGCGCACGCTCGGGATTGCGTCGCGGGTTGTAGTAGGTAGGCCCCTTGACCATACCGACCAGCAGCGCCACTTGCGGCAGCTTCAGCTCGGCCAGCGGCTGACCGAAGAAGTACTGGCTGGCCAGTCCGAAACCATGCACGGCGCGACGGCCATCCTGGCCGAGGAAGACTTCGTTCAGGTAGGCCTCGAGGATTTCCTGCTTGTCGTAATGCAGCTCCAGCAACACAGCCATCATCGCCTCGGTTGCCTTGCGGCTGAGGCTGCGTTCGTTGGTCAGGTAGAAGTTCTTGACCAGCTGCTGGGTCAGGGTACTGCCACCCTGGCGAACCTGGCCGGCAGTCAGGTTGACCCAGACGGCGCGAGCGATGGATTTGGGCGACACGCCAAAATGATTGAAGAACTCCCGGTCCTCCACTGCGACCAGCGTTTCCACCAGATAAGGTGGCACCTGGTCCAGCTTGATCAGGATGCGATCTTCGTTGTGCGCCGGATACAGTCCACCGATCAGCACCGGCTCCAGACGCGCCACAGGCAGGGCGCTACCGTTGGCGCTGCTCAGGCCGGCAACGAAATCGCCGGAGAAGCGGACCCGCAGCCGCTGCGACTGCTCGGCACCTTCGTAGAATTGGAAGCCGCGGGTGTGCAGTTCGATGTCATTGCCGGCAACCGAAGCGCCGCCCGGGCCACTGACCGAGCGCTCGCGCCGATAGCCGAGCGCGTCCAGCTCAGCAAGGAAGTCGTTCTTGTCCAGCTTCTGACCGACGAACAGTTCCAGCGGTCGCGCATAAACCTTTGCCGGAATCGTCCAGCGCTTGCCGGAGAATTTCTCCTGCACGACAGCATCGAGGTAGATGGCGAAACCGGCCAGGATCACCAGGCCGACAATGGAGAGCTTGACCGCCCAGCCCAACCAGGGGCGAGCACCACTGGAGCGGCGCTTGGAGCGATTACGAGGGGAGCGAGGTTTAGTCATGGCGGCGCATTATACGCACTTTGCCGCCGCCGATTGACGGCCTCTCAGCGGTTTGCAGCGCAACGCTCAGCGGCCATAATGCCGGCGACTTTACGACTGTGTGGACTGCTTCGCAGTGGACTCGCACGCCCCGTTCAAGAACTTCGACAAGGAATGACCGTGAGCCAAGCACTGATCGCCGCCCTGCAGAATCCTGCCCTGTATCCGCACCCCACCGAAGGCTTTCGGGTCATCGAAACCCATATCTCCTGGGTCATCCTCACCGGCCAGTACGCCTACAAGATCAAGAAGCCGGTGAACTTCGGCTTCCTCGACTTCACCGATTTGTCTGCGCGCAAGCATTTCTGCGAAGAGGAGCTGCGCCTCAACCAGCGCATGGCGCCCGATCTCTACCTGGAAGTGCTGCCCATCAGCGGCTCGCCTGATGCCCCGGTGATCGGTGGCGATGGCGAACCCTTCGAGTACGCGCTGAAGATGCGCGAGTTTCCGCAATCCCAGCTGCTGGCCGAGGTCCAGGCCCGCGGCGAGCTGACCGACGCGCATATCGACGCCTTGGCCGAGCAGATCGCCAGCTTCCACCTCAGTACACCGCAGGTACAAGCGGACCATGCGCTGAACAGCGCCGACGCGATCGTCGCACCAATGCGGCAGAACTTCGAACAGATCCGCCCGCTGCTCAGCGAGCCGGAAGATCTGCGCCAGCTGGACGCGCTCGAAGACTGGACCGAAACCAGCATCACACGCTTGCGCCCGCTGCTCGAGCAGCGCTGCCAGCAAGGCCTCGTTCGCGAATGCCATGGCGACCTTCACCTGGGCAATGCGACGCTGATCGATGGCAAGGTCGTGCTGTTCGATTGCATCGAGTTCAACGAGCCGTTCCGCCTGATTGATGTCGCCTCGGATGCTGCGTTCCTGGCCATGGACCTTGAGGATCGCGGGCTGAAATGCCAGGCCCGACGTTTTATCAACGGCTGGCTGGAACACACCGGCGACTATGCCGCACTGGCCCTGCTCAACCTGTACAAGGCCTATCGTGCACTGGTTCGCGGCAAGGTCAGCCTGTTCCGCCTGTATCAGGAGCAGGACGCCGTGCAGCGCAAGGTAGTCCTGCGCCGGTATCGCGGCTACGCCAACCTTGCCGAAAGCTACAGCGCGATTCCGTCCCGCTTCCTCGCCATCACCCACGGCGTATCGGCCGTTGGCAAGAGCCACGTGGCACTGCGCCTGGTCGAAGCGCTGGGCGCGGTGCGTCTGCGCTCGGATGTCGAGCGCAAGCGTCTGCACGGCGAGCAGGCCGAGGCGCAGGCGGGCCAGCTCGATAGCGGCATCTACAGCCAGCAAGCCAGCGAAGCGACCTATCGCCACCTGCACCAGCTGGCGACTGCCGCACTGCAGGCCGGGTTCGCCGTGGTCATCGACGCAGCCTACCTGAAGCAGTCGCAACGCCAGACGGCATGGCAGGCGGCCGAAGCGACCGGCGTGCCGTTCCTCATCCTCGATTGCGAGGCTCCGGAAGCGGTGATCGCCCAGTGGCTCGCTCAGCGTCAGGCCGAAGGCACCGATCCGTCCGACGCGACAATGGAGGTGGTCCGCGCGCAGCAGGCCAGCCGCGAGCCGCTGAGCGACAGCGAGCGCCTGCACAGCTGCCGGGTCCAGACACAGGATGCCGGCAGCCTCGACGAGCTGGTCGCCAACATCCGCCAGCGCCTGCCGGGGCTTTGACCGTTAGGCACCGTCGCGGGCAGGCCGCGGCGGTGCCTCTATACTCCCGGTATAACAACCGTGGGAATGCCTATGCCTGCCAGCGAACCCCGCCTCTCCCGAGCCGGAGACAGCGTTCAGCTGTTTTCCAGCCGCTCCGATGACTACGCCCGTTACCGCCCGACCTACCCGGAGGCGCTTTTTGCCTGGCTCGCCAGTCAATGCGAGGCGACCGACAACGCGCTGGACCTGGCCGCCGGGAACGGTCAGGCCAGCCTTCCGCTGAGGAGCCACTTCCGCCAGGTGCTGGCCTGCGATGCCAGCGTCGAGCAACTTGCCGCGGGCGACGGTTGGGCGGACGTACAGCGTTTCGTCGCCGAGGCAGAGCACCTGCCTCTGCGAAACGGCCTGCTCGACCTGATCGTCGTCGCGCAGGCACTGCATTGGTTCGCCACTCCGGCATTCTTTGCCCAGGCGCGACAAGCGCTGAAGCCCAACGGACTGTTCTGCGCCTGGTGCTACAGCCTGCTGGAAGTATCCCCGGATGTGGACGCCGTCATTAATCACCTCTACCACGAAACGCTTGCTGGCTACTGGCCTGCCGGTCGCGCCAGCGTCGACGCCGGCTATCGAGATATCCGGCCACCGTTCGCATGCATCGACACGCCACCCTTCGCCCTTGAGGCACAGTGGAATCTCGGCGAGCTGTTGGGCTACTTGCGCACCTGGTCAGCCGTCAAGCAATGGCAACGGCAGCACGGCCGCGACCCCATCGAGCTGCACGAACCTCAAATTCTCTCGGCCTGGGGCCCACCCGATCAGCGGCGCCCAGTCCGCTGGCCGCTACACTTCCTTACAGGCTTCCCCAACCGCTAGCAATGCAAGGACGCCGCCATGCACGACGAACTGCTATCGCTCCGCAATCTCGGCAAGACCTCGGTTCAGTGGCTGCACGCTTCGGGCATTCACACAAGGGATGACCTGCGGCGGCTCGGCTCGGTCAGCTCTTATCGGGCAGTCAAGGCGCGCGGCTTTGCTGCTTCCAAGGTTCTGCTCTATGCCATTGAAGGCGCACTGCGTGACGTGCCCTGGCAGCAACTACCGTCCCCGCTGAAGGACGAGCTGAATCGGAACCTGAGCAACGAGTCCGACAACTAGAGCTAGCTCACAACCTCCGCTTGGCACGATTTACTCGCTCGCGCGACCGGGCCTATTGTGCGTCAACGTGACCCTGCCAATCGTCTGCCGCTCGTTCAAGGATTACCGACATGTATCTACTCGGGGAACAACCGGCGTATGCCGATCGCCTGATCAGCCGCCTGCAAGCCATCCCCAGCCAGTTGCTGGAGGGCCTGCAACCATCAGGCCCCAATCTCGACATCAAACACACCGACGACCTTTGCGCGGAGCTGCCGCCCCAGCAGCTGTTCGTGATCGAGACCGGCCTGCTGCATGCGGTGATCGACGGCAAACCGCTGTTCTATTTGCAGGAAGGCGACTTGATCGGCCTGCGCCAGTCGAGCGATCTGCCCGAGTGCCGCTACAGCAGCGACGAGCCCGTCACACTGGTGCCCTACTCGCGCAACGCGGTGTTTCAGCACGTTCATGGCGACACGCATCGGCAGGAACTCTTCACGCAATATCTGATCGGTCATACCGCCCTGCTCGGCGACGCCCTGGCACGCCTGAAGCAACCGGAAATCCGCCCGGCAACGGGGTTCAAGCATTTCGCGGTAGGCGAGGAGCTCATTCGCCAGGGCGACGAGGCGGACAACGTATTCATCATCATCGAAGGCCACGCGGACGCTATCGTCGACGGACAGAAGGTCGGCGACGTACAGAAAGACGAGATCTTCGGCGCCATGGCGGTGTTCACTCGCGAGCGCCGCAGCGCAACGGTGGTCGCCAGCGAGCCGTGCACGGTCATGGTGATTCCCAAGGAACAGTTCCTCGGCCTGACGCAGAGCAATCCGCGCATCGCCCACAGCCTCATCGAGAGCATGGCGCGCCGCATCGATCTGCTGAACAAGGAGGTCACCCACCTGCGGGTCAACATTGCCGTCTAGCGAGGCCGGAATCGCGGGCAGTAAATTTTTTGAGAAAGCCTGTTGACGCAGAAATGAGAATTGTTATTATTATCGCAACTGATCGCGAGGTCAGCCGATAGCTGAAGGCTCAGGCAGTCGATCCTTCAGGTTATCTCCTCATCAGGCTAATCACGGTTTTGACCCGGCGCTGCCGGGTCTTTTTTTGCCTGTATTTTGCGGCTGGCAGATAAGGCTGCGCTATTTGCCGCGCTGCTGCAGTTGCTCGCAATGATCCTGCTCTGGTTGTGCCGGTGTATACCAGACGAAGTCTGCCTTCTCGGCAGATACCCTCTCGCCGACCTCGGCAAGCATCAGCACCGTGACAGGCATGTCTGCCAGATCCTCGATATGCAGCGGCACTCCAAGGTCACGCCGCACATGGAACGCCCCCGCCAGCAGCATCGCGGGCTTTGGCGCCGCGAGCAGACGTTCGGCCATGCGTCGATCACGCTGCTGTTGCACCGCCAGCATCGCCGGAAGCTGACTTGCCGGCAGCATGCCGCAATGCGAGGTTTCGATCTGCGCGAGCAGAGCATCCCTCACCGTAGTCGTTGCCGAAGCGCGCCCCTGCAAGCGGGGAGCGGCCCGGTAGATGGACATGATCTCGTCGCGTCCGAGATTTGCCTGCAACAGCGGATAGGACTGCATCAGCGCATGGCTGACCAAAGGCCCGTAGAGGTTCCAGGCCCAGCCCTTCTGCCAGTCCAGCGCCTGGGCAAGATCGCCCGGCGCATGGCCCGCGCGAAGGTTTCGACGCACACTGTCGACACGCGCCTGCTGGCCGGGCTCGAGCATTTCCAGCAGCAGGCTGCCGTGCGGGCGTTGCTGCTCCAGCGCCTGCAGCAGCCAGAGCTGCAGCGCATGGTGATCGGGATTGTCGTGGCGCTCGCCGACCAGCAGGGCCTCGCTGTCCTGCAACCTGGCGACGAGCTGAGCCGGGGTCAGCACAGCGTCATTGTGCAGATCGACGATAAGGCCGAGATCGGCGTGGTCCCGGCCTTCCGGACCCTGCCACTCAGGTAGCGGTGGCAGTACGCTACAAGCGCTCAGCAAGACCACTGTCAATAAAACGATGATGCGCACCACATACCTCCTCAACGGGCGATGACCAGGGGGTGACCTCGTTCCGGATGCCGCTGGACCAGCACATCCAGGCCGAACACGGCTTGCAGCGGCGCCTCGCGCAACACCTCGTCCGGCGCGCCGGCGATCTGTGCGCGACCGTTCTTGAGCAGCAACAGCCGATCACAGTAACGGGCAGCCAGATTCAGGTCATGCAGGATCACCAGTGCGGCGCCGCCCTGCTCGGCGAAACGCCGAACCGCCTGGAGGATGCTGTGCTGATGTGCCGGGTCGAGCATCGAGGTGGGCTCGTCGAGCAGCAGCACGCTGCCCTCGTCCCCCGGCCAGAGCTGCGCCAGCACTCGGGCCAGATGCACCCGCTGACGCTCGCCACCGGACAGCCGCAGATAGCTGCGCCCGGCCAGATGCTGCGCATCCGCGGCCTGGAGTGCAGCGGCCACGATGCGAGCATCAGCCTGACGGCCGCTGCAATGCGGCAGGCGCCCCATCGCGACCACATCTTCGACCTGGAAGGCAAAGCTCAGCGTCGAACTCTGCGGCAATACCGCTAGGCAACGCGCCCGCTCGCGATCCGACCAGTCGTCAAGCGCTCGCCCATGCAGCATGACCTGCCCTCTGGCGGTTTTCAGCTCGCCGGACAGAGCCTCCAGCAAGGTGCTCTTGCCCGCTCCGTTCGGGCCGAGCACACCCGACACCTGTCCCGCCTGCAAGCGCAGAGAAACCCCATCCAGCGCCGTGATGGCGCCACGCCTTACCGTCAGATCGCTGCCGACCAGCATCAAACACGCTCCCGGAGCAGCAGGAACAGAAAGAACGGCGCGCCGAGCAGCGCCGTGACGATGCCGATCGGCAACTCGGCAGGCGCGATCACCAGCCGCGCGGCGACATCCGCCAGCAACAGCAGGGTGGCGCCGGCGAGCGCCGAGGCCGGCAGCAGCAGCCGATGATCCGGCCCCACCAGCAGACGCATCAGATGCGGGACGACCAGGCCGACGAAGCCGATCAGGCCCGCGGCAGCAACGGCGGCGCCGACACCCAGCGCGGTACAGACCACCAGCTCGCGCTTGATGCGCTCGACGTCGAAACCCAAATGGCGCGCCTCGGATTCGCCTAGCAAGAGTGCATTCAATGCCGTTGCGCGGCGTGGCAGCCAACAGCCGACGGCAAGCGTGATCAGCAACAGCGGCCATAGCCCCGCGTAGCTGGCGCCGTTCAGGCTGCCGAGATTCCAGAAGGTCAGTGAGCGCAACGTGGTGTCGTCGGCAAGATAGGTGAACAGGCCGACAATGGCACCGGCCAGTGCGGTCAGGGCGATACCCGCCAACAGCATGGTGGCGACGCGGGTCTGCCCGTCGCGCCGCCCCAGCCGATACACCAGCAAGGTCACCGCGAGGCCGCCAAGGAAGGCGAACATGGACAGCACATAGGGCTGCCAGACCTGCGGCAGCGCGGGCACGAAGGTGCTGCCGACGATCGCGGCAGCCGCACCGAGCGCGGCGCCGCTGGACACCCCGACGAGCCCGGGATCGGCCAAGGGGTTGCGAAAGAGTCCCTGCATCGCCACGCCGCACAGGGCCAGCACGGCACCTGCGGCGCAGCCGAGCAGCGTACGCGGCAGCCGGATCTGGCCCAGGATCAACTCTGCCTGCTGCAGACCATCATGTCCGATCGGCAGTCCCAGCAGGCGCAGCGCCGCCAGCGCAGTGTCGTCCAGCGCCAGGCTCAACGGACCCAGCGCCAACGACAGCCAGACGGCCGCCAGCAACAGCACGCTGAGTACGACAAACAGAATACGTACGGGAACCCGAGTGCCCATCAGGGATGCTTCGCCAGGCGGATGAGGGCGAAGGATAAGAGCGTGTCGGCGGCGCCGCCACCCCGCGGTTAGCATCAGGCTGCGCACGAGCAGTGGTTGCGGGATAATCGCCGTTCCTGCGAGAGGTCAAGATGATTCGATTGTGCGCAACATCCGAACTGCCGGAAGGGCAGAGCCGCGGTTTCACCGCAGGCGAACTGCAGATCATCGCGGTTCGCCGGGATGGCCGGCCCTACCTGTACGAGAACCGCTGTCCGCACCGGGGAGTGCCATTGGAATGGCTGCCCGACCGCTTTCTCGACGAAAGCGGCAGCCTGCTGCAATGCGCCACGCATGGAGCACTGTTCCTTATCGAGTCTGGCGAATGCGTCGCCGGCCCCTGCGCCGGTCAATCGCTGCGGCAGCTGGATGTGATCGAGCGGGACGACAGCATCTGGTTGCAAACTGATCGACAGGGCGACAGTTGAGCACGGGCACCAAGCTCGAGGCTTGGTTATCATGCCGCCAAAGCTTTGCCGTGAGATCACCATGCTTCGCCTACTGAGTCTGCTGCTCCTCTTCTGCGTACTACCCGCCAATGCCGGCCTGTTCGACAACAAACCCAGCGCGGGCTTCGGCAGCGCCCTGAACAATAGCAGCGACTTCCTGCCGGTACGCGAGGCATTCAGGCTGAGCCTCGTCGAAGCGACGCCCGAGCGAATCACCCTGCGCTTCGTCGCTGCCGAAGGCTACTACCTCTATCGGCATCGATTCGTCTTCAAGACCGACGAGCCGACGGTCACCATCGGCGAGCCTAAGCTGCCCGCTGGTGTGCCCAAGGTCGATGACTATTTCGGCGAGATCGAAGCCTACTACGGCATTGTCGATGTCGAACTTCCGCTGACCAACCCGGACAATCGCCCCTTCGTCCTGCAGGTCTCCTACCAGGGTTGTGCCGACAAAGGCCTGTGCTATCCACCGGAAACCGAGTCGCTTCCCATCGGCGATGGCGCAGGCGCATCCGCCGGAGCGGCCAACAGCGGGCAGGCCAGCGAAGGCGACCTCTCCTGGCGCTCGGTCGCGCTGTTCTTCCTCGCCGGCCTCGGCCTGACATTCACCCCCTGCGTGCTGCCAATGCTGCCGATTCTTACCGGCGTGGTCCTGCGCGGCCAGCCCGGCGGCATGCGCAGCTTCCTGCTGTCGGTGACCTATGTGTTGCCAATGGCTGGCGGCTTCGCCCTGCTCGGCGCGCTGATGGGCGTGTTCGGTGCAGAACTGAATCTGCAGGCACGCCTGCAATCGGCGTGGATTCTGGTGCCCTTCGCCCTGTTCTTCGTGATATTCGCCCTGGCCATGTTCGGCCTGTTCGAACTGCGCCTGCCGCGAGCCCTGAGCGGCCGCCTCGACCGGTTGGCCGGCAGCGCCCGCGGCGGTTCGTTCACCGGAGCGGCGCTGCTCGGTGCGGTGTCCAGCCTGCTGGTCTCGCCATGCGTTTCCGCACCGCTGGCCGGCGCGCTGCTGTACATCAGCGCCAGCGGCGACGCCCTGGGCGGAGGGCTGAAGCTATTCGCCCTGGGGCTGGGCATGGGCGCACCGCTGGTGCTGTTCGCCACGGGCGGCGGCGCCCTGCTACCCAAGAGCGGGCCCTGGATGGTTGGCGTGCGCAACCTCTTCGGCGTGCTGCTGCTGGCGGTCGCGATATGGATGCTCGAGCGCGTACTGCCCGGCCCCGTCGCCCTGGCGCTCTGGGGATTGCTGGCGGCGGGCAGCGCGCTGTTCCTCGGCACCCTCGAGCTCACCAGCAAGACGCCACGCCAGAAGCTCGCCCAACTGCTCGGCCTGGCTCTGCTGGTCTACGCCCTGGCCGCCTGGGTCGGCGCACTGCAAGGCGGCTCCGACCCGCTGCGCCCGCTGCCGATCGCCAGCAGCTCCGCACCGGGCAGCCAGGTTGGCGAAGGCTGGCACACCATTTCCACGCCAGCGGAACTGGACGCGCAACTGGCCGCCGCCCGCGCCGCCGGGCAACCGCTGATGCTGGACTGGTATGCCGACTGGTGCATCAGCTGCAAGGTCATCGAGCGCGAAGTCTTCGCCAATCCACAGGTGGCTCCGCGCCTGGCCGACTATCGTCTAATCCGCTTCGACATCACCGAGAGCAATGCTGCCCAACGTAGCCTGCTGGATCGCTACCAGCTGTTCGGCCCACCCGCCATCCTGTTCTTCGATGGCAACGGAAAAGAACTGAACGAGGTGCGCGTAGTCGGCGAAATAGACGCTTCCGGCTTCGCCGATCGACTGGATCGAGCGGCGGCTTTGCTCCAGGCGTCGCGATGATTTGCCGTGCTTCGTTGCAGGCACTCGAAGCACGCCTTGGGTCGACGAATGATTGCGGGAAACTTCAGACATAATGCAGGCATTTCCTTCGATCGCGACATGACTGGACAGTCAGCCCTTGCCTGGGGCATAGTTTTTCACCTCTCGCGACCCGGCCGGTACTTGCCGGATCGGCGCACCAAGAAAAACAAGGAACCTGCATGGCCACGTTTCTGGTCCTCCATGGCCCGAATCTCAATCTGCTCGGCACTCGCGAGCCCGGCGTCTATGGCGCTGTCACGCTGGCGCAGATCAACCAGGATCTGGAGCAGCGTGCCCGCGAAGCGGGGCATCATCTGCTGCACCTGCAATCGAACGCCGAGTACGAACTGATCGAGCGCATCCATGCCGCGCGCAGCGAAGGCGTCGATTTCATCCTGATCAACCCTGCAGCCTTCACTCATACCAGCGTCGCATTACGTGACGCATTGCTGGCCGTGAGCATCCCATTCATCGAAGTGCACCTGTCCAACGTGCACAAACGCGAACCTTTCCGCCATCACTCCTATTTCTCCGACGTAGCGGTAGGGGTGATCTGCGGCCTTGGCGCCAGCGGTTACCGACTGGCCCTGGAGGCCGCCCTGGAACAACTCGCTGCTTCCTGACGGACACTGATGTGGCTTGAAGAAGCGAGCAGCAATGCCCTTTGAACTTACCTGGGAGTCAACGCTTCATGGATATTCGCAAAGTCAAGAAACTGATCGAACTGCTGGAAGAGTCCGGTATCGACGAGCTGGAAATTCACGAAGGTGAGGAGTCGGTTCGCATCAGCCGCCACAGCAAGCAGGTAGCGATGCAGCAACCGATCTACGCCCATCAGGCACCGGCCGCCCCGGCACCCGCTCCCGCCGCTGCTGCCGCCCCAGCTGCCGACGCCGCTCCGGCCGCGCCCAAGCTGAACGGCACCGTAGTCCGTTCGCCGATGGTCGGCACCTTCTACCGCGCCTCCTCGCCGGAAGCCAAGCCGTTCGTCGACGTGGGCCAGACCGTCAAGAAGGGCGATATCCTCTGCATCGTCGAAGCCATGAAGATGATGAACCACATCGAGGCCGAAACCAGCGGCACCATCGAATCGATCCTGGTGGAGAATGGTCAGCCGGTCGAATACGACCAGCCGCTGTTCACCATCGTTTGAACCGCGGAGAGCCAGCGATGTTGGAAAAAGTACTGATCGCCAACCGCGGCGAGATCGCCCTTCGTGTCCTGCGCGCCTGCAAGGAACTGGGCATCAAGACCGTGGCGGTGCACTCCACTGCCGACCGTGACCTGATGCACGTGTCGCTGGCCGACGAGTCCGTGTGCATCGGCCCGGCCTCCTCCGCCCAGTCCTACCTGAGCATTCCGGCGATCATCGCCGCTGCCGAGGTAACCGGCGCCGATGGCATTCACCCCGGTTATGGTTTCCTCGCCGAGAACGCCGATTTCGCCGAACAGGTGGAGAAATCCGGCTTCACCTTCATCGGCCCGACCGCCGATGTGATCCGCCTGATGGGCGACAAGGTGTCGGCCAAGGACGCCATGAAGCAGGCCGGCGTCCCCACCGTTCCCGGCTCCGACGGCCCGCTGCCGGAAGACGAGCAGGAAGCGCTGCGAATCGCTCGCGAAGTAGGCTACCCGGTGATCATCAAGGCCGCCGGTGGTGGTGGTGGTCGCGGCATGCGTGTGGTGCACAAGGAAGAGGACCTGATCGCCTCGGCCAAGCTGACCCGCAACGAAGCCGGCGCCGCCTTCGGCAACCCGATGGTCTACCTCGAGAAGTTCCTGACCAATCCACGCCACGTGGAAATCCAGGTGCTGGCCGACGGTCAGGGCAATGCAATTCACCTGGGCGATCGCGACTGCTCGCTGCAGCGCCGCCACCAGAAGGTGATCGAGGAGGCCCCTGCCCCGCTGATCGACGAAGAAGCCCGCCGCAAGGTCCAGGCTCGCTGCGTCCAGGCGTGCATCGATATCGGCTACCGCGGCGCCGGCACCTTCGAGTTCCTCTATGAAGACGGCAACTTCTACTTCATCGAGATGAACACCCGCGTGCAGGTGGAGCACCCGGTTACCGAGATGGTCACCGGTATCGATATCGTCAAGGAAATGCTGCTGATCGGTGGCGGCCAGAAGCTGTCGATCAAGCAGGAAGACGTGGTCATCCGCGGCCACGCCGTCGAATGCCGCATCAACGCCGAAGACCCGCGCAACTTCATGCCGAGCCCAGGCAAGGTCAAGCACTTCCATGCTCCGGGCGGCAACGGCGTACGCGTTGACTCCCACCTGTACGACGGCTACTCGGTTCCACCGCACTACGACTCGCTGATCGGCAAGCTGATCACCTTCGGGGCGAACCGCGATGAAGCCATGGGCCGCATGCGCAACGCACTGGACGAGCTGATCGTCGACGGCATCAAGACCAACGCCCCGCTACACCGCGACCTGGTGCGCGACCCCGGCTTCTGCAAGGGCGGCGTGAACATCCACTACCTGGAGAAGAAGCTGGGTATGGATAAGCACTGAGCCACGCTCGGCGCTGTACTGCAGAGGCTGCCTTCGGGCGGCCTCTGTCGTTTCTACCTGGTGTTCGTCGAGCCCAGGCTGGCCGCACAACGCCCCCTCCAGTAAGCTTGCCGGCTTTTACCGCGACCCCATTCGAGAGGCCTCCATGTCCTGGCTGCAGATCCGACTCGCCATCACCCCCGATCAGGCCGAAGCGCTGGAAGACCAGCTGCTGGATCTGGGTGCGGTCTCCGTGACCTTCATGGACGCCGAAGATCAGCCGATCTTCGAGCCGGACCTCGGCACCACCCCGCTGTGGTCGCACACTCATCTGCTGGCATTGTTCGAAGCCGATACCGACGCGGACGCCCTGCTCGCCCATCTGCAGCTGCTACGTGGCGGCGAGCTGCCCGAGCACCAGGTCGAGGTGATCGAAGATCAGGACTGGGAACGCAGCTGGATGGATAACTTCCAGCCGATGCGCTTCGGCCGCCGCCTGTGGATCGTCCCCAGCTGGCACGTGGCACCCGAGCCCGACGCGGTCAACCTGCTGCTGGATCCCGGCCTGGCGTTCGGTACCGGCACTCACCCCACTACCGCACTCTGTCTCGAGTGGCTGGATGCCCAGTCGCTGAACGGCCAGAGCCTGCTGGATTTCGGCTGCGGCTCGGGCATCCTCGCCATCGCCGGCCTTCTGCTGGGCGCCGCGCATGCCGTCGGTACCGACATCGACACCCAGGCGCTGGAAGCCTCGCGTGACAACGCCCAGCGTAACGGCATCGCCGAGGAGCGTTTCGCCCTTTATCTGCCCGAGCAATTGCCGCAGGAACCGGCCGACGTGGTAGTCGCCAACATCCTCGCCGGGCCGCTCGTCTCCTTGGCACCGCAGATCACCGCACTGGTCAAACCGGCCGGACGGCTGGCGCTGTCCGGAATCCTCGCCGAGCAGGCTGAAGAGGTGCGTGCGGCTTATGCCCACGCCTTCGAACTCGACCCGACCGCCGAGAAGGATGGCTGGGTGCGCATCAGCGGGACGCGGCGTGGCTGATCCTGCGACCGCAGCCACATGCTGCACGCCCATGACGGCGGGCCACTGCCGCTTGCCGATCGGCATGCGCTAGACTAGCCGGCACATTTGCGCGGAACCTCGCATGACCAGCTTCGTCACCCAGTGTCCCCACTGCCGTACCCGCTTTCGCATCGGCCGCAGCCAGCTCCGTGCAGCGCGAGGAGCGGCACGCTGTGGTGCCTGCATGGAGGTATTCAATGCCGCACACCATCTGCTACGCGACGACATCGATCCGACTCGCCCGCTGACGCCGCCGCCCTTGGCCGCAGAGCAGGCGGAACCGGAACCAGGTGCGATCGCGACTGCTGCCTCGCCCAGCCCGCGCAGCGATGACGAGACTCTCTGGATCCACGACGACCTGGACCTCGACAGCCTTGACCTAGACGCTGAGCTGGCCAAGCTGGAGCGCCAGGAGCGCGAGCTGTCTGCCGACCTGAATGCCCTGAGGCACGACAGCCCCGGCACATCGCTCCCTCACGAAGCACCGGCGGACGAGGCAGCCCCGCAGGATGAAAGCTGGGCCGAGCTCCTGCTCAATGCTGAGCAGAGCGTTAGCGCACGTCGCGCCGATGAGCCGGACGACCCGATCAGTTTCACCCCGGTCTCGGCGGAAACGCCCCGCCAACCCGCCCCCCTGGCACCGAGTACCAGCGCGCTGTCGACAGCGAGGGCCCAGCAGGCACGCAACGAGCGGGTCGAACCGGAGCTGGCGCCACCCGAGCAGCCGATGCAGGCGGCCGAAGCGATCGCACCACCACGACGCGAACCGGATCTGCGTGACGAGCCGCTCTTCGAACTCGATGACGAACCGCTGCAGCTGGATTGGCAGGAACGCAAGAACCCCTGGCCGCGCCGGCTTGGCTGGGGCGCCCTGAATCTGCTCGCGCTGCTGGCCCTGGGCGCCCAGTACGTGGCGTACAACTACGACGAGCTGTCACGGCAGGCGGCTTACCGCCCCTGGTTCGAACGGGTCTGCCCGACGCTGGGCTGCGAGCTACCTGCACTCGTCGACATATCGCAGATCAAGAGCAGCAACCTGGTCGTGCGCAGCCACCCCGACTTCACCGGGGCGCTGGTGGTCGACGCCATCCTCTACAACCGTGCCGCCTTCGCGCAGCCTTTCCCGCTCCTGGAAATCCGCTTCGCCGACATCAACGGCAAGCTGCTGGCGAGCCGCAGCTTCAAGCCCAGCGAATACCTCTCGGGCGAGCTTGCCGGGCAAGCCCAGATGCCCCCGCAGGTGCCGATCCACATCGCACTGGACATCCTCGACCCGGGCGCGCAGGCGGTGAACTACAGCCTGGGTTTCCACTCCCCCGATTGATACGACTTGCCGATGCGATGGGTCAGCCATCGCGCTGATGGCATATCCATGCCCTCCAGCAAACCACTGGCGATAAGGCGGCCGCTGTTCAGAATTTGTTCAAAACAGCCTTTAACCCGTCATGCGGAGCGGGTATTATGACCACCCTTTTTTGCAGTCCCGATCGACCTAACAAGCAGGCCCCAAGCAGGGAATCTTCATGTCAGCGGTGCGCATCGGCCCCTACACCTTATCCAACCGGTTGATTCTCGCGCCCATGGCGGGCGTGACCGATCAACCGTTCCGCCAGCTGTGTCGCCGCTTCGGCGCGGCCCTGGTGGTTTCGGAAATGCTCACCAGTGACGTGCGCCTGTGGAACAGCCGCAAGTCGCGGTTGCGCATGCCCCATGCCGACGAGCCCGAGCCACGCTCGGTGCAGATCGCCGGCGGCGACCCGCAGATGCTCGCCGAAGCCGCACAGCGCAACGTCGAACTGGGCGCACAGATCATCGATATCAACATGGGTTGCCCGGCGAAGAAGGTCTGCAACAAGGCCGCAGGCTCCGCGCTGATGCGCGATGAGCGACTGGTCGCAGACATCCTCGAGGCCGTGGTCGCGGCGGTGGATGTGCCGGTGACGCTGAAGATCCGCACCGGTTGGGACCGCCAGAACAAGAATGGCGCAACCATCGCCCGCATCGCCGAACAGTCCGGCATCGCCGCATTGGCGGTGCATGGGCGTACCCGCGCCGACCTGTATACCGGCGAGGCCGAGTACGACACCATCGCCGCGATCAAGCAGGCGGTGTCGATCCCGGTTTTCGCCAATGGCGACATCGACTCGCCGCAAAAAGCCGCGCAGGTCCTGCACTCGACCGGTGTCGACGGCCTGCTGATCGGACGTGCGGCACAGGGTCGCCCGTGGATATTCCGCGAGGTGGAGCATTATCTGCGCACCGGCCAATTGCTGGCGGCGCCAACGCTGGACGAGATCGAAAGCACCCTGCTGGAGCATGTGCAGGCGTTGCATGAATTCTACGGCGAGGTGATGGGAGTCCGTATCGCCCGCAAACACGTGGGCTGGTATCTCGCAACACTGCCGGGCGCGCGGGACTTCCGCGCCCGTTTCAATCATCTGGAAGACAGGGATGCACAGGGCTTCAGCATTCGGCAGTTCTTTGCCGAACAACGCTCAGGGCCTGGCTCGGTGGATGGAACAGAGGTGGCCGCATGACGCTGTTGAATGAAACATTGGTAAGTGGAACAACATCCGTGAGTGACAACCTGAACCTCAAGCAGCACCTGAACACGCCGAGCGAAGCGGGACAGACGCTGCGTGGTAGCGTCGAGAAGGCGCTGCACAACTATTTCGCACGCCTCGAAGGCGCCGACGTCACGGACGTTTACAACCTCGTGCTCTCCGAGGTGGAAGCACCGCTGCTGGAAACCGTGATGCACTACGTCAAGGGCAACCAGACCAAGGCCTCCGAGCTGCTGGGTCTGAACCGCGGCACCCTGCGCAAGAAACTCAAACAGTACGACCTGCTCTGAAGCGACCGCCGGCAGGCGCGCCTGCCGGCTTCGCGGCCTCAAGCCTGTAGCCTCTAGGAAACGTCAATGACCGACCAAACCACCCGCCTTCCCGTGCGCCGCGCGCTGATCAGTGTGTCCGACAAGACCGGCGTCGTCGATTTCGCCCGCGAGCTCGCCGCCCTCGGCGTCGAGATCCTGTCCACCGGCGGCACCTTCAAGCTGCTGCGCGAAAACGGCATCGCCGCCGTCGAAGTGGCTGATTACACGGGCTTCCCGGAGATGATGGACGGCCGGGTTAAGACCCTGCATCCGAAGATCCACGGCGGCATTCTCGGTCGCCGCGATCTGGACGGCGCGGTCATGGCCGAGCACGGCATCAACCCAATCGATCTGGTGGCGGTCAACCTTTACCCGTTCGCCGCGACCGTGGCCAAACCCGGCTGCACCCTGCCCGATGCCATCGAGAACATCGACATCGGCGGCCCGACCATGGTCCGCAGCGCCGCGAAGAATCACAAGGACGTGGCCATCGTGGTCAACGCCGAAGACTATGCGGCGGTGATCGACAATCTGAAGCACGGCGGCCTGACCTACGCTCAGCGCTTCGACCTGGCCCTCAAGGCCTTCGAGCACACCTCCGCCTACGACGGCATGATCGCCAACTACCTGGGCGGCATCGACCAGAGCGCCGAGACCCTCACCACCGAAGGCCGCAGCCTCTTCCCACGCACCTACAACATGCAGTTCGTCAAGGCGCAGGACATGCGCTACGGCGAGAACCCGCACCAACAGGCCGCCTTCTATGTCGAGAAGCCGGATGAGGCCAGCGTCGCCACCGCCAAGCAACTGCAGGGCAAGGAACTGTCTTTCAACAACGTGGCTGACACTGACGCCGCGCTGGAATGCGTGAAGAGTTTCACCAAGCCGGCCTGCGTGATCGTCAAGCACGCCAACCCCTGCGGCGTGGCCGTGGTGCCGGAGAACGAAGGCGGCATTCGCAAGGCCTATGACCTGGCCTACGCCACCGACAGCGAATCGGCTTTCGGCGGCATCATCGCCTTCAACCGCGAGCTGGATGGCGAGACCGCACGCGCCATTGTCGAGCGCCAGTTCGTCGAGGTGATCATTGCCCCGAGCGTGTCCGCCGAGGCTCGTGAAGTGGTTGCCGCCAAGGCCAATGTGCGCCTGCTCGAATGCGGCCAGTGGCCGGCCGAGCGTGCGCCGGGCTGGGACTACAAGCGCGTCAATGGTGGCCTGCTGATCCAGAGCCGTGACATCGGCATGATCACCGAGGCTGACCTGAAGATCGTCACCCAGCGTGCACCCACCGAGCAGGAGATCCACGACCTGATCTTCGCCTGGAAAGTGGCCAAGTTCGTCAAATCCAACGCCATCGTCTACGCCAAGAACCGCCAGACCGTCGGCGTCGGCGCCGGCCAGATGAGTCGCGTCAACTCCGCGCGCATTGCCGCCATCAAGGCTGAGCATGCCGGCCTGCCGGTACCCGGCGCGGTAATGGCCTCGGATGCTTTCTTCCCCTTCCGCGACGGCATCGACAACGCCGCCAAGGCCGGCATCACCGCGGTGATCCAGCCAGGTGGTTCGATGCGCGACAACGAGGTGATCGCCGCGGCCGACGAAGCAAACATCGCCATGGTGTTCACCGGCATGCGCCACTTCCGCCACTAATATCGGCGTACTCGGACAGGTATCTGCGGCGTTGCCCGACTCTTCCCCATGCTCATTGCCAGAAGGCAACTCCGCGGGGGGAAGAATCGGGCGCCTTGCATCTACCAGCCCGATTGCGATCTCGGAATTCATAAGGGTGGATAACGCTTCGCTTATCCACCAGACGGGCTACCCGCCCGCCTCCATCGGGAGAGAGAAATGAACGTACTGATCATCGGCAGCGGCGGCCGCGAGCACGCCCTGGCCTGGAAGGTCGCGCAGGATCCGCGCGTTGCCAAGGTGTTCGTCGCCCCGGGCAACGCCGGCACCGCCACCGAAGCCAAGTGCGAGAACGTCGCCATCGACGTGCTGGCAATCGAGCAGCTGGCCGATTTCGCCGCCGCCAATGTGCAGCTGACCATCGTCGGCCCCGAGGCACCGCTGGTCAAAGGCGTGGTCGACCTGTTCCGCTCGCGCGGCCTGGATATCTTCGGCCCCACCGCCGCCGCCGCGCAGCTGGAAGGCTCCAAGGCGTTCACCAAGGACTTCCTGGCGCGTCACGCCATCCCGACCGCCGACTATCAGAACTTCACCGAAGTCGAACCGGCGCTGGCCTACCTGCGCGAGAAGGGTGCCCCGATCGTGATCAAGGCCGACGGCCTGGCCGCCGGCAAGGGCGTGATCGTTGCCATGACCCTCGAGGAAGCCGAGGAAGCCGTGCGTGACATGCTGTCCGGCAATGCTTTCGGTGACGCAGGCGCGCGCGTGGTGATCGAGGAGTTCCTCGACGGCGAGGAAGCCTCCTTCATCGTCATGGTCGATGGCGAGCATGTACTGCCGATGGCCACCAGCCAGGATCACAAGCGCGTAGGCGATGGCGACACCGGCCCGAACACCGGCGGCATGGGTGCCTACTCTCCCGCCCCGGTGGTCACCCCCGACGTGCATCAGCGGGTGATGGACGAGGTGATTTATCCGACCGTGCGCGGCATGGCGGCCGAAGGCAACGTCTACACCGGCTTCCTCTACGCCGGCCTGATGATCGACCAGAGCGGTGCACCCAAGGTCATCGAGTTCAACTGCCGCTTCGGCGACCCCGAAACCCAGCCGATCATGGTGCGCCTGGAGTCCTCGCTCGTGCTGCTGGTCGAGGCCGCTCTGGCCAAGGCGCTGGACAAGGTCGAAGCGACCTGGGATCCACGCCCGACAGTCGGCGTGGTGCTGGCCGCAGGCGGCTACCCGGGCGACTATGCCAAGGGCGACGTGATCGAGGGACTTAGCGAAGCTGCCTCCCTGGACGGCAAGGTCTTCCATGCCGGGACCGCGCTGAATGCGCAAGGCCAGATCATCACGGCCGGCGGCCGCGTACTGTGCGCCACCGCCATCGGTCGCAGCGTGTCCGAGGCGCAGCAGCAGGCCTACCGCCTGGCGGAAAAGATCCGCTGGAATGGCTGCTTCTACCGCAAGGACATCGGCTACCGCGCCATCGCCCGCGAACAGGGCGAAAGCTGAACCCCGCCAGTCACCAGGAATGCGCGCGGCGCCAGATTTTATCGACACCGCGCGCATTACAGGCTGACAACGGCATGGCTATAATCCGCCGTCACACTCATGAACGGACTTCTCCAGTGGGTCGGCTCCGGATCGCCATCGCTCTCATCTTCGGCCTGCTGCTGATCAATCTGATCCCGCTGTCGGCTCAGGCGTCCATTGCCCCGCCGTCCTCTACGCCGCTGGCCGCAACGCCGAATTCACTGCCACAGAACTGGCGCATTCTGGTCGATCAGTCCGGCAAGCTCACACTGGAGGAAGTGGTTGCCCAGCGCGCCCTGTTCCAGCGGCTGGAAAAGCTGTCCTACAGCGCTCCGGCCAGTGATCGGGCGGTCTGGCTGCAAGTCAGCCTCCCCCCTCTGACCAAGCCGAAATGGCTTTCGCTGTTCGCGCCGCGTGTGCAGTACCTGGATTTCTACCTGCTGCGCGAAGGCCAGCTTGAGCAGCACGTCGCCACCGGCGAGCTGCGACCGGTCAGCGCGCGCCCGCTGCCGAACCAAGCATACCTGTTCAGCCTGCCCAATGATGGTCAGGCGAGGGAAGCCTACGTTCGCCTGCAGTCCAGCCATCCGGTGATGACCTGGTTCAAGGTCATCGACGACAGCGGCCTGGTCAACCAGTCCAGGCCCGCCTACCTGTTCGGCGCCCTGTTCGGCGCCCTGGCACTGCTGATGGTGTACAACCTGCTGCGCTTCGCCTACACGGTCAGCTACACGCATATCTGGCTCAGCCTGCTGCATGGCGCGCTGCTCGCTTGCGCCATGGCGAACCTGGGCGTCCTGGCGGTCTGGTTGCCGGGATTGACCTATAGCCAACCGTTGATCGCCGACCTGTCGGCGCTCGCCGCGAGTTGTGCGCTGCTCGGTTACACGCTGGGCTTTTTCAACCAGCGCCGGCGCACCTGGATTACATGGCTGCTGGGCATCGAACTCAACGTGGTGCTGGCCATCGCCGCCAGCATCCTACTTGGCCAGTGGCTGTGGCACAGCTGGCTGATCTACTCGCTGGTGCTGGTCGCCTCGTGCAGCGCTCTGGTGGTCGCTCTGTACCACTGGCGTCAGGGCTATCAGCCGGCACGACTGGTAGTCGCCGGCGCGACGCTCTTCAACAGCGGCATGGTGTTCTTCATGCCCATGCTGCTCGGCTTCGACCAGCTCGACCCGGGCTGGCTGACCGGCGGGCTTTTCAGTCTTGCCACGATCGCCGGCCTGCTGCTCAGCTTCGCTCTGCTCGAACGGCAGCGCCAGCGTCAGAGCGATAGCCGCACCCAATTCACCGCAGCTGCAGTCAGCAGTGCGGAGCTCAAGACCAAGGCTGACTTCCTGTCCAAAATCAGTCATGAGCTGCGCACGCCGATGAATGGAGTGCTCGGCATGAGCGAGCTGCTGCTGGGCACCTCGCTCTCGGCGAAACAGCGCGATTACGTGCAGACGATTCACAGCTCCGGCAACGAGCTGCTCAATCTGATCAACGAGATTCTCGACATATCCAAGCTGGAGTCGGGCCAGATCGAGCTGGACGACGTTCAGTTCGACTTCAACGCGCTCATCGAGGATTGTCTGAGCATCTTCCGCGCCAAGGCAGAGCAGCAGAAGATCGAGCTGATCAGCTTTATCCAGCCGCAACTGCCACAGGTCGTGGCCGGCGATCCGACACGCCTGCGCCAGACGTTGCTCAATCTACTGGAGAACGCCTTCAAGCAGACCGAGGAAGGCGAGGTGCTGCTGATCGCCGCGATCGACGGACCGATGGATGCGCCGCGACTGCGCATCACCGTGCAGGACAGCGGTCGGCCGTTGGAGGCATACGAGCGCGATGCCCTGCTCAATGCGGCGGTAGACAGCCAGGACTTCCTCGCCGCGACCCGTCATGGCGGACGGCTCGGCCTGATCATCGCTCGCCAGCTGGTCCAGCTGATGGGTGGCGATTTCGGTATCCAGACCGGTAGCAATCAAGGCAATACGCTTTGGATCAGCCTGCCGCTGGCCGGCGAAGGCCTGGCCCAGAGCAACGCCGACCTGGACGGACCGTTACGAGGCACGCGCCTGCTGATCGTCGATGACAACGATACCTGCCGCAAGGTACTGGTCCAGCAGTGCAGCAGCTGGGGACTGGAGGTCAGTGCGGTGGCGTCGGGCAAAGAGGCGCTGGCGTTGCTGCGCACCAAAGCGCACCTGAAGGAATACTTCGATGTGGTACTGCTCGACCAGGACATGCCCGGCATGACCGGTATGCAGTTGGCGAGCAAGATCAAGGAAGACTCCAGCCTCAACCACGATATCCTGCTGATCATGCTCACCGGCATGAGCAGCGCCCCGAGCAAGATCATCGCGCGCAACGCCGGCATCAAGCGCATCCTGGCCAAACCGGTGGCCGGCTACACCCTCAAGACCACGCTCGCCGACGAACTCGCGCAGCGTCAGCAGGGCAACCAGCAGCGCTCCACGACAGCACCCCAGGCGTCAACGCCACTCGAGGTTCCGGGTGATTTCCGCATCCTGGTCGCCGAAGACAACAGCATCTCCACCAAGGTCATCCGCGGCATGCTGAACAAGCTCAACCTGCAGCCCGATACCGCCTGCAACGGTGAGGAGGCGCTCGAGGCCATCAAGACCACCCCTTACGACCTGGTGCTGATGGACTGTGAAATGCCGGTGCTCGATGGTTTCCAGGCCACCCGCCAATTGCGCGAATGGGAGGCCAACAGCGGTCGGCGGCGCACGCCGGTGGTCGCCCTGACTGCACACATCCTCAGCGAGCACCGTGAACGTGCCCGTGAAGCGGGAATGGACGGGCATATGGCCAAACCCGTCGAGCTCTCGCACCTGCGCGAGCTGATCGACCACTGGGTGCGCGTCAAGCAGGCCGAGCAGGTCGACTGAGCGGCGCGCGGTACCGGTCTCAGCAGACGCCGCACTTCACGTCTCGGATCAGCATCCCACTCTCGGGCCTGGCCGGCATACGCGTCAGATCGATACGCAGATCCTGCGCTGGCACCGCGTAGGCCATTTCGCGCGTCAGCATGCGCAGCGCCATCTTCAGCAACTCGATTGCCAGCCGCTCGCCTGGACAACGATGCCCTTCGGCCGCGTCACCGCCGCCCTGGGTGACAAAGCTGAAGGCATTGCCCGGCCAGTTCAGGAAGCGCTCGGGCTGGAACGCTTCGGGCTGATCCCAACGGCTCGCTTCGCGGTTGGTCCCCCACAGATCCAGCATCACCCGGGTGCCCGCCGGAAAATGCTGACCCTGCCAGTCGAAGTCCTCTCGTACGCGGGCAGCCGTGAACGGAAAGAACGCATGCAACCTGCGAATTTCCTGCGCGAAGGGCTCGAGCAGTTCATCGTCCGTACGCAGGCGCGCGGCCCATTGCGGCTGCGCCAGCAGTTCCAGCGCGGCATAGGTGATGAAGTAGGAAACCGCCACTGTCGGCCGCAACAGATTGAGCAACTCGACAGCGGCGACCTGCTCATCGAGCGGTGTGCCGTCGAGGTCGCGGTGATGCGCGATCACCATGAGCGCCATGGTCGGCTCGGCTGGCAGCCGGCCGGCGCGGGCCTGCTGGATCAGCTGCCGCGCCCAGGCTTCGGCGTCGCGCCGCGCCTTGCGCGCCTCCCAGTGACGTGCCCCGATGCCACCCGCACCGTCAACCATCGTCGCCAGCTGCTCGGCCCGGATCTCCCGCTCGGCGGGTGCCAGCGGCACGCCGGCCCAGCGACATACCGCTTCGGTCAGAATCAGCTGCACTTCCGTCATCAACCGGACCTCCGGGCGCGCCTGCCACTCACCGATCGCCTGGCGCCAGGCCTGCTCGGCCAGGCTGACCAGCTTCTCGACCGCAGCACCGTCGAGCAACTGCAGGAACATTCGCTTTCGATTCCGGTGCGCCTCACCGTCCAGCCCCTGCACGCCTCCTTGTCCGACCAGCGTCTTTATCAGCATGCGCGGCATGGCATGGGCGCGCTGCAGATAGCGTTCGTCGTAGAACAGGCGCGCGGCGTCTTCGCCGCTGAGACAGATGGTGTTCTGCAGTAGCAGACGCGCCTGGAATACGTTGCTGTGCAAACGAGCACAGCGATCACGGATAAATGGATAGCCTTCGCCCAGCAGCGCCAGTGAGCTTTCCAGATGATCATCATGGGGTATTTCGGTCATGCCGCTCTCCAATCAACCAGTCCTGCAATCGACCTCCGTGCGCTCGGAGTGTTATCGCGCGAACGACCCGAAGGTCGGATAACTGAACAAAAAGGGCCGAGCGCTGCCGATTACTGAACGACTCACGAAACGGTGCAGGTCTCGGCATGCCGTGTCCATCACGTCGCAGAACGCGGCGTGGCCGCAGTCCTGCCCCGAGGAGCCACTCGATGATGAAGAGGAGCGATGTCGCCTGGACCCTGATCGGGGTTTCGGCCGTGCTGCTGTCCGGCTATCTGCTGTATCACGAGGTCCGCAACATCTCGCTGAGCGAACTCGCCAACAGCCTGCACGCGATCGGTGCCCACCGCTGGTTGCTGGCGGCGCTGTCGACGCTTGGCGCCTACCTGGCGCTGGCCTGGTACGACCGCATCGCCATGGCCCATCTGGGCCGGAAGATCTCCTGGTGGTTCATCACGCTTTGCTCGTTCACCACCTATGCGCTGGCCCACAACATCGGCGCCTCGGTTTTTTCCGGCGCGCTGGTGCGTTATCTCGCCTACCGCAGCCGCGGCCTGACGCCTCAGGAAATCGGAATCCTGATCGTCTTCTGTTCCTTGACGTTTGTCCTCGGTACCGTCCTGGCAGGTGGCACGGTGTTGATCCTCGAACCGCAGTTACTCGACCGCCTGATGGACAGCGCGAGTTGGCTATCGACCGCGGTCGGGTGTGGGCTGTTGCTGCTGATCGCGTTGTATGTGTTCGGCGCATGGCGGCAGTTGCCGGCGTGGCGGCTGGGCAAATGGCACATCGAGTATCCGCGGCTGCCGGTCGTCGCGCGCCAGTTGCTGGCCGGACCACTGGAGCTGCTATGCGCGGCGGCGATCATCTACTTTGCCCTGCCGGCTGCGAACAACCCAGGCTACCTGACCATCCTCGGCGTGTTCCTCGCGTCCTTCTCGCTGGCCCTGCTCTCCCATGCCCCAGGCGGGCTCGGGGTGCTGGAACTGACCTTCGTCGCCGCACTGCCAGAACTCGCGACCGTCGACGTGCTGGCTGCACTCATCGTGTTTCGTGTCTTCTACCTGCTGCTGCCGTTCGCCATTGCCATGGTGGTCGTGCTGCTGTTCGAACACGGTCAGTGGCGGGCTCGACGAACCGACGCGGTAGGTCGTTGATCCGCGCGCAGCCCTCCATACCTCTCATCCCGACGAAGATGGTCTGGCGCGAAACGGCCACAGAGGCCATCATGCTGCCCTTTCCAACCCAACCCGACGTCATGACCGAAACCACCCATTCCCACGCCGAACACAAACCGCGCCCATTGGTCGACCTGGCTGTAAGCATCCTGATTCCTTCACTGATCCTGATGAAACTCAGTGGCGAGGAGCGCCTGGGTGCCGATGGCGCGCTGCTGCTGGCCCTGGCCTTCCCGCTGGGCTGGGGCCTGTGGGAGCTGGCCCGCTACCGCAAGTTCAACTGGATCGCCCTGCTCGGCCTGATCAGCGTGCTGCTCACCGGCGGCATCGGTCTGTTGCAGCTCGACACCCAATGGCTGGCGATCAAGGAAGCGGCCGTACCGGGGATCATCGGCATCGGCGTGCTGGCCTCAACTCGCACGCGCTACCCGTTGATTCGTACCCTTCTGTACAACCCGAAGGTGCTCAATGTGGACAAGATCCACGAGCAGCTGGAACGCAATGGTCAGGTCGCGCATTTCGAAACCCGCCTGCTACGGGCGACCTACCTGCTCAGCGGCACCTTCTTCTTCTCGTCCTTCATGAACTACGTCCTGGCCAAATGGATCGTGCACAGTCCGGCCGGCAGCGAAGCGTTCAACGCCGAGCTGGGACGCATGACCCTGCTCAGCTACCCGATGATCGCCATACCCAGCATGCTGATGATGATGGCGATCTTCTTCTATCTCTGGCGGACCATCCATGGCCTGACCGGCTTGCGCCTGGAGGACATCATGGCCGCCCACGATCAGCGCGACGGCAAATGAAGCCGCGGAAGCATCCGGCAGCCAGGCGCCAAGCCGTCAGAACAGCAGTTTGAAGATGCCGATCACCACGATCAGGCCAATGATGAAGATGACGCCCGCGGTACCGCCGATGAATTTCAGCATGCCGTACTCTCCGTATTTTCTGGACTGTGCTCTTGTGACAGTCCGGTGCGGAAGGACGTTCAGCGCCAGACGCCGGGGTGCTCGGCAGTCAGCTGGTCGTCAGCAGCATCCATAGCGGCAGGCTGACGGCAGCCGCCAGCGTCGACAGAAATACGGTGGAGCTGACCGCGCGGCTGTCGTCGGCATGCTTGACGAAGGCCAGCACATTTACGCCACTCGGACAGGCTGCCAGCAGCACCAGCACGCTGCGCGCGTCCTGACTCAGCCCGGGCAAGCAACCGCTCAGCCACCACACCAGCGCCGGGAACAGGACCAGCTTGGCCAATGTGAGCACGACGACCGACGCGCTCGGCCGCAAGCGATAACGCGACAGACTGATACCCAGCACCATCAACGCGCAGGGCAGTGCTGCCTGCGCGAGCCAGCCAATCACTCGCCACAACGGCTCGGGCAGTGACAGGCCGCTCAGGTTCAACAAGGCTCCGAGCAGCAGGCCGACGATCAAGGGGTTGGCCAGGTTCTTCAGCAGCGACGGCGCGCTGACCCTGTCGCCATCACCGAGCGCGGCATAGAAACTCTGCAAAGAGAACAGCACCAGGCTGTGGAACACCAGAATGGCGAACACGTAGACCAGACTCTCGGCGCCGAGCAGCGTGGTCACCAGGGGAATGCCGACCAGCACGTTGTTCGAGTAGGCTGCGGTCAGTCCCAGCGGGCTCGCTCGCCCCTTCAGACGATGCGCGACGACGTTCACCAGCAGAAAAATCAGCAGCACCGGGGCGAAGTATGCCAGCAGCAACATCGGCGACATGCCCTCGCCCAGCTCGGCGCGAGCGATGCCATTGAACAGCACCGCAGGCATGAACAGCTTGAAGGTCACGCTGGCCAGCCCGGCGGCACCTTCGTTGCTCAACCACTGGCGCCAGCCAAACAGATAACCGAGCGAGATCAGACCGAAGATCGGCAGGATCGCCAGCACCACTACCATGTCGCCCCTCCAGAGCCGAACTTCAGGCCGCGTCGAGGCGCGGGGGCGCAAGAATACACTGGCGAGCGGACGCCCGCACGGAAGCCGGGTCTCCGTCGGGTGGGCGAATCAGACGCGAAAGCTGCGCTGCCTGACGACGGCAGCCGGCTCCGCTTGCTGCAACACGTCGAGCACCTCGGCGAGCTCGAGCTTCCATGGCCGAGGCGCCAGACCAAAGGTCGACTCGAAGCGACGGCAGTCGAGCACTGACCAGGCCGGACGGCGCGCCGGTGTCGGGTACTGTGCAGTCATGATCGGCGACACCTCGGGCTGCCTGGCTAGCAGTCCGACCGCTTCACCTTGACGGAAGATCTCTACGGCGAAGTCGTACCACGAGCAGGCCGGTGTACCGCTGTAGTGATAAACGCCCCAGGCCAGCCTGTCGCCGGCGGCATAGCGGCGCGCCAGTTCCAGCAGCACGGCGGCGATACTGCCGGCCTGGGTCGGACATCCCAGCTGGTCGCTCACCACGCCAAGCGCATCGCGCTGACGCGCCAGCCGCAACATGGTCTTGACGAAATTGTGCCCGTGGACGCCGTACACCCAACTGGTACGCAGGATCAGGTGCGCGGGCAGGCAGTCACGGATGATCTGCTCGCCGGCCAGCTTGCTCGCCCCATAGACACCCGTCGGAGCGGTTGCATCGTCCTCGGTATAGGGTCTGTCGGCTTCGCCGGAGAACACATAGTCGGTGGAGATGTGGAACAGCGGCACGCCCGCACGCCCGGCAGCCTCGGCAAGATTGCGCGCACCATCGCGGTTGACGGCATAGGCCTGCTCGCTGTGAGATTCGGCGTTGTCCACATGGGTGTAGGCAGCCGCATTGATGATCAGACCGGGGCGCTGCGCCATGGCCGCCGCAATTTGTTCTGGCCGGACGATATCCAGCTCGGTGCGATTCGGAGCCAGCACATCCAGGCCGAAACTCGCCGCACGCTCGGCCAGCTCGCGCCCAACCTGACCACCGGCACCGCAAACGAGGATTCGCATTCTCTTTAGCCTCATCGACGACGCTCGCGCCAGGGCGAACGTCCGAAATAATCTTTGCCAACGACACCTCTCGGCGCATCGAATGGCACCGCCGGATATGCCGCCGATGCGGGCGAGGCCGCGTCGACACCGCGCTGCGCGGCGGAGCAGAGCCTCTGCGAGCATGAAGGGATGCATTTTCCAGCTTCGTTGAGGCCAGACAGAAAGCGCTTTGTTCCCCAGCCCGGATAAAAATTTTCATCCACCGAGCCGAGCGTGCTCACAGCAGCACGGGCAGCGGCCGACTCAAGCGCAGCTCGTGCGGGGACAGCTCGACGCCATACGCCAGTACCTCCACTCCCGCCGCAATCGCCTCATGCAGCGCCGCCGCATAGGTCGGGTCGATTTCCATTGCCGGGCGTACCGCCTCGATGCCGCTGAGATTGACGCAGTACAGCTGCACGGCGCGCACCCCGCTGCGCGCGAGCGCAGCCAGCTCTCGCAGATGACGACTGCCGCGTGTTGTCACCGCATCGGGAAAGGCGGCCACGGCGGTGTCGTCGAACCCCAGCGTAACGCTCTTGACCTCGACGTAGGCCGGCAGGCCGGCATAGTCGAGACGGAAATCCACCCGACTGTTTTCCACGCCATAGGCCACCTCGCGCTTGAGCGCCGAGAAGCCTGCCAACTCGGCGATCTGCCCGTTCAGCAACGCTTCCTCGACCAGTGGATTGGCTCGCGCGGTATTCACGCAGGCCAGCCGCCCCTGCGGCGTCTCCACCAGCTCCCAGGTGCCCGGCAACTTGCGCCGCGGATCGCTGCTGCGCTGAAACCACACCCGCGCGCCCTCGCTCATGCAGTTGAGCATCGAGCCGGTGTTGGGACAGTGAATGCACAGCGCCTCGCCTTCGTCAGTGACGATATCGGCGAGAAAACGTTTGTAGCGCCTGACCAGTCGCCCCTGCTCCAGCGGTTGCGCGAAACGCATCAGGATTGCCAGCTGCGCAGGCCGCGGGCAATACGCTCGACGGCCTGCTCCAGGCGCGGCAGATCCTGGGTGTAGGCGAAGCGCACATGATGACCGGCCTGGTGACGACCGAAGTCCAGCCCCGGCGTGATCGCGACGAACTCGGTTTCCAGCATGTGCTGACAGAACGCATAGGCATCGCCACCGAAGGCACTGATGTCGGCGTACAGATAGAAGGCGCCCTGCGGTTCGACCGCGATGCCGAAGCCCAGCTCGCGCAGGGCTGGCAGGAGGAAGTCACGGCGACGGGCGAACTCAGCGCGCCGCGCCTCGAGAATTTCCAGGGTCGCCGGTTCGAAACAGGCCAGGGCTGCGTGCTGAGCCATGCTCGGCGCGCTGATGTAGAGGTTTTGCGCCAGCTTCTCCAACTCCGGCACAGCCGCGGGCGGCGCCACCAGCCAACCCAGGCGCCAACCGGTCATGCCGAAGTATTTGGAAAAGCTATTGAGCACGAAGGCGTCATCATCGACCTCCAGCACGCTGGCCGCGTCCGTGCCGTAGGTCAGCCCATGATAGATCTCGTCGACCACCAGATGGCCGCCGCGCTCCTTCAGCGCCGCCGAAAGGGCGGCCAGTTCGGCACGCTCGAGCAGCGTTCCGGTGGGATTGGCCGGCGAGGCCACCAGCGCACCGACACTGTCGCGATCCCAGTAGCGCTCGACCAGCTCGGGTGTCAGCTGATAGCGCATCTCCGGGCCGACCGGCACCAGTTGCGCAGCACCTTCCACCAGGCGCAGGAAGTGCCGGTTGCATGGATAGCCCGGATCGGCCAGCAGCCAGTGCTTGCCAGGGTCGACCAGCAGGCTGGAGGCCAGCAGCAGCGCACCGGAGCCACCGGGAGTAATCAGGATGCGCTCGGGGTCAATGCTCAAGTGATAGCGCTGGGCATAGAAGCCGGCAATCGCCTCGCGCAGCTGCGGCAGGCCGCGCGCGGCGGTGTAGCGCGTATGACCTGCGGCCAGCGCGGCCTGCCCGGCGGCGACGATGGGCTGTGCGGTGGTGAAGTCCGGTTCGCCGATTTCCAGGTGAATAACGTCGCGGCCTTGAACTTGCAGCTGGTTGGCCCGCTCCAACAGCGCCATGACGTGGAAAGGTTCGATTGCGCGACTGCGTGCGCTGTACGACGAGGTCATCTGACCTTCCTGTTGACGATAAAACGTGAATTCTACCCAAGGTCCCAAGGCCGCCGCAGCCACTGTCGGATTGGGGAGTAGCGCACCCCGATCCGATCTGGTAAGTTCGCCCGCTTGCAGCCGCAGGGCCGGCACGGGCCGGCAAGGGACAAATCATCCTGCGCAATGGACATAGCGAGAGGCGTTCATCCATGCCCATTACCAAAGAAACACCGTCGAGCAAGCAACTGATTCGCGCCTTCGAGCCCTATAAGGAAAGCAAGGGCGAGGAGTACATGAGCGAGAAGATGCGCGCCCATTTCACCGGCATCCTGAACAAGTGGAAGCAGGAGCTGATGGAAGAAGTCGATCGCACCGTCCATCACATGCAGGACGAGGCAGCCAACTTCCCGGACCCGGCCGATCGCGCCAGCCAGGAAGAAGAGTTCAGCCTGGAACTGCGTGCCCGCGACCGCGAGCGCAAGCTGATCAAGAAGATCGACGAGACGCTGCAACTGATCGAAGACAACGAATACGGCTGGTGCGATTCCTGCGGTGTCGAGATCGGCATCCGCCGTCTGGAAGCGCGGCCTACCGCCACGCTCTGCATCGACTGCAAGACGCTGGCGGAGATCAAGGAAAAGCAGATCGGTTCCTGATCCCGAACGGGGCGCTTCGGCGCCCCGCTTCATTTCCAGGCCCGGCAACCGCCTCACCCGCCCCGCCATCCCTGATCGCGCCGGCCCCGCCATGCCCCTGTCCAGCTCACCCCAACCTGCCCGCTATGTTGGCCGTTTCGCCCCGACGCCGAGCGGCTATCTGCATTTCGGCTCACTGCTCGCCGCCCTTGCCTCCTATCTGGATGCCCGCTCGGTGGGCGGTCGCTGGCTGCTGCGCATGGAAGACATCGACCCGCCCCGAGAGATGCCCGGTGCGCAGCAGGCGATCGTCGAGACACTGCAGAGCTACGGCTTCAAATGGGACGGCGAAATGCTGCGCCAGAGTCAGCGCCATGCCGCCTACCGGGATACGGTCGAGCATCTGCTGGAGAAAGGGTTGGCGTATGCCTGCACCTGCTCGCGCAAGCAGCTCGAAGACTACCCGGGCCCTTACCCCGGCTTCTGCCGCAACGCCGGGCACGGCCTCGAAGATGCCGCCATCCGCCTGCGCGTGCCCGATCGCGAGTACGGCTTCGTCGACCGTTTACAGGGCGAGTTCCGCCAGCACCTGGGACGCGAGGTCGGCGACTTCGTCATCCGCCGCCGCGATGGCCTGATCGCCTATCAGCTGGCCGTGGTGCTGGACGACGCCTGGCAAGGCGTCACCGATGTGGTGCGCGGCGCCGACCTGCTCGATTCGACGCCGCGTCAGCTCTACCTGCAGGAAATCCTCGGCTTGCCGCAGCCGCGCTACCTGCATCTGCCGCTGATCATTCAGCCGGACGGCCACAAGCTCGGCAAGCGCTATCGATCACCACCGCTGCAAGCCGAGGAAGCCAGCCCACTGCTGCTGCGCGCACTGCGCGCCCTTGGTCAGCAACCACCGACCGAACTGGACGGTGCCCTGCCGGCGGAGATCCTCGGCTGGGCGATTGGCAATTGGGATGCCGGTCGCATTCCGCGGACCCGAACCCTGGCCGAGGCTCAGCTGCGCTGAGCAGCATTTGCCCGTCACCGGTGGCTAGCAGCGTGCCGCTGCTCTACCATCGCCCTCACTTTCGACACGAGACCCGGCATGTATATCTACCGACTGGTGCTGCTCCTGGTGGTGGGGATCTATCTGTTCTCCCCGGCCATCATGGACTGGTGGATCGACCCCAACGGTGCCTGGTATCGGCCCTACCTGCTGTGGCTGATCCTGATCGTGGTGACCTTCATTCTCCAGAGCCAGCGTGATGCAGACGAGCTTTAGCCTGAGCCACCTGATCCTGATCAGCGCCGCCTACCTGTTCATGCTGTTCGGTGTCGCCTGGGTCAGCGAGCGCGGACTGATTCCGCGCTGGATCATCCGCCACCCACTGACCTACACCCTCTCGCTCGGCGTCTATGCCAGTGCCTGGGCCTTCTACGGCACCGTGGGCCTGGCCTATCAATACGGCTACGGGTTTCTCGCTACCTACCTCGGCGTCTGTGGCGCGTTCCTGCTGGCACCGGTGCTGCTCTACCCGATCCTGCGCATCACCCGCACCTACCAACTGTCGTCCCTGGCCGATCTGGTGGCCTTCCGCTTCCGCAGCACCTGGAGCGGCGCGCTGACCACCATTGTCATGCTGATCGGCATGCTGCCGCTGCTGGCCCTGCAGATCCAGGCGGTCGCCGACGCGATCGGCATCCTCACCCTCGAGCCGCTGCAGGAACGTGTCGCACTGGGCTACTGCCTGATGATCATGCTGTTCACGATCCTCTTCGGGGCCCGCCACATCGCCACGCGGGAGAAGCACGAAGGGCTGGTGTTCGCCATCGCCTTCGAATCGATCGTCAAGCTGGCGACATTCGGCGCCATCGGTCTGTACGCGCTGTACGTGGTGTTCGGCGGTCCGCACCAGCTGGAGATCTGGCTGCTGCAGAACCAATCGGCGCTGCAGGCGTTGCATACGCCGCTGCAGGAAGGCCCGTGGCGCACCCTGCTGCTGGTGTTCTTCGCCTCGGCCATCGTGATGCCGCACATGTACCACATGACCTTCACCGAAAACCTCAACCCGCGTGGCCTGGTCAGCGCCAGCTGGGGCCTGCCGCTCTATCTGCTATTGATGAGCCTGGCCGTGCCGCTGATTCTCTGGGCCGGGCTGAAGCTGGGCGTAAGCACCAACCCGGAGTACTTCACGCTCGGCCTGGGGATCGCCGCGCAGAGCGAGATGCTGGCACTGCTGGCTTTCGTCGGCGGGCTGTCGGCCTCCAGCGGGCTGATCATCGTCAGCACCCTGGCGCTGTCCGGCATGGCGCTCAACCATCTGGTCCTGCCGCTCTACCAGCCGTCGAGCGAGGGCAACATCTACCGTTGGCTGAAATGGACGCGGCGCAGCCTGATCTTCGCCATCATCATGGCCGGTTACGGCTTCTACCTGCTGCTCGGTGCCGAGCAGGACCTGTCCAATCTCGGCATCGTCGCCTTCGTCGCCACCCTGCAGTTCCTGCCCAGCGTGCTCTCGGTGCTGTACTGGCCGACCGCCAATCGGCGCGGCTACATCGCCGGCCTGCTGGCCGGCATCGGCGTCTGGGTGGTGACCATGCTGCTGCCGCTGGTGGGCAACCTGGATGGCTTCTACATTCCGCTGTTCAACGTGGTCTACGTGCTGGACGACACCAGCTGGCACCTGGCAGCGATCGCCTCGCTGGCGGTCAACGTGCTGGCGTTCTCGCTGTTCTCCATCTTCAGCGAAACCAGCCCGGAGGAGCAGAGCGCCGCCGAGGCCTGCGCGGTGGAGAACGTCCGCCGCCCGCAACGACGCGAGCTGCTGGCTGCCTCGCCGCAGGAATTCGCCACCCAACTGGCCAAGCCGCTGGGAGCCAAGACCGCCCAACGCGAGGTGGAACAGGCCCTGCGTGACCTGCAGTTGCCGTTCGACGAGCACCGCCCCTACGCGCTGCGCCGCCTGCGCGACCGCATCGAGGCCAACCTGTCCGGGCTCATGGGGCCCAGCGTCGCCCAGGACATCGTCGAAAACTTCCTGCCCTACAAGAACGGCGCCGAGGGCTACATCACCGAGGACATCCACTTCATCGAGAGCCGCCTGGAGGACTATCACTCACGCCTGACCGGCCTGGCCGCCGAACTCGATGCGCTGCGTCGCTACCACCGGCAGACCCTGCAGGAGCTGCCCATGGGCGTCTGCTCGCTGGCCAAGGACCAGGAAATCCTCATGTGGAACCGCGCGCTCGAGGAGCTCACCGGGATCGCGGCGCTGCAGGTGGTCGGCTCGCGCCTGTCGACCATCGCCGAACCTTGGCGGAGCCTGCTGATCGACTTCATCGAACAACCCGATGAACACCTGCACAAGCAGCGCCTGGCGCACAACGGTCATCGCCGCTGCCTCAACCTGCACAAGGCGGCGATCGCCGAGCCGCTGGCCCCGAGCAACAGCGGCCTGGTTCTGCTGATGGAAGACCTGACCGAAACGCAGGAGCTGGAGGATCGTCTGGTGCACTCCGAGCGCCTGGCCAGCATCGGCCGGCTGGCAGCCGGCGTGGCGCACGAAATCGGCAATCCGATCACCGGTATTGCCTGCCTGGCGCAGAATCTGCGTGATGAACGCGAAGCCGACGAGGAAATCGTCGAAATCAGCGGCCAGATCATCGAACAGACCAAGCGCGTGTCGCGCATCGTGCAGTCGCTGATGAGCTTCGCCCATGCCGGCGAGCGCCAGCAGCGGCTGTATCCGGTGAGCCTGGCACAGGTCACGCAGGATGCCATCGCCCTGCTATCACTCAACCGCAATCGCACCGAGGTGCGCTTCGTCAACGCGTGCGCCCCGGAGCACCTGGCCGAAGGCGACCCGCAGCGACTGGCCCAGGTGCTGATTAATCTGCTTTCCAATGCCCGCGACGCATCGCCGCCGGGCGGCTTGATCCGCATCAGCAGCGAGGTCGCCGAGCAGACCGTGTACCTGGTGGTGGAAGACGAAGGTAGCGGCATTCCCAAGGAAATTCAGGACCGCCTGTTCGAGCCATTCTTCACCACCAAGGATCCGGGCGAAGGCACCGGCCTGGGCCTCGCGCTGGTCTATTCGATCATTGAAGAGCATTATGGCCAGATCGATATCGACAGCCCGGCCGACCCGGAAACACAACGCGGCACCCGTTTTCGCATCACCCTGCCGCGGCATGTCGAAGCGTCACATGCCGTAAGTTGAAGAGGCGACTGCCGTACCGGCCCTGCGCCGGCTCTGCCTCCAGACCGTCGAGAGAGTACTGATGTCACATATTCTGATCGTCGAAGACGAAACCATCATCCGCTCCGCCCTGCGGCGCCTCCTCGAACGCAACCAGTACGAGGTCAGCGAAGCCGGCTCGGTACAGGAGGCGCAGGATCGCTACAGCATCCCGGGTTTCGATCTCATCATCAGCGACCTTAGGCTGCCCGGCGCACCGGGCACCGAATTGATCAAGCTCGCCGAAGGCACACCGGTGCTGATCATGACCAGCTACGCCAGCCTGCGCTCGGCGGTGGATTCGATGAAGATGGGAGCGGTGGATTACATCGCCAAACCGTTCGATCACGACGAGATGCTGCAGACTGTGGCGCGTATCCTCAGCGATCATCAGCAGGCCGCCACCACACAAACCCAAGCTACTCGCAATGCAGGCGCAGCGCCGGGCGCCGCCTCGCGCGACGACATCGGCATCATCGGCCATTGCACGCCGATGCAGGAACTGTTCAGCAAGATCCGCAAGGTTGCGCCGACCGACTCGAATGTCCTTATCCAGGGTGAGTCCGGGACCGGCAAGGAACTGGTGGCGCGGGCCCTGCACAACCTCTCGCGCCGGGCCAAGGCACCGATGATCTCGGTGAATTGCGCGGCGATTCCGGAAACGCTGATCGAGTCGGAACTGTTCGGCCATGAGAAAGGCGCCTTCACCGGCGCCAGCGCGGGTCGCGCCGGGCTTGTGGAAGCGGCCGATGGGGGCACGCTGTTCCTCGATGAGATCGGTGAGCTTCCGCTCGAAGCCCAGGCGCGCCTGCTCAGAGTGCTACAGGAAGGCGAGATCCGCCGCGTCGGCTCGGTGCAGTCGCAGAAAGTCGATGTGCGCCTGATCGCCGCCACCCATCGCGACCTGAAAACGCTGGCCAAGACCGGCCAGTTCCGCGAAGACCTCTACTATCGCCTGCATGTCATCGCCCTCAAGCTTCCGCCGCTGCGTGAACGTGGCAATGACGTGCTGGAAATCGCCAAGGCCTTCCTCGCCCGTCAGGCTGAACGCTTGAACAGTGATGAACTGCGTTTCTCTCGCGACGCCGAACAAGCGATCCGCCACTATTCCTGGCCGGGCAATGTCCGCGAACTGGAGAATGCCATCGAGCGTGCCGCCATCCTCAGCGAGAGCCCGGAGATCGACGCCGAACTGTTGGGCATCGATATCGAGCTGGATGAGCTGGACGATGACTTCGATGAGCCGCTTGGCACCATGCGTGGCGTGGTCGGCGGCAACGAGCCGACCGAAGACCTTTCGCTGGAAGACTACTTTCAGCATTTCGTGCTCGAGCACCAGGATCACATGACCGAAACCGAACTGGCGCGCAAGCTGGGAATCAGTCGCAAATGCCTGTGGGAGCGACGCCAGCGCCTGGGCATTCCCCGCCGCAAGTCGGGTAGCGTCACCGGGTAATCTGTTACCGCCCTCGCATCGTTCGTAACAGAAACCGGGAGCATCGGTAACGGTGCCCCGGTTTTTTCTTGCAGCTCGCACCCCTGAAAATACACAAGCGATTGAAATAAAAGGATTTTAAAAAGCTGGCACGGCAACTGCTTACTTAATGGCACAACAACAATAACAAGCAGATCCCACAATAAGAACAAGACGTAACGGCTCCAGCAAAACAACGACAAGAAGGCGGAGGCGCAGCTAACTGATTCTTTTGGAGAGGACTTGCCACGGGGCTAACCCCACGACCAGGCCGAGAACAACAAAAACTGCTCAAGCAGCGCCTGAACTGGTTGGATCGTAGATCGAGGCAAAGTCAGCGACCAAAGAAATCCGTTTGCTATTAGCTCCCAGTGTAGGAGCGCTCCTGATGGCTACGGCCGGACGGAACAGGCGAACAACAAGAACAGCACGCCTGCATGACCAATAACAATAAATAAGCACGCGACATCATTCAGAGGGGAGCTTCGGCTCCCATCAGTGCTATCTGCTACCTCACATAACGCCAGCCAAACAGTCACCAGTCGTGCCTGCATCGCAATCGGCGACGTGCTTTTTGACACCTCTCCGCGCTTCGTTCACCATCCGAGCCTCTCGGTGCTAGAATCCGCGCAGGTTTCGCGGCTATTCGCGACACCGGCCCGTCATTCCGTCACACAGTTGCCCCCATGCTGAAAAAGCTGTTCCAGTCTTTTCGTCTTCCGCTGCGCCGTATCCCGCACGCCCGACGCTCACCTGAAATTCTGTCCAGCCGGCAGCATTCCCTGCAGCGCAGCGCGATCAGTCGGCATGCGGTGAGCGTGGTCGAACGCTTGCAGCAGGCCGGGTACGAGGCCTATGTCGTGGGTGGCTGCGTGCGCGATCTGTTGCTGCAGCTCAATCCCAAGGATTACGACGTCGCCACCAGCGCAACGCCCGAGCAGGTTCGAGCCGAATTCCGCAACGCACGCGTGATCGGTCGGCGTTTCAAGCTGGTGCATGTGCATTTCGGGCGCGAGATCATCGAGGTTGCCACCTTCCGCGCCAACCATCCGGAAGAGGATGACGACGACGCCAGCCATCTCGCCTCGCGTAACGAGAGCGGCCGCATCCTGCGCGACAACATCTATGGCACCCTCGAAGACGACGCGCAGCGCCGCGACTTCACCATCAATGCGCTGTACTACGACCCGACCACCGAGCGCATCCTCGACCACACCCGTGGCGTGCACGACATCCGCAATCGCCTGATCCGCCTGATCGGTGACCCCGAGCAGCGCTACCAGGAAGACCCGGTACGCATGCTGCGCGCGGTGCGTTTCGCCGCCAAGCTCGATTTCGAAATCGAGCGCCACAGCGCCGAGCCCATCGTCGACCTGGCCGACCTGCTCGACGGCATTCCCTCGGCACGCCTGTTCGACGAGGTGCTCAAGCTGTTCCTCGGCGGCAAGGCCGAGCGCACCTTCGAACTGCTACTCGAATACGATCTGTTCGCCCCGCTGTTCCCGGCCAGTGCCGCCGCGCTGGAGCGCAACCCCGAGTACGCCGGTACGCTGATTCGCAATGCGCTGGCCAATACCGACCTGCGCATCCAGCAGGGCAAGCCGGTAACACCGGCGTTTCTCTTCGCCGCACTGCTCTGGCCAGCCCTGCCGGCCCGCGTGCTGGAGCTGCAGGACCGCGGCATGCCGCCGATTCCGGCGATGCAGGAAGCCGCCCACGACATCATCTGGGAGCAGTGCCAGCGCACCGCCATTCCGAAGCGTTTTACCATCCCCATGCGCGAGATCTGGGACATGCAGGAGCGCCTGCCACGCCGGCAGGGGCGACGGGCCGACCAGTTGCTGGAGAACCCACGCTTCCGTGCTGGCTATGACTTCCTGCTGCTGCGCGAAAGCGCCGGAGAGAAAACCGGCGGCCTAGGCGACTGGTGGACCGACTATCAGGAAGCCAGTGACAGCGAGCGCCGCAACATGATTCGCGGCCTCAGCGGCAAGGATGACGGCGGCGCCAAGAAACGTCGCCGTGGCGGTCGTCGGCGGCGCGGCCCGGGCGACACTCCTGCCGGTTCGGCCGACTGAGATGGAGCGCGCCTATATCGGCCTGGGCAGCAACCTGGCCGATCCCCAGCGACAGCTGCGTGGCGCTCTGCAGGCACTGGCCGAACTGCCGCAGACCAGGCTGGTCGCGGTCTCATCCCTTTATGCCAGCGATCCGCTCGGGCCTGCCGACCAGCCACGCTATGTCAATGCCGTCGCGGCACTGGATACCGATCTCCAGCCTCTGGACCTGCTCGATGCCCTGCAACGTATCGAGCAGGCCCAGGGCCGCGAGCGCAAGGCCGAACGCTGGGGTCCGCGCACCTTGGATCTGGACATCCTGCTGTTCGGCGAGCGGCTGATCGACGAGCCGCGACTCAAGGTTCCGCACTATCACATGCAGGCCCGCCCATTCGTGCTCTATCCATTGGCAGAGATCGCCCCCGCGGAGCTGGCGCTGGCCGATGGTCGCCGCCTGGCCGAGCTGCTCGCGGCCTGCCCGTTCAGCGGGCTGGAGCGGCTCGCCGATGCGGGTGTCACCGCCGAGGTAACGAACGTAACGCGTAGGTAACACTCGCGATTGACTTAGGCTGCCGCCGCCGGGACTATAAGCGCCCTCTGCCATCCGCGGTCTTGGCACACCATAGGTGCACCGCATGGCAACCCTGACCTCCGAGGCTCGAAGAGGACGGCATTCATGCCAGACGTCACCCTGACCACGCTGCAAGGGCTCAAGCAGAAGGGCGAGAAGATCGTCATGCTCACCTGCTATGACGCCACCTTCGCCAAGACCGCCTGCGATGCGGGCGTCGAGATGTTGCTGATCGGCGATTCACTCGGCATGGTCCTGCAAGGTCACGACAGCACCCTGCCGGTCACCGTCGCCGACATGGCCTACCACACCGCCAGCGTCAAGCGCGGCAACCGTGGTGCGATGATCGTCGCCGACCTGCCGTTCATGGCCAACGCCACCACCGAGCAGACCCTGAACAACTCCGCAGTGCTGATGCAGGCCGGAGCCCACATGATCAAGCTGGAAGGCACCGCCTGGCTGGCCGAGTCGATCCGCCTGCTGGCCGACCGCGGCATTCCGGTGTGCGCGCACATGGGGCTGACGCCGCAAGCGGTCAACCTGTTCGGTGGCTACAAGGTACAGGGCCGTGAAGAAGCGCAGGCGCAGCAGATGCTGGAGGATGCCAAGTCGCTTGAAGCCTCCGGCGCCGCCATGTTGCTGCTCGAATGCGTGCCCAGCGAGCTGGCCGCACGCATCACCCGTGCCGTGCAGATTCCGGTAATCGGCATCGGCGCCGGCAGCGACACCGACGGCCAGGTGCTGGTGCTGCACGATATGCTCGGACTGTCGCTCAGTGGCCGCGTACCGAAGTTCGTGAAGAACTTCATGCGTGAGCATGGCGACATCCCCTCGGCCATCGCCGGCTATGTCAAGGCGGTCAAAGCCGCCGAATTCCCTGCAGCCGAACACGGGTTCTCCGCATGAACGTCGTCAAGACCATCGCCGACCTGCGCGCCGCGGTTGCCCGCGCGCGCGGCGAGGGCAAGCGCATCGGTTTCGTGCCAACCATGGGCAACCTGCACGCCGGCCACATCGCGTTGGTGAAGAAAGCCGGTCAGCGTGCCGATTTCGTCGTCGCGAGCATCTTCGTCAACCCGCTGCAGTTCGGCCCCAACGAAGACCTGGACAACTATCCGCGTACCCTCGCCGCAGATCAGGACAAGCTGTTCGACGCCGGCTGCCACCTGCTCTTCGCGCCCAGCGTGGAGGAGATGTACCCCCACGGCCAGGCCAACCAAACCATCGTTCGCGTACCCGGCGTATCGGAAGGCCTCTGCGGCGGCAGTCGCCCCGGTCATTTCGACGGCGTCTCCACGGTGGTCAGCAAGCTGTTCAACATGGTCCTGCCGGACCTCGCCGTGTTCGGCCAGAAGGATTTCCAGCAGCTGGCGGTGATCCGCACCATGGTGCGCGACCTGAACATGCCGGTGCAGATCATCTCCGAGCCCACCGTGCGCGACGTGGATGGCCTGGCGTTGTCCTCGCGAAACGGCTATCTGAGCGCCGACGAGCGTGCCACGGCACCGCTGCTGTACCGTACGCTGACCCAGCTGAAAGATGCGATCCAGAACGGCCGACGCGACTACTCGACACTCGTCGCCAAAGGTCTGGAAACCCTGCGCGTTGCGGGACTACGGCCGGACTATCTGGAAATTCGCAATGCGATCGACCTGCAGCCGGTAAGCGACGCGTCTGCCGAGCTGGTCATTCTCGCCGCAGCCTTCCTGGGCAAGACGCGGCTGATCGACAACCTGATGGTCGATATCCACACATCGGCCTGATCCATGCCATTTGCCTGCAGCCTTGATCACGTTCGAGGCTTCGGGCACACTCTGCGCCGCTTGCGCACCCGGAGGACCCTGCCATGCACGCCATCATGCTCAAGGCCAAACTGCACCGCGCCCAGGTAACTCACTCGGTGCTCGACTACGAAGGCTCCTGCGCCATCGATGGCGAGTGGCTGGACCTGGCCGGTATCCGCGAATACGAACAGATCCAGATCTATAACGTCGACAACGGCGAGCGCTTCACCACCTACGCCATCCGCGGCGAGGAAGGTTCGAAGATCATTTCGGTCAACGGTGCCGCCGCCCACAAGGCAGGTGTCGGTCATCGCCTGATCATCTGCGCCTACGCGCACTACAGCGAAGCCGAGCTGGCCAACTTCAAGCCGCATGTGCTCTACATGGGCGCAGACGGCGAGCTGAGCCATACCAGCAACGCCATCCCGGTACAGGTCGCCTGAGTCACCATTCAGGCGCTGTCGAATAGAAGCCCGAAGTGTTCCGCACTTCGGGCTTTTTCGTTGTGTGCAGCATCGGCGCTCAGACAGCAGGCCGGCGCGAATTGAATAGAAGGCGAAGGCCCGGAACACAGCAGGGGTTTTCTCTGTCTGAGCTGTCTCTGATGGCATAGGATGTGCCTTCGCCGGCTCGGTGAAAGCCAGGTTCGGCCAGCATCCGCAGCATTCAGGAACGAGTGCCGGCGTGCCAGCACGGTCATACACATCACTGAATCCGCGAGGCAACATGCGCGCTCGCTGCGCGAATTCACGGGGGTTCAGCGGCCTGTCAAAGCAAAGGAAGCCGCATCACCATGAGCTACTACCAGCATCCGCTCGATGTCACCGGCCTGCCGTCCTGGAAGGCCCTGGAAGAACACCGCCTGGCCATGCAGAACTTCAGCATGCGCGAAGCATTCAAGGCCGACCCGACCCGCTTCGCTGACCTGTCGGTTTCCTGCAGCGGCCTGTTTCTGGACTACTCGAAAAACCTCATCACGCCCGAAACCCGCACCCTGCTGGTCAACCTGGCCCGCGAGGCCGGGGTCGAGCAAGCCGCGCACGCCATGTTCGAAGGCGAACGCATCAACGCCTCGGAAAACCGTCCGGTGCTGCACACGGCTCTGCGCCGCCCCATGGGCGACACGGTGATGGTCGACGGCAAGAACATCATGCGTGACGTGCACACCGCCCTGGCGCAGATGACCGACATCGTCACCCGCATCCACAACAACCTGTGGCGCGGCTTCAGCGACAAGACCATCACCGACGTGGTGAACATCGGTATCGGCGGCTCGTTCCTCGGCCCGCAACTGGTCTCCGAGGCGCTGCTGCCCTTCACCCAGCACGGCGTGCGTACGCACTACCTGGCCAACATCGACGGCAGCGAATTCCGCGAAGTGACCGCCAAGCTGAATGTCGAGACCACGCTGTTCATCATTTCCAGCAAGACCTTCGGTACCCTCGAGACACTGAAGAATGCCCAGGCTGCGCGCACCTGGTATCTAGGCAAGGGCGGCACCGAAGAGAAGCTCTACCGCCACTTCATCGCCGTCACCAGCAACAAGCAGGCGGCCATCGACTTCGGCATTCGCGAAAAGAACATCTTCCCGATGTGGGACTGGGTCGGCGGGCGCTACTCGCTCTGGTCGGCGATCGGTCTGCCCATCGCCCTGGCCATCGGCATGTCCAACTTCAAGGACCTGCTGTCCGGCGCCTACAGCATGGACCAGCATTTCCTCAGCGAGCCGTTCGAAAGCAACATGCCGGTGCTGCTGGCGATGCTCGGCATCTGGTACCACAACTTCTGGGGCGCGCAGAGCTACGCCTTCCTGCCCTACGACCACTACCTGCGCAACTTCGTCAAACACCTGCAGCAGATGGACATGGAATCCAACGGCAAGAGCGTGCGCCAGGATGGCACGCCGGTGACTTACAGCACCGGCCCGGTGATCTGGGGCGGCGTCGGCTGCAATGGCCAGCACGCCTACCACCAACTGCTGCACCAGGGCACACCGCTGATTCCGGCCGACTTCATCGTGCCGGTGGTTAGCCACAATCCAGTGGCCGATCACCATGAATGGCTCTACGCCAACTGCCTGTCGCAGAGCCAGGCGCTGATGCGCGGCAAGACCCGTGAGGAAGCCGAGGCCGAACTGCGTGCCAAAGGCCTTAACGAAGACGAGGTTCAGCGCCTGGCGCCGCACAAGGTGATCCCGGGCAATCGGCCGAGCAACACCGTGGTGATGGAAACCATCAGCCCCGGCCGCCTCGGTGCGCTGATTGCGCTATACGAGCACAAGGTATTCGTCCAGGGCGTGATCTGGGGTATCAACTCCTTTGACCAGTGGGGCGTCGAGCTCGGCAAGGATCTTGGCAAGGCGGTCTACAATCAGATGACCCGCTTCGATGCCGCACCGGCCGAAGACGCTTCGACCCAGGGCCTGATCGACTTCTTCCGCGGTCGCCACCGCGGCTGATAAGTCCTCTCGACCGGACAGCGCGCAGCTGCTGTCCGGTCTATCTTGCCCTCCTTTTACCCCGACAACTGGCGAGCCCTCTGCGCCTCTTCAGGTACCATCGCCGCTTGCCAAGCCAGCAGCGCTGTCGCCATGGAATTTCTCCGCCGTCATATCGAAACCCGCGTGCTCAGCCTAACCGGCCTGGCGATTGGCGGTGTCGACTACGAAAACCCTCCGGGCGATCCCGGCCTGTTCGGGCCTGATTCAGTGTGCTGGCGCGTGCATGGCGACTTCACATCGATGATGGTCGGCGGGATCTCTGCACTGCTATTGCAAGCGCTGCACCCATTGGCGCTGTCGGGCGTATGGGATCACTCGAACTTTCGCGAGGATCTGCTCGGCCGTCTGCGGCGTACCGGGCAGTTCATCGCCGCCACGACGTTCGGCAGCCACGCCGATGCCGAACGCCTGATCGAGCGGGTCCGACGCATCCACCTGGACGTGGCCGGGACGGCACCGGATGGTCGACCCTACGCCGCCTCCGATCCCGACCTGCTGACCTGGGTGCATGTCGCCGAAGTCAGCAGCTTTCTCAAATCGCACCTGCGCTACCGCGACCCCGGTCTCTGCGCAGCCGACCAGGATCGCTACTACGCCGAAGTCGCACTGATTGCCGAACGGCTCGGCGCCGGTGAGATTCCACGCTCGCGCGCCGAAGTCGAGGCGTACCTCGAACGGCTCCGCCCGCAGCTGCGGATCGACGAACGCGCCCTGGAGATCCTGCGCATACTGCGCACCGCTCCGGCACCAAGCCCGCTGCTACGGCCGTTCGGCACGCTAATGTTGCACGCTGGTGTTGAGTTGCTGCCGGAATGGGCCGCAGCCATGTTCGGCATATCGCTGAGCGACGCGCGCCGTCAGTTGCTCCGCAGCGGCGTACGCAGTACCGCGCCAGCGCTACGCTGGGCAGTGCGCAATGCCTCGGTGCATCGCGCACACCGACGCATGGGCTTGCCGCCACGCGGCTGAGGCGCATGCCGCGTCCGCCATCGCCAATCTGCGGCGCGCTGCCCAATGCCCATATCGGGCCGATTCGGGAACCGCGCACCCATGCCATACTCCAAGGCAACCATTCGCCAGGAATACTTCCGGTCATGCCCAATGGAATGAAGCGAGCGTTCAGCGGCCTGGCGCTCGTGCTGATCTGCTACAGCCTGCTTGGCTTCCTGATCCTGCCAGGCATTGCCCAGCGCATCGCTAATCAGCAGCTTGCGGCCTACGCGACTGTGCCGGCCAGTCTGCAACGTGTCGAGTTCAATCCCTTCAGCCTTGAGCTCTCCCTGTTCGACCTGCGCATCGGTGACGAAAATGATCGCCCGCTGGCCTTCGAGCAGCTCAACCTCGATCTGCAATGGGCGAGCCTCTGGCAACGTACACTGCACCTGGCTACCGTCGAGTTGGTGGCACCGCATACCGAAGTCCGTATTGCCAATGACGGCACCCTGAACCTCAGTCAACTCTTCGATTTTCCTCCAGCAGAGCCGTCCGACGACGGCGAACGCGACCTGTTCGCGCTGCGCATCGACCAGTTGCGGCTGGTACGCGGCCACGTCGCTTTCGAGGATCGGCGCCCGAGCGAGCCCATCGAGCTGGTCTACGACTCCCTGGACCTCGAGCTGCACAACCTTGCCACCCGCAGCGACCACAGCGCCGACGCACGCCTCACCGCCAGCGGCGCGAGTGGCGGACGCATCGATTGGCAGGGCGACCTCAGCTTGCAGCCGCTAGCCTCCCGCGGCCAACTGCAGATCAGCAAGCTACCGCTCGAGGCCTTCTGGCCCTATGTGCGCGACGCAGCGCCTCTGGTTCTGCAGGATGGCAGCATCGACCTGAGTACCGGCTACCGCCTCGATCTCAGCGACGGCCTGGCCCTGACGCTGGATAACGCCCAGGCCACCCTGGCGCCGCTGGCCCTCGACAGCCCGGACGGGCGCAAGCTGGTGCGCCTGGAGCGCCTGGAGCTGAGCGAAACGACGCTGGACCTGGCCAGGCGGCAGGTCAGTATCGGCAAGCTGCGCAGCCGCAACCTGGAAACCTGGGTCGCGCGTGAAGCCGATGGCCAGCTGGACTGGCAGAAGCTGTTGGCCACAAGTGCGTCCCCGTCGAAGGCCGACGACCAGACTCCGGACAGCGAAGCCCGGAAATCTGGCGAACCATGGCAGGTATTGCTGCACGATGCTCAGCTGCGTGATTACCGGGTGCACCTGGCCGATCGCGTCCCGGATGAGGAGGTCGAGCTGGAGCTCGGCCCGCTGAACCTGGACATCAGCGATTTCGACAGCCTCGCTACCCGCCCCTTCTCGCTGAAGCTGGACACAGGGGTCGGCAAGCAGGGGACGCTTCAGGCCCAGGGACAGCTGCAGCTCAGCCCGGTCAGCGGTGAGCTGGCAGTAACCACCCGCGACATAGACCTGCGCATCGCTCAGGCCTACCTCAGCCCACTGGTGAGCCTGGAGCTACGCAGCGGCATGCTCAGCAGCGAACTGCAGGTCAACCTGCAGGGCATCGAGCCATTGGCGTTCAACGTTCGCGGTAGTGTCGATGCCACGCAGCTGCACACTCTCGATACCATCAACAATCGCGACTTCATCAAATGGCAGCGGCTGCAGCTCAATGGTCTCGATTACCAGCACCCACGGAGCCTGGAAATCGAACGGATCGATCTGAGCCAGCCCTACGCCCGCTTCATCATCAACCCAGATCTGAGCACCAACATCAACGACCTGCTGGTCGAGCGCAGCGAATCCACCGCGCAAGAGGCTTCCGAGGAGCAGGCATCGGAACCATTGGCCATCCGCATCGGCGGCATCGCCATCGCCGACGGATCGGCCAACTTCGCCGACTTCAGCCTGCGCCCGCCCTTCGTCACCGCCATCCAGTCGCTCAATGGCGACATTGGCACGCTGGATAATCGCGAGCAGAAGCCAGCCTCAGTGAACATTGCCGGCAAGGTCGATCAATACGCACCCGTGAGCATCAAGGGCAGCCTGACGCCCTTCGACCCGCTGCAGAGCCTGGATATCGCCACCAGTTTCCGCCAGGTCGAGCTGACCACCCTGACGCCTTATGCAGGCAAGTTTGCTGGCTATCGGATCCGCAAGGGACGCCTCAACCTGGACCTGCACTATCGCATCCAGAACGGCCAGCTGAACGCCGACAACAAGGTGGTCCTGGAGCAGT
>NZ_JACBXH010000031.1:0-55341 GCF_041381355.1 Pseudomonas sp. LM13
ATATTTGAAACGCCCAAGCAGGCATGCTTCCAAAGTTCAGGCTGGTCCTGACGGTTCAATCGTTTATCCTTCAGTACACTTCATAACAATAAAGCGTTTCGCTGAGGCGCCCGTTGCCATCCGCTGCGAGCGCTTCGAGGAGGATGCATGAACCTGCTCTCCGGGCCCGTGAGCCATATCGACGCGGTGCTGACCCTGGCTAATGCGCCGCATCTTCCTGGTGACCGCGACCCGATCATCGCCCGCTCCTGGCGCCGCTGCGTGCACGACTACGGTCTGGATCCGACGCGCCCGTCCGAGGCGCGTTTCGTGCCGCGGCAGGTGCTGCGCGAGCACCAGGACCAGGCAGACGAGCTGATCAACGTGGCCCGTGCGGGCGTGGAACAGCTCTACCGGCAGGTGGCCGAGCTGGGCTACGTGATTCTGCTGACCGACAACCGCGGCATCGCCGTGCAGTTTCTCGGCGATCCGGCGGACGAGAAGGCGCATCGCAAGACCGGCCTGTATCTGGGCTCGGACTGGGGCGAGGACCACGCCGGCACCTGCGCGGTCGGCACCTGCATCAAGGAACAGCAGGCGCTGACGTGTCATCAGCACGATCACTTCAGCGTCTGGCATACCAACCTCACCTGCACGGCGGTGCCGATGTTCAACCCCCAGGGGCAACTGCTGGCGGTGCTGGACATCTCGGCGCTGCATTCGCCGCCATCCAAGGATTCGCAGACCTTCGCCCTGCAGCTGGTCAAGCAGTACGCGCGGATGATCGAGGACGCCTACTTCCTGCGCCTGTATCGCGACCGGCCGATCCTCTGTTTCGACGGCTCGCGGGAGTTCGTGCTGATCAACCGTCGCTACCTGCTGGCGCTGGGCGATCAGGGCGAGCTGCTGGCTGGCAACACGGCCGCGCGCGGGCTGTTGGCTGAACATGGGTTGGCACTGTCCGGCCCGTTCGGTACCTCGAACCAGGTGCATGTCGATCAGCTGTTCGACTGCGAACTGGCGGACGTGCTGAGCATTCCCTACGCCAGCCACGATCAGGTCCGCGCGTTTCGCACCCATCGCCATCAGCTGTTCTTCGCTGCGCTGATGGAGCCGCGCCGTCGTGTGCCGGTAGCGGCGGAGCGCAGCTCGCCAGCCGGGCATTCGCCACTGGATGCGCTGGCCGACGATGACCCGGCCATGCGCAAGATGCTCGCCCGCGCGCGGCGTCTGTGCAGCGAACCGCTGAACGTACTGCTCAACGGCGAGACCGGCACCGGCAAGGAACGTCTGGCCAAGGCGCTGCATGAAAGCGGCAGCCGACGCAGCAAGCCGTTCGTGGCGATCAACTGCGGCGCGATGCCCGAATCGCTGATCGAGAGCGAGCTGTTCGGCTACGCCCCAGGTACCTTCACCGGCGCGCGCAGCAAGGGCATGCGCGGCCTGATCCAGCAGGCCGACGGCGGCACCTTGTTCCTCGACGAGATCGGCGACATGCCGCTGCACCTGCAGACCCGCCTGCTGCGCGTGCTGGCCGAGCAGGAAGTGATGCCGCTGGGTGCCGAGAAACCGGTGAAGGTGGATATCCGTGTGGTTGCCGCCAGCCACCGCGACCTGCGGCAGATGGTCGAGAGCGGGGCGTTTCGCGAGGACCTGTTCTACCGGCTCAATGGCGCATCGCTGAAGTTGCCGCCGTTACGTGAGCGGGCGGACAAGGCGTTTCTGATCGACCGCGTCTTTGCCGAGTTGGCCGAGGGGCGACCGGGCCACCCGCACCTGCGTGGTGATGCGATCAGCGCGCTGCTGGCCTATCCCTGGCCGGGCAACATTCGCGAGCTGCGTAACGTGCTGCAGTACGCGCTGGCAACGTGCGAGGGGGACGAGATCACCGTGCAGGATCTGCCGGATGAATGCCTGCCGCGCATTCTTGCCCGCGGTCGGCAAGCCGAGGCGGAGCCGGAACCCGAGTCGGCCTCGGCCCTGCGCGAGACGCTGCGTCGCCATCGCTGGAACATCAGTGCCGCGGCGCGCGAACTCGGCGTGTCACGGCCGACGATGTACCGCCGCATGCGCCTGCTGGGGATCGAGGCGCCGATCTGACGTGCGTCAGCCTTCCTCGCGCTCGGTGCCCGGTTGGCCCGCCACCTCGATATCGAACGCGATGCTCCAGTTGTGCAGCGGGTAGGGCTGGTGCACCAGGGCCTTGATGTTGGCTTCGGCAGGCATCAGGTCGGGCAGGTATTCGTAGGTGGCGTCGGCGCGCATCGGGTCGTTGTCGCGCAGCTGGCCGGCGCCGCCGACCTCATGGCCGGCATAGCTGATGCGTGGCTGACCGCTGAAGTCGCGACCGGCGCGCAGGCGCACGACGGTGTCGGCGACGATGTCGACGGCTTCGATGGGCACTTCGCCCTGGTCGTCCTGCAGCATGAAACCCTTGTTCTTCACGTCGCGGGCCTGATGGCCGAGGTACGGCTGGTCGAACGTCAGCGGTGGGTGCGGCACGTGGTAATCGATCAGCACGTCGCGGCCGTCCAGCGTGGCCTGACGCGGCGCGAGCGGGGTCCAGCCCCTACGCTCGATGACGACGCGGTGGTAAACCTTGCCGAGCATCTGGCCGAACCAGCGATAGCCGTTCGCCGAGAGGTGCACGCCCTTGTCAGTGTAGGGGTAGACCGGCCCGACCAGGTACCAGCCGGGCTCTTCCTGAGCCAGTTCCCATTGCGCCATGCCGACCGCGAGCGAACCGTCCTTGACCGAGGATTTGGCGTCGGTCTGGTAGCTGAAGAAGGCTGGCATCTTTTCCTGCCCGGCGATGGCCTTGGCGGTGTCGGCGTAGAGGTCGTTGCGCAGCTGGCGCAGCTTGGTCTTGTAGTAGTCCTTGTCGTTCTTGCCGCCGTTGGTGTGGGAATAGTCGTACTCGCCCTGCAGCCAGAAGAACGCGCTGATGCTGTAGCTGGCCTGTTGCGCGTCGGCCAGCGCCTTGGCCTGATCGACGGCCTGGGTCACGCGCAGGTATTCGTTGGTGCCGCCGCTTTTCGAGAGCTGGGCAATGGAGCGACCCGAGGTCGAGGCGTTGCTGGCGACGAACAGGTGCTCCGGATCGGTGTCGCGGCCGAGGTGATGCAGGTAGAGCCTCCGTGCCATGTTCAGCGCGCCGACTTCCACCGATTCGCCTTCTTCCTGCGCCTGCGGCGCGAGCTTTCCGACCTTCTCTGCATCGAGCACCACGGCCGCGTTGCTCTTTTGCTGCACCACGGCACGCAGCGGCGTGAAGGCCGTTTCGCCCACCGGCTTGAACGCCGCGCCGCTGAACGCCGCGGAGCGTGGCGACTGGCCGAGCATGAGGTTGTCGTAGCGCGGTGCCACCGAGAGCGCCGGCCAGCCTTCGGCCGCGGAGGCGAGCGACTGACCGTAGGTGATGATGTGGTTGTACTTGCTCTGCAGCGGTTGGGTCAGCTCGTTGGGCTTGGCCATGAGCTCGGCGGTCACCCGCTTGTTCTCGGCGTCGCGTGCGGCCAGCTGCGCCTCTGTTTCCGCTGCCAGGCCGGGCGTGGCCAGGGCGAGCAGAAGGGCGGCAGCGGTAGTGGTGTGCAGGGTCGTCGGTCGATGAGGGCGATGGGGCATGAGGGTTGTTCCGGATGCACTGGGTAGTTGCGTGCGGCCGCCGGCAGGCGAGCCGTGGACTATTGGCGAACGCGCTTTCGACGATGGCGATGGAGGTAAGTTCGCGGCCGCCATGTCGATGGCGGATTGGCTATGCTGTCGCGCATTCGAGCGGCGTGAGTGCGGCGACTCAGCAGGCTTCGCGGAGCGAACGGATGCCGCTGCCGACCGCTCCCAAACAGGTCATCCCGTTAGCAGAGGAGAATTCCAATGAGCCACAAAGCCATATTCGTGCAGCCCGGTGGCGGCTATGACCGGGTCATCGTCGGAACCAGCGAGGCCACCCGGCCCGAGGCCGGCGAGATCACCGTGCGCCTGCGCGCCAACTCGCTTAACTACCACGACTTCGCGGTGGTGAGCGGCATGTGGGGGCCCAGCGAGCCGAGAATTCCCATGGCCGATGGCGCCGGTGAAGTGGTGGCGGTGGGTTCGGGCGTGACTGAATTCGCCGTTGGCGACGCGGTGGTCAGCACCTTCTTCCCCGACTGGTTGGCCGGCGAGCCGCTGGTGGAAGGCTTCGCCACAGTGCCGGGCGACGGTGTCGATGGCTATGCCCGCGAAATGGTCACCGCCCGCGCCACCTCGTTCACCCATGCACCCAAGGGCTACAGCCATGCCGAGGCGTCGACCCTGACCACCGCCGGCCTCACTGCCTGGCGTGCGCTGATGGCCGACGGCAAGCTCAAGCCCGGCGACAGCGTGTTGATCCAGGGTACCGGCGGCGTATCGATCTTCGCCCTGCAGTTCGCCAAGATGGCCGGCGCCACGGTCATCGCCACCTCGTCCAGCGACGCCAAGCTGGAGCGCCTACGCGAGATGGGCGCCGATCACCTGATCAACTACCGCAGCACGCCCGCCTGGGGCGAGACGGTGCGTCAGCTCACCGATGGCCGCGGCGTCGACCACGTGATCGAAGTCGGCGGGCCGGCGACGCTGGAGCAGTCGATGGTGGCGGCGCGCATCGGCGGGCATATCTCGGTGATCGGCATTCTCACCGGGGTTGCCGGCGAGCTGCAGCTGGTGCCGGCACTGGTGCGTCAGTTGCGCTTGCAGGGCGTGCTGGTGGGCAGCCGCGCGCAGCAGCAGGAGATGATCCGTGCCATCGACGCCAACGGCATTCACCCGGTGATCGACAAGCGGTTCGCGCTGGACGAGATCGTCGACGCGTTCCGTTACCAGGAGAGCAACCAGCACTTCGGCAAGATCTGTCTGGAAATCTGACGCCGCTGCCGTGCGGCGGCAGGCGCCTGCAGGCCGGGGAGGCGAGCGGGCTGCATGGGCCTATCGGGGAGCTCGATGCGCCGCAGCGTCAGGCGGCGCATCGACGTTCGGGATTCTACGCCGCACACCGTTTGTGCGGCGTTATCGCCGAGGTCATTGCGCGCGGTAGATGCCGCACAGCTTGTTGCCGTCAGGGTCCCTTACATAGCTGAGGTGCAGCGCGCCGAGGCTGGTCTCGCGCAGCCCCGGCGGCTCCTCACAGGTGGTGCCTCCATGGGCGACGCCTACGTCGTGAAACGCCTTGACCTGCTCCGCCGAGCTGCACTTGAAGCCGATCGTGCCGCCGTTGGCTACAGTCGCTTCTTCACCGTTGATGGGCTCGGTGACACCGAACAGGCTGCCGTCGTGCCGGTAGAACAGGCGGGTGTGCCCGGACGGCGCCGTATTGCGCAGCGGCTCGCCAGCGCCGAGCACGCCGAGCACGGCATCGTAGAAGCGCTTCGACCGTTCAATATCATTCGAACCGACCATTACATGGTTGAGCATGGGCACCTCGCTTTGGTTTTGGCGTGAAAATGCACTGTAGCACCGGCTCCGAGCGGCCATGCCGCGGTGCCTGCTGTTATGTCCCGAGATCAGCTGCGAGCATGGCAACCGTGCACGTCATGGGATGACCACCTGGCCTTGCCGGCCGGCCTTCTCGTAGCGCGCGCGGAGCACCTCGGCCAGGCGCTGCTTGGCCTGGTCTTCGCCGTGGATCAGGCGAATCTCCTTAGGCCATTCCTGCATGCGCGTGACGAAACCCACCAGGTCCGCCTGGTCGGCGTGGGCGGAATAGCCGCCAACGCTGTCGATGCCGGCGCGGATGTCGACGCGCTCGGCGTCCAGATCGACGAAGCCGCCCTTCGGACCGTGGGTCTGGATGTCCCGCCCTGGCGTGCCCTTGCCTTGATAGCCGACGAACACCACGTTGTGCCGCGGGTCGCCCAGCATGGCCTTGAGATAATTGACGATGCGCCCGCCTGAACACATGCCGTTGCCGGCAATGACGATGGCCGGGCGTGCGGTCTGTGCGAGGTGTTCGACGATGCGCATGTGTTCATCGTGGCTGTCGACGGTGATGAGCTGCTTGAACGACAGCGGCTTGCGGCCTTCCTCCAGACGATTGCGAGCGTCGTCGTCCCAGTAGCCCTGCAGCTCCTTGTAGGTGGCGGTGAAGCGACTGGCGAGCGGCGAGTCGAGGATGATCGGAAGCTGCGGCCAGTCGATATCGGGGGCGTCGTCTCTGGACTTCGACGCTTCGGCGGGCGTTTCGCCGGCTTCGGCCGACTCGCTGTTTTCGTGGAGGATTTCCTCCAGCTCGAACAGCAGTTCCTGCGTTCGACCGATGCTGAATGAGGGAATGAGTACCGTGCCTTGGTCACTCAGAGCGCGTTCGATGACGGCTTGTAGGCGCTCGCGGCGATGCGCACGGTCTTCGTGGCGACGGTCGCCATAGGTGCTTTCCAGGATCAGCAGGTCGGCGCGCTCGGGTGGAACCAGGTCCGGCAGCAGCGGTGAATGTGGCGCGCCCAGGTCGCCGCTGAACACCACGCGTTCGACGTCGGTGCCCTCGCTCAGCTCCAGCTCGACGTAGGCTGAGCCCAGCACATGCCCGGCCGGCTGCAGGCGCACCTTGCACTCGCTGCCGTCGGTTTCGTTGAGGGTGAACCAGTGGTCGTAGGGCAGGGCGATGATGCGCTGCTCGACGACCTTGAGGTAGCGCTCCAGCTGCTCCTGATCACGGCTGATGGACAGCCGGAAGGCATCCTCCAGCACGATCGGCAGCAGCCGGGCGGACGGTTCGCTGCACAGGATCGGCCCGTCGAAGCCCGCTGCCAGCAGATTCGGGATACGCCCGACATGGTCGATGTGCACGTGGGTCACGATCAGCGCCTTGACGCCCTCGATTGAGAAGTCCAGTGCCAGCTCGTCCTCGTGCCCCGCTTCTTCGTCGCCCTGAAATTGACCGCAGTCGATCAGCACGCTGCTGTTTTCGTCCATCCACAACTGATGGCACGAGCCGGTCACGCCTTCGCGCGCGCCGTGGTGGATGAGTGCTGGATGCTTCATCGGATGTCCTTCACTTGGACCGATAGGGCTCGGCAGAAGAGTGCGATGCCAGCGTTCGCTGGCGCTAGGTTGGGCAGTTGGCTGTCGCGCATAGTTTCCGCCGCCTGACGAGCCGTGCTGCCGGTGACGCGAGCGCCACGGGAACACGCGCCAAAGCGGCAACGCCGTTTAGAATGCGCGGCCCGCTGCCAAGATGATGCCCGCGCCATGACCAACGCTCCCCTCACAGTCCTCGAACGACACCTGCTCGCCGCCCTGGCCGCCGCACCCGATGAGACGCGCCGGCTGTTTCACGGACGCGGCCGTTGCTATCCGGGGCTGGAGCAAGTGACCGTCGACTGGTTGCAGGGTGTGCTGCTGGTGGCGTTGTTCCGGGACCCCGGCGCGGCGGAGCTGGGAGCACTGAAGCGGATGCTGCTGGCGCTGGCTGAATCCCCGGTCTGGCGGCAGCGTCAGGTACAGCACCTTCTGTTGCAGCATCGCTATCTGCCGGAGGCGCCGACCGAAGCATTGCTCGGCGAGCTGCCGGCCGAATGGACCATCAGCGAGAACGACCTGCGCTACAAGCTGGATCTGGGTCGCAAGCAGAACAATGGGCTGTTCCTCGACATGCGCTATGGGCGCCGCTGGGTACAGGAGCATGCGCGCGGCAAGCGCGTGCTCAACCTGTTCGCCTACACCTGCGGTTTCTCGGTCGCGGCGATCGCCGGCGGCGCCGAGCATGTAGTCAACCTGGACATGGCCAGCGCGGCGCTGACCCGGGGGCGCGAGAACCACCGCCTGAACGGCCATGAGATCAGTCGGGTCAGCTTTCTCGGCCACGAGCTGTTCAAGTCCTGGGGCAAGGTCCGCAAGCTCGGACCCTACGACCTGATCATCATCGACCCGCCGTCCTTCCAGAAGGGCAGCTTCGCGCTGACCCGCGACTACCAGAAGATCCTGCGCCGCCTGCCTGAGTTGCTGAACCCAGGCGGCCAGGTGCTGGCCTGCGTCAACGACCCGGATACCGGCACCGACTTCCTGATCCAGGGCATGGCCGCCGAAGCGCCGCAGCTGCGTTTTTCCGAACGCCTGGAAAACCCGCCGGAGTTTCCGGACATCAGTCCTGAGAGCGGGCTCAAGGCGTTGTTGTTCGTGGCGCGGGACTAGGGCTCAGGCCCGTTCAGCGCTCGGCAACTTCCGCACAGCTGGGCTCGATGGTGAAGGTGCGTGCCGAGTCCACTGGGCCGAGCTTTTCCAGTGTGCGCCGGCCCAGCAGCACCGGGTAGTTCATCTCGTCGCGGTCTCTCAGAGAGAACTCCTCCTCGAGCAGACGATCGCCGACGCAGACCTTCATCAGCACCACGGGCCGATCTTCCTTGCCGCCAGCACCGCGCACGGTCAGCTCGCGCTGCAGCTTGCGCTCGATGCGCGACTTGACCAGCTTGTCTTGCTCCACGTCCTTGAGGTCCAGATCGAAGCGGACCCACTTGTCGCCGTCCTTTTCGAAGTAGTCGAGGTCTTCGGCATGCATGGACGAGGTCAGGGCGCCGGTGTCCAGCTTGAATTTAACCGTGACGTGCTCGGGCAGTATCTGGCCGCGCTCCACCCAGCCCAGCGGGGTGCCGTCGGCGGCAAGACAGGGGTAGGACGCGAGCGAGAAAAGCAGGGCAGCCGGTACGGCGAGCAGACGGGAAGCCATCAAGAACGCTCCTGAGCAGTGGGTTCGCTCAATAGAGCGGCATCCAGGGCGGATCGTTCAGCGCTGCTGCGGCGCTGTGCGGGACGAGGAGGTGCCCTGCGCTGCTTCGCGGATGGCGATTTCCTCGCTGAGTGCGCGGACAAAGGCGTCCACCGCGACCGGCAGGTAACGCGAACTGCGCACGTACACGCCGAGGTCGCTGAACACCGAGCCGCCGTCGTTCAGCGGTACGTGCACCAGAGTGCCGTTGGCCAGCTCGGCCTCGATGCCGATGCGTGTCTGGAAGGCGACGCCGGCGCCGCGCTTGGCCATCTGCAGGGCCAGCTCCACCGAACTGGTTTCCAGCGGCGCCTTGTGCCGCGGGCGAGTGCGTGCGAGCAGCGGTGCCAGCAGGTGATGGATGGACAGGTCGCTCTTGGCCAGGATCAGCGGGTACTCGGCGCAGGTGGCGAAGCTGACGTCCCGGCGCTCGGCCAGTGGATGCCCCGGCGCGACGATGGCGCCCAGGCGGAAATGACCGACGCCCAGCTGCTGCAGGTCGGCGGTACGCGGCAGGGCGAAGGCCAGACCGATATCCGCCTGGCCGCTGGTCACCGCGTCGGGAATGGCCTGCGAGCCGAGGCTGGTTACGCCGACCGTGACGCGCGGATAACGCTCACGCAGCTGTTCCAGCACGCCGGGCAGCAGATCGGTGGTGACGCCGGATACCGTGGTGATTTCCACGTGGCCGGTGCGCAGGCCCTGTAGCGCGTCCAGTTCGGAGCGCACACGCTCGGTGTCCTGCAGTACGACGATGACGTGGCGGGCGAAGATCTCGCCAGCGGCGGTCAGGCGCAGGCCACCGGGCAGTCGCTCGAACAGCGGCGTGCCGACCTCGTCTTCGAGCTTGAGAATCTGCCGATTGACCGCCGAGGAGGCAACGTTGAGCCGGCGCGAGGCTTCGCGGATCGACTGGCAGCGGCGCACCATGTCGAAATAATGGATGGCCGGCGAGTGGATGCGCAGCTTGCGGGCCAAGCCTTCAGCGCTCCGCTGCCGGTGGCTTGAGTCCGCAGCCCTTGAGGATGATGGCGATCAGATTGTCGCTGGCAAGGGCGAAGTCCGCGCGGGTCATCCGCTTGCCGTTGATGCGGCGGATCTGGTCGGAGAAGTCGGCGTAGTGCTGCGTTCCGGCCCAGATCAGGAAGATCAGGTGCATGGGGTCGACCGGGTCCATCTTGCCGGCGGCGATCCAGGCGTCGAATACCGCGGCGCGGCCGCGGAACCAGTTGCGATAGTCCTGGTTGAAGTGCTCGGACAGGCATTCGCAGCCGCTGATGACTTCCATGGCGAAGATCTTCGAGGCTTGCGGATGGCGCCGCGAGAATTCCATCTTGATGCGGATGTACTCGGCCAGGGCGGTGGCCGGGTCGTCGTCCACGGTGAGGTCGTCGAAGGCGGTATCCCAGAGTTCGAGGATGTGCCGCATGACCTCCACGTACAGCCCCAGCTTGCTGTTGAAGTAATAGTGCACGTTGGCCTTGGGCAGCCCGGCGCGGCTGGCGATGGCGTTCATGCTGGTGCCCTTGAAACCGTAGCGGGCGAATTCCTCGGCGGCCGCGGCGAGGATGGTTTCCTCATTCTTCTGGCGAATGCGGCCGGCAGGCTTGCCTTGGGCGGTGTAGAGCGGCGGCGGTGCGTTGTTCTTGTCCATGTTCCCTATCCGTGAGCGCGCGGGCAGTCGGCCTTCGGTGTGAGCGTTAGCCCGGCAGGCGGCCGTTACCGTTTCGGTGGGCTGAAGCCCACCCTGCGGTTCAGGCCCACCGAAGCAGGGCGGTGGTTAGCTGACTGGGCTGATTCTGCACGAGTTTCGTTGCGCGAGCAGCCGTTGCGCTTGTTGAAGCGAACGCGACTGACACGGCAAGGTGCCGCCCGTTGTCCGGGCGGCGGGCGCATCAGAAATGCGCCTTGACGATGAAGTTGGTGACGTTGTTGTCGGTGTTGAAGGCGTCGGTGTCCTCGATGCCGTACTTGTTCGACCAGTAGTCGTATTCGATACCGACGTAGAGCTTGCCGGGCGTGTAGTCCAGCGCCTTGCCGAGGTCGTACTTGACCTGCGTGTTGAAGCTGAAGTTCTTCTTCAGCTCGGTGTTGCCGTTCTTCTTGTCGTTGACGACCCAGTCGATGTAGCCATCGAAGAGGATGTCCGACTTGCCGACCGGGAAGGTCATGGCCCAGGTCGGGGTGATCTGCCACTGGCCGCTCGGCTTGCCGGTGATGCCGTCGGGCTTGCGGTAGTAGGTGTTCAAGGCGAAGCGATCGAAGCCGGGGATCGCCAGATCCACCGCCGGGCCGAGCAGATAGTTGCGGTTGCGGCCTTCGCCGCGCTCGTAGGTCGCCGAGATCAGCACGTCCTTGACCGGGCCGAAGGACAGGTCGGCGCCGCTGATCTTGCCCAGCGAGAGGCGTGGGCTGAACTCGCCGTAGTAGGTATGGCCGTCGCTGCCGGAGATGCCGTTGTACCACTTGTTGTCGACGAACAGGAACATGTCCCCCCAGGTCCAGCCGCTGGCATGTTCGAAGGTGATGGTCTGCTGGATATCGCCTTCCTTGCCGCCGGCGGAGTCCACGGCGAAGTTCTTGCCGTAGAGGTAGGTAAGGCTGTTGTTCTGCCAGAGCATGGGGCTGGCCATGGCTTGGCTACTGAGGATGAACCCGGCCGCGAGGGCTGCGGTGGTCAGGCTGCGCTTCATTGAGTGTGTCTCCGTATTGGCATTTGAGTGAGCTTGTAAGTTGTCCAAGCGGTCAGGCGTTGGTCCCATAGCAAGCGCCGCGCCAATCCGGGGAGATGGTGGCAGTGCTAGGTTAAGTTACTGATTTTAAATTGGTTAATTTTAAGGTTTAGGGGGTTTCGATCCGTCGGAAGCGGGCTGCCAAGCTCAGCATGGGTGATTGTGATCTGACCGATGCGTCAGCTTGCTTCAGTTTGGGGCGAGGTGGCTGGCCGCTGGCCAGCCATGCCACCGAAACGGTGCGCCGAGCGGCGACGTTGCGAGGGAGTGGAGGCACGACTGCCGGCGCAGGGCCGGCAGTCGTGGAGCGGGGACGTGCTCAGTGCTGGGTAACGACCGCGGTGTTGTTCCAGCCGTTCTGATTGATGTAGGCGGCGTTGCCGTAGCCGGCCTGGCTGGCGATGGCATCGTTGCCGAAGCCGTGCTGGGTCACCTTGATCAGGTGATCGGCGCCGCTCTGGCTCAGCATCACGTCGTTGAACGTGCCTTCCTGGCGTACGGTAGCCAGGTTGTCGCGACCGTTCTGATCGATATCGGCGCTGTTGCCCCAGCCGTAGCTGACGCCGACGATCTCGTTGTCGCGGCCATTTTGCACGGCGTTGAGCTCATTGCCGGTGCCGTCCTGGTGGAAGTGCAGGTCGTTGCCGCGGCCCTGCTGCTCCACGGAGGCGACGTTGTAGCCACCTTCCTGGATGGTCTTGGCGGTCTGGTTGCGGCCGTCCTGGTAGATGTCGGCTTCGTTGCCGATGCCGCTCTGCTCGGTGGTGGCGGTGTTGTTGCCGCCCAGCCAGCCATTGGTCTGCACGATGCTGGAGTCGTTGCCGACGCCATGCTGCGTGACGAAGGCGTTCTGCGCGTTACCGCTCTGGTCCACGTCGACCTTGTTGTAGCTGCCATTGGACATGACATAGGCCTCGTGCTGCAGGCCAGTCTGCGAAACCATCGCGTCGTTGCGCCAGCCGAGCTGCTCGACCTCGGCGATGGAGCCGCTGCTGGCGAGCTGAGTGACATGAGCGTCATTATCGACGCCGTTCTGGTCGATGCTCGCGCGGTCGTGGTTACTGAGGAACTGGGTGACGCTGGCGTTGTTCAGGTCGCCGTTCTGGTCCACCACGGCCTGGCTACCAGTGCTGGCGGCCTGGGTGATCAGGGCGTAGTTGTGCTTGCCGTCCTGGTTGGTGGTGGCGTTGACCATGTAGGTGCCGGACTGGAAGGTTTCGGCGGAGTTGCCGATGCCGTTCTGATTCTGCGTGGCGCCAGTCTTGTAGGTGCCGGTCTGCTCGACCAGCGCATCATTGCCCCAGCCTCGCTGATCCTGTGTCGCACCGCTCATCAGCGTGCCGTTCTGCTGCGCTTCGGCGTTGTTGTAGTTGCCAGCCTGGGTCTGCTTGATGGTGCTGTCGTACGCGCTGCTCTGCTCGGCCAGCGCATCGTTGGCAAAGCCGCTCTGGTTCTGCGTGGCCAGATTGCCCGCTCCGCCGCTTTGCAGCACTTCCGCATTGTTGTTGATGCCGAGCTGGTTCTGCTCCGAAGTGTTTTCGGCGGCGAAGGCCTGGGCAGTGGCGACCGTCAGAATGGCTGCAACAAGGGGTTTGAACTTAAACATTTTGTCTCTCCATGGATGTTTTAAGTACAGCGGTATTTCCTTGGGATTAGCGGTACTGGCGAACCACTACCGTCAGATTCCGGCCGCTCTGGCTCACGTTGCTGCTGTGCCCGCTGCCGGTCTGCTCGATGAGGGCGCGATTGCTCGTGCCTTGCTGTGCGATGCTGGCCCGGTTGTCCGAGCCGTACTGGTCGATGCGCGCCTCGTTGCCGAAGCCGTCCTGGCTGATCAGGGCGGCGTTGTCGAGCCCGATCTGCTCGATGCTGGCACTGTTGGCGTAGCCGCTCTGGATGATGTAGGCCTCCAGTTCGGCGCCCGTTTGCCCGATGTGGCCGGTCATGCCCTGGCCGGTCTGCTGGACGACCGCCAGCGCACCTGATGCGCTGATAGCAGCCGGGCTGGGGCCAAGATCGGTGTTCACGCGATAGAGCTCGCTGGGGGCGAGGTCGACGGGATTAGGGGTGTCGGCGAAGCTGTTTGCGGTCAGCAACAGCAGAAGGGCAGGCAGCAGCAGGTCATGCGCAATCCGTTGCGAGCGTGTCATGGCATCCAATCCTGGTTGGGCTCCGATGGGAAACATATTTGCCCTGAATCGAGGCGTTGCCCATCCATCCAATGATTGAAAATGCAGCGATTCGGTGCATAACGGGTGGCGAACGACGTTCAGTTGCAGTTGCAGTCTGCCTTGCTCTCAAGCGCGCGAGGACGAGCCTCCCGGACGAACGCCGTGTGGCGTGTCGCGGGGAGGATCGTCCTCGTCTTGATGGTGGATGGAGGTTCCGTTGGCGTTGCGCCGCAGGTCTGCCTCAGTCCAGTTTGCTCAGGTATTTGCTCAGTTCCGGATGCTCGCTGCCGCTGCCTTCGGCGGTCTGCCAGAGGCGTCGATCGACACCCTGGGCAATCAGGTGAGCAACAGCCGCCTCGATGGCGGACAGCACGCACAGCTGCGCCGGCTCGTTGGTGGTGTAACCCGCCTCGGCTTCCAGCAGCTCCTTGAACTCGATGAACTTGTAGACGTTGGCGCTGCGGCCCACGGAGAAGATCGTCTTGGTGGTCATCACGTTCGACAGCACGCGGCCACTGCGCACGTCGATGGCACGCAGGTTCACCGTGACCTGATCGACGCGGTACTCCTGCGACAGGCCGATACCCAGGTAGCGGGCGCCCTGGCCGCCGCTGCGCACGTTGGTTTCATAGGCGACGATCGCGCCCTCCATGATGATGTTGGCGGCCAGCAGCGAGGGCAGTTCGGACTGGATGTTCGGCGCCACGTCCGGCTTGGCCTGGGAGGCCCGGATGATCTTGCGCTCGGTCAGCACGTTCTGCAGGCCCTCGCGTTCGAGCACCACGAACCAGCCGCTGGCCTGCATGGCGTCCACCAGCATGCTGGCGGCACCCTGGGTCACCGCGGTGGAGAACGAGCTGGCCGGCGTTGGCTTGTACTGGCCAGTCTGATCGCGGAAGCCGTACACCGCTGCGACCAGTGGACCTTTCGGTCGCGGTAGCGCCAGCAGATCCTGATAGGTGGAGGTACGAGGGGTAAGGGTTGGGGGTTGCTGATCGGCAGACATGGGCTCGCGTACGGCGCAACCCTGCAGTACAGCCATCATCCCTATGGCTACGAATAGGCTTCTCATGGCCTTTGTTTCTCCTTGGGGTCAGTTCTGTCCGACGATGATTTCGGACATTTCTCCGGTGAGTCGGTCGGTAATCTCGACGATTAAGACGCCAGCGTCGCCGTTATAGACGCGCACGATGAAGTCGTCAGTCGTCAATGAGCCTGTTTTCTGGTCCCTGACATCAGCAAGCAGATCGCCCAGCAGGCGCGACTCCAGTTGACTGGTGAAGCGATCCAGGGCGGACTGGTTCTCCAGCAGGGAGGAGCGGTCGAGGGCATCCGGGTCCTTCTTGCTGTTCTGGGCCTGGGCATTGCCGAGCAGCCAGGCGCCGTTGAGCGGGCTTCCGCCGAAGGATGGGTTGATCGGTGTGTAAACCAGCTCCGTGGCGTTGGCGGCGGCGCTGAGCAGCAGGCTGCCGAACAGCGTGCCGAGCGATGTGTAGGTGTGCTGTTTCATAACTCGTCCTTGGCCATGTCTATGTTGTCTTCGAACAGCGCTTCGATCTTTCGCCGATTGATCTCCTGCACCACGAAGTCGGCTGCCTCGTAGGCGGTCTCCTTCATGTCGGCGACATTGGGTTGCAGGAACCGGCGATACAGCGTCTGGTTCTCGTGCTCGACCCATACCAGAACCCCCCAGCGTGCCGAGGGGCGCTCCTTCACCGCGAGGTTGAAATCGAGCTGGCTGATGTCATTCAGCCGCTCGCAGAACCGCACGTAGAACTCGTGACCGGATCGGGAAATCGTGTTGTCGGTGATGAATCCCTGCAGCTCGGCCTCGTCGGCGCGAGCCGCCATCGCCAGCAGCAGAAGGAGCCAGGCGCCGGCGCGTTTCACGACGCCGCCTCGCCGACATGTGCCAGTACCAGCGAGGCGCCCTGCGCGCGGTTGCTGGCGCCAAGCTTGCGCAAGGCGTTGTGCACGTGGCTCTTGATGGTGTGGATGCTCAGGTGCAGCCTTTCACCGATTGCGGCGTTGGAAAGCCCCTGGCCGGCCAGCGCGAGAATCTGCTTTTCGCGCAGGGTCAGTTCGTCGATGGCCTGGCTGGTACTGCTGAGCTGCCGGTAGCGATACAGCAGCTTTTCCATTAGCTCTCTGGGCAGCCAGTCACCGCCGGCCAGCATCGTTTCGATGCCGCGCACGAAGATGCTCCGTGGCGTCGCCCGATAGAAAACGCCGCGAATCCAGGGGTGGGTTTCGATCAGCTGGTGGGCCTGATCGGGCTGGGCATTGATCAGCGCGACCGGCACGTCGCCGAACTGGCGCAGCAGCCGTAGGCATTCGTCGCGGTTGTAGCTGGTCACATCGAGCAGCATCAGCGAGATATCGGACGAATCGGTCACGGGCGCGCGTACATGACGGAGGGTGCAGCCGGGGCAGTCCTGAAGGTGCTGGCGCAGCGCACCGTCGAGCAGATCGCTGGTGGAAAGAAGCAGTACGCAGGAGCGAGCGGCCTGAATGGCCGGCACGGCATCGTCTTTCATTCGCATGTCCTTTGCTGAATGTTGAAGGAGATCCCTGATAGCGCCTTCTTTGTGGCGCGCTTCTCAAAGTAGTTCAGCTTTGCGACAAAAAAAAGTCAGACATTAAAAAATGTGTCGGTTTGCCGACGAGCTGCATCCTGATCAATGCGCTGGCGGGAAAGGCGCACAGCTCTTACAGTCATCCGATGCGCAGCTCGACATCCCGGCGCACATCGAACGGAGGTTTGCGATGGGTGATCCCGTCTTCTGGCTGGTGTTCTTTTCTGCGGCGCTGGCGTTGAATCTGTCGCCAGGGCCAGACCTGCTCTATGTTCTGTCGCGAACCCTGAGTGGCGGTCGTCGCATCGGCGTCGTGTCGGCGTGCGGCGTGTGCAGCGGGGCGCTGGTGCATGTGGCATTCGCGGCGCTGGGTATCTCGGCGATCCTCGCCACCTCGGCGCTCGCTTTCACCGTGGTGAAGTACGTCGGTGCCGCCTATCTGCTCTATCTCGGTTTTCAGGCGCTGCGTTCGGCGGGCGGCGGAACCGCGCTGGCGTTCAATGCCGCGCCGCGCGCATCTGCCTGGAAGGCGTATCGGCAGGGCGTACTGGTCGATCTGCTGAATCCGAAGGCGGCGATCTTCTTCATGGCGTTCCTGCCACAGTTCGTCCGACCGGACCACGGTTCCGTGCCGCTGCAGTTGCTCGTGCTCGGCGTGCTGGTGGTCGTGGTGGCGATCATCGTCGAAGTCGCGCTGGTGCTTCTGGCTGCGCGCGCCACCACGGCGCTGCGCAACAACCCAGTCATGAGCCAGTGGATCGACCGCACGCTGGGTTCGATCCTGATTGCCCTGGGCATCCGCCTGGGCCTGGCCGAGCGACTCTGACGGGAATTGATCGGCCCTGTGTCGCTCTCAACAAGGTGAGGGTTGCCAAACGGCAGCCCATGACGGGAGCTGCTTATGTCATCACAGAGCAAGAACACATCGGCCACCCTGATCCCCTGTCTGCGCTATCGCGACGTGGCCGCCGCTATCGATTGGCTGTGTCGCGCCTTCGGTTTCGAATGCCGACGCTTGTACAAGGACGAGCTGATCGGCATCACCCATGCGCAGCTTGCCTTTGGCAATGGCATGGTGATGGTCGCCCCGGTGGTCGATTCCGAATACGGACGGCAGCTGCGCCAACCCGATGAGATCGGCGGAGCGTCTACCCAGGGCATCTATGTGATCGTCAACAGCGCCGACGCGCTCTATGCGCAGGCCAAGGCTGCCGGGGCGCAGATCGCCATCGAGCTCAAGGATGAGGATTACGGTGGCCGTGGCTTTACCTGCCACGACCCGGAAGGGCATCTGTGGAGCTTCGGCACGTACGATCCCTGGGCGGATGAAGCCGCCGGTACCGTCGCCCAGGCCTGAACAGACTGTACCGACCATTGGCGGGAATGTTCGGCTCGTCGTTGCTGTCAGCTAGGGGACGACAGCAGATTGCGGAGCACGAGCATGACCCACGGAAATCTCGACGGCGCCTTGGTGGTATTGACCGGTGCCTCCAGCGGTATCGGCCGCGCCGCGGCCCAAGCGTTCGCCTGTCAGGGCGCTAGGCTGGTGCTTGCCGCACGCGATGAGCAGGCCCTGACGGAAACGGCGGATGAGTGCCGGGCGTTGGGCTCCGACGTGCTGACCGTGCCCACCGACGTGACCCACAGCGACGAGGTCGAGGCGCTGGCGAGCGCTGCCGCGGCGTTCGGCCAGGGTCGGATCGACGTCTGGATCAACAATGCCGGCATCGGCGCCGTGGGCGCGTTCGACGAAACGCCGCTGCAGGCCCACGAGCAGGTGGTACAAACCGACCTGCTCGGCTATCTGCGCGGCGCGCATGCGGTGCTGCCGTACTTCAAGCAGCAACAGCGCGGCGTCTTGATCAATACATTGTCGGTGGGTAGCTGGGTGCCGCAGCCATTCGCGGCTGCTTATTCGGCCAGCAAGTTTGGCTTGCGCGGTCTGTCCCATGCGCTGCGTGGCGAGCTCGCGGCGTGGCCGGGCATTCACATCTGCGACGTCTATCCGGGCGTCGTCGATACGCCGGGTTTCCGCGACGGCGGCAACTATGCCGGGCGTTCGCTGCAGCCGCCGCCACCGCTGCTCGATCCGCGCCATGTGGCCAACGCCATGGTCAGCCTGGCGCGGCATCCGCGACATACCACCTCGGTGGGCGCTACCGCGACGCTGTTGCGGTTGGCGCATTTCCTCACGCCGGGTTTCGATCGGATCAACGGGCTGCTAACGGGGTTTGCGCTCGGGCGGGCGAGGCGGGTGCCGACCTCATCGGGCAATCTGTTCCATCCCGCCCTCGGTCAGCGGCGTATCGACGGCGGTTGGCGTTCGGAGGAAGACGGCAAGCGCTGGCTGCTGATCGGAGGCGTCGCCGCCGGCGTCCTCGGGCTCTGCCTGTGCCTGGGGCGGCGACGTTGAGGAGGGCGGCTCAGCGGGTTTTCGGCGCCGCGCTGACACCTTCGAGGGTGGCGAAGGAGGTGTCCTTGGCCGTCAGCAGGAAGTCGCGCATGAACGGCGAATCGAGCATGTCCGCGCGAATGCCGGCGTAAAGCGTGGCGAACAGGCCCTTGTCGCCGAGCCGCTTGGCGGTCACGTAGCCACGCGAGCTGTACTCGTGAAGTGCCCAGTTCGGCAGACAGCACACGCCGCGCCCCGATGCGACCAGCTGCATCATCATCACGGTGAGTTCCGAGGTCCGCACCTGCGCGGGTTCGATATCGGCCGGCTCGAGGAAGCGGGTGAAGATGTCCAGGCGATCCCGTTCGACCGGGTAGGTGATCAGCGTCTCGCTGGCCAGATCCTCGGGGCGCACGTAGGGCCGCGCGGCCAGCGGGTGCTGGTTGGCCACGGCCAGCAGCGCCTCGTAGGTGAACAGCGGCACATAGGTGATGCCCGGCAGCTCCAGCGGGTCGGAGGTCACCACCAGGTCGAGATCGCCGCGGGCCAGGGCTGGTAGCGGCGCGAAGGAGAATCCAGACGCCAGGTCCAGTTCCACTTCGGGCCAGGCGTCTCGGAACTGGTCGATGGTCGGCATCAGCCACTGGAAACAGCTGTGACATTCGATGGCCATGTGCAGGCGGCCGGCCGTGCCGCCGGCGAGGCGGGCAAGGTCTCGCTCGGCGCTGCGCAACTGCGGCAGCATCAGGTCGGCCAGTTGCAGCAGGCGCAGCCCGGCGCTGGTGAAGCGCACCGGGCGGGTCTTGCGCACGAACAGCTGCAGGCCGAGGCGTTCTTCCAGTTCCTTGAACTGGTGGGAGAGCGCCGACTGGGTCAGGTGCAGGCGCTCGGCGGCTTCGACAAGACTGTCGGTTTCCCGCAGTGCATGAAGCGTCTTCAGGTGACGAATTTCCAGCATGCCGAACTACCTTGCGAAGCGGGATCGGCACCGCGCTGAGCGACAGGCGAGCGAATCCCAGAAAGAGGGTGAAGATGAGCAAGGCTCATCCTCCGCAAGTGTGTCGCAGCGCCTCCATGCTGTCGAGAGGCCGCTATTGGACGTGACGGCCGGCTTACATCCAGAGCCGGGACACCATGTAGGCCAGGCCGAAGAAGAACAGCAGTGCGGCAACGATCATTGCGCCGTCACGCGCCATCATGCCCAGGCCCAGCACGCTGAGTCCGGCGCCGGCGATGGAATTGCCGAACGGGATCAGCTCCAAGGGCGGCATGGTGGCGGCAATTGCCAGGCAGAGCACGGCGTTCAGCCGCGTCGCGATACCACTGGTGAGGAAGGTCAGCCGGCGCCGCAGCAGCCGGTCGACGTATCCCGAGATATGTTGGAGAAAGCCGATGGCCTTGTCGTACTTGCTGCGCGAAGCGCTGCGCTTGAGCAGCCATCTGGGAAGCCAGAAGCGCTCGCGGCCGAACAGCAGTTGCACGGCGACCAGCGACACCATCACCGCGAAGACACTGGGCAAGCCCGGAATGCCCGATAGCGGCGACAGCACCAGCAGGCCCGGCACCAGCAACAGCGCACCGAAGCTGCGCTCGTCGGTCGCCTGCAGCATGCACTCGATGCTTACCGGCTCACCCGGCTCCCCGGCCTGCTCGAGGCGCTCCAGCAAGCGTTCGAGGTTCTGCGGTGGTGTTTCGGAATTCATGAGGGCGCCTTCAGGTTGAGTTCTGGTTTAGAGCCCTGGGCGCGCTAAATGCTCCAACATGAATGTTTCTTACTTTGAAATGTAATTACGTGAGTTTGTTTCATTGGATTGGCCCGCGGACAATCCTCGCATTCATGCAGAACGACATTTCGGAGTGAGTAATGGCTGTAGCGCATAACCTTGGCTTTCCACGCATCGGTGCGGATCGCGAACTGAAAAAGGCCCTCGAGGGGTACTGGAAAGGCGAGCTGGACGAGCAGGGCCTGCGCCAGGTCGGGCAGCAGCTGCGGGCTCGCCATTGGCAGGCCCAACTGGACGCTGGCATCGAGCTGCTGCCGGTGGGCGACTTCGCCTGGTACGACCAGGTGCTGAGTCATTCCTTGATGTTCGGCGTCATCCCGCAGCGATTCCGTCCGGCCGAAGGCCAGGCGACGCTGGACACCTTGTTCGCCATGGCGCGCGGCGTGGCCAGGAGTTGCTGCGGTGGTGCCCAGGCTCAGGAAATGACCAAGTGGTTCGATACCAACTACCACTATCTGGTCCCGGAGTTCAGCGTCGACCAGCAGTTCGAGCTGTCCTGGACGCAGCTCTTCGAAGAGGTCGAAGAGGCCAAGGCGCTGGAGCATGCCATCAAGCCGGTGCTGATCGGCCCGCTGAGCTATCTCTGGCTCGGCAAGCTCAAGGGCGAGGCGGATCAGACCCAGGCCTTCGACAAGCTGGAGTTGCTGGACCGGCTGCTGCCGGTTTACGGCGAGGTGCTGGACCGGCTGGCGGCGCAGGGAGTCGAGTGGGTACAGATCGACGAGCCGATTCTGGCGCTGGACCTGCCGCAGGACTGGAAGAATGCGTTCGAACGCGCCTACAACCTGTTGCAGCGGGCGCCGCTGAAGAAGCTGGTCGCCACCTACTTCGGCGGCCTGGAAGACAATCTCGGTCTGGCTGCAACCCTGCCGGTGGACGGCCTGCACATCGACCTGGTGCGCGCCCCGGAGCAGTATCCAGTGATTCTCGATCGCCTGCCGGCCTACAAGGTGCTGTCCCTGGGGCTGGTCAACGGGCGCAACGTCTGGCGCTGTGATCTGGACAAGGCGATGGAGGTGGCACGGCATGCGGCCGAACGCCTGGGTGAGCGCCTGTGGCTGGCACCGTCCTGTTCGCTGCTGCACAGCCCCGTCGACCTCGAGCGCGAGGACAGGCTGGACGAGGAAGTGAAGAGCTGGCTCGCCTTTGCGGTGCAGAAGTGCGCGGAAGTCGCCACGCTCGCCCGGGCCATCGACGATCCGCAGGACGCCGAGGTGCAGGCTGCGCTCGCCCGCAGCCGCGCGGTCCAGGCGGCCCGCTCGCAGTCGCCGCGCATCCACAAGCCGGCGGTGCAGGCACGCCTGGCCGCCATCGAGGCCAAGGACAGTCGGCGCACGTCGGTGTTCGCCACGCGCATCGAGCTACAGCGCGCGCGGCTGCAGCTGCCGGCATTTCCTACCACCACCATCGGTTCGTTCCCGCAGACGCCGGCGATCCGCCTGGCGCGGCAGGCATACAAGCAGGGCAGGTTGTCGCTCGGTGACTACACCGAGGCGATGCAGGCCGAGATCCGCCATGCGGTGGCGGTGCAGGAGCAGATCGGCCTGGATGTGCTGGTGCATGGCGAGGCGGAGCGCAACGACATGGTGGAGTACTTCGCCGAACAGCTCGAAGGCTACGTCTTTACCCGCTTTGGCTGGGTGCAGAGCTACGGCTCTCGCTGCGTCAAGCCGGCGATCATCTATGGCGATCTGAGCCGTCCGCGACCGATGACCGTGGACTGGATCCGGTATGCCCAGCAGCAGACGGACAGGATCATGAAAGGCATGCTCACCGGTCCGGTGACCATGCTGATGTGGTCGTTCGCCCGCGAGGACGTGCCACGCGAGGTGCAGGCGCGACAGTTGGCGCTGGCCATTCGCGACGAGGTCTGCGACCTGGAGGCTGCCGGCATCCGTATCATCCAGATCGATGAGGCGGCGTTCCGCGAAGGCCTGCCGCTGCGCCGCGAGCAGTGGCGGCACTATCTGGACTGGGCGGTGGAGGCGTTCCGCCTGTGCGCCAGCGGGGTGCGCGACGAGACGCAGATCCACACGCATATGTGCTACAGCGAATTCAACGACGTGATCGAGTCCATCGCGGCTATGGATGCCGACGTCATCACCATCGAGACCTCGCGTTCGCAGATGGAGCTGCTCGAAGCGTTCCGCGCCTTCGACTATCCGAACGACATCGGCCCGGGCGTCTACGACATCCACTCGCCGCGCGTGCCGGATACCGCCGAGATGGTGCAGCTCCTGGAGAAGGCCGCCGAGTGCATCCCGGCCGAACGGCTCTGGGTGAACCCGGACTGCGGGCTGAAGACCCGTGGCTGGCCTGAGACCGAGGCGGCGCTGGTGAACATGGTGGCAGCTGCCCGGCAGCTGCGCGCGGCGCGAAGCGCCAAGGTCGCCTGAGCGATGGCGCTGTCCGGGGCTCGTGTCAGCCTTGGGCGGCGTGCTCGAAGGTCGTCAGGCGTTCGGCGGTCCGGCTGTCCATGTACTGCTGCAGGCGTGCCGTTTCGGCGGCTTGCAGGAACAGCCCGAGCTTGGTTCGGCGCCAGAGAATGTCGTCAACCGTAAGCGCCCATTCCTCGACGATCAGGTAATCCACCTCACGGGCATACAGCCCGGCGCCGAAGCATTCGCCGAGATCCTGAATGCGCTCGGTGCCCTTGAGCAGCAGCCAGCTGCGCGTGCCGTAAGTGTTCGTCCAGCGCCGGGCGACCGGGCCGGGGAGCCATGGGTAGCTGGCGCAGAGGGCATGGGCCAGGGTGGATGGATCATCGAAATGTTCGCCGCCGGGCAGCGTCGCTCCGCGGGTCCAGGCGCCTTTCATTTCCGGAAACAGCGGTGCCAGCTGGGCCAGGGCTGCTTCGGCGAGCTTGCGGTAGGTGGTGAGCTTGCCGCCGAACACCGAGAGCAGGGGTGCATCGCTGCCGCCGTTGGTCAGTGTCAGGGTGTAGTCGCGGGTGATGGCCGATGGTTGGTCTGACTCGTCATCGCACAGCGGGCGGACGCCGGAGTAGCTGTGGCGGATGTCTTCACGGGCCAGCTGGTGCGTGAAGTGCGCATTGACGATGTCCAGCAGGTAATCGATTTCGCTGTCGGCGATCTGCACCCGGGTCGGGTCATCGTGATACTCCTGATCGGTGGTGCCGATCAGGCTGAACTGCCCAAGATAGGGAATGACGAAGACGATGCGCCGATCCTCGTTCTGCAGGATATAGGCATGGTCCCCATCGTAGAGCTTCGGCACCACGATGTGGCTGCCCTGAATCAGGCGCATGCTGTGGGGGGAGCGTTGGCGAAGCTGTTCATCGAAGAAGGACGCCACCCAGGGACCGGTGGCGTTCACCAGGGCGCGTGCCCGGATGGAAAAGCGGCTGCCGTCGTCGCGCTCCAGGTGCAGGTGCCACAGTCCCTTGCTGCTGCGTGCGCTGACGCAGCGGGTGCGGGTGTGGATATGCGCGCCGTGCTCACGGGCGGCCATGGCGTTGAGCACCACCAGGCGGGCATCGTCGACCCAGCAGTCGGCGTATTCGAAGCCGTGGCTGATCTCGTGCTTCAGTGGGCTGTCGGCGCCGAAGCGCACGCTGTGCGAAGCGCCGAGCTTCTCGCGCTTGCCAAGGTGGTCGTAGAGGAACAGGCCGGTGCGGATCATCCAGGACGGGCGCAGGTGTGGTCGGTAGGGCAGCACGAAGCGCAGTGGTCGAATGATGTGTGGCGCCTTGGCCAGCAGTACCTCGCGCTCGGCCAGCGCCTCGCGCACCAGACGCAGTTCGTAATGCTCGAGGTAGCGCAACCCGCCATGTATCAGCTTGCTGCTGGCCGAAGACGTGTGTTCGGCCAGGTCGCCCTGCTCGCAGAGGAAGACCGACAGGCCACGACCGGCGGCGTCCGCGGCAATTCCCGCGCCGTTGATGCCACCGCCTACCACTGCCAGGTCGTAGACTTCCGCGAGCGGTGCAAGAAGAGGATGATTCATGGGCGCTGTGACTACCGACCGTTTGATTCGTTACGTTACCGCCATTCATCAATCATTCGCACTACAAAGCCATGACACCTGCCATCGACCTGTTGAAAAAAGCCCGCGCCGAGCATCGTGTGCACAGTTACGAGCACGACCCGAAGTCCGCTTCCTATGGTCTGGAGGCCGCCGAGAAACTGGGACTCGAGCCCGCGCAGGTGTTCAAGACGCTGCTCGCCTGCAGCGAAAAGAACGAGCTGCTGGTGGCCGTGGTGCCGGTGGCCGGCACGCTGGATCTGAAGGCACTGGCCCAGGCTGCCGGGGCGAAGAAGGTGGAAATGGCCGACCCCATGGCCGCGCAGCGGGCGACCGGCTATCTGGTGGGCGGCATCAGCCCGCTGGGGCAGAAGAAGCGCCTGCGCACCTTTATCGACAGCTCCGCACAGGCGCAGCCGAGCATCTACGTCAGCGCCGGCCGTCGCGGGCTGGAAGTGGAGCTGGCACCGGCAGTGCTGGCCGAGCACACGAGCGCAGCGTTCGCCCCCATCGGCCGCGGCTGACGGCGTATCAGGCTTGAGCGGCGGCGATGCGCTGCAGCAGCGCCACTGCCTCGCTCGCACCCATCATGCGCGCCGCCGCCAGAGGCGTGGTGCCTCCGGCATCGGTCGCATGCGGGTCGGCGCCCTGCGTCACCAGCCACTCGACGATCGCGGTGTGATTGAACATGGCGGCCATCATCAGCGCGGTCTTGCCGTCTGCGCAGGGGCTTTCGACATCGGTGCCTCGCTCGACGAGCAGCCTGACCATCGGTAGGTCACCCTTGAACGCGGCGCCCGCCAGCGGTGTATGGCCGCGGCGGTTAGCCAGTTGCGCATCGGCGCCGTGGTCGAGCAGTACGCTGGTGGCGGCAAGGCGGCCATGGTAGCTGGCCAGCATCAGCAGGCTGTCGCCGGCATGATTGCGCAGGTCCGCCGGCATGCCCTGGCTGAGCAGGTAACCGAGCCTGACGCTGTCACCGATGCGTGCGGCATGAAACACATGCTCGGCGAACGCCAGCGTCGTGTCATCCAGTTCTGCGGGTCTTGTGTGCGCTTGCATCGCATTCCTCCAGGCAAGATCGGCGGGCGCCGTGTTGGCAGCCATTGTCTGCACGCCGTCCAGGGCGCTCCAGGCAAGCCTTTCTATGCCTCGGATAGAGACGCTTGATACCGCCGCCCCGTAGGCCGCGGCAGTTGCGCTCTGGGCGGACGCAGGAAGGCGACCTGTGGCAGTATCGGCGCCTTATCACCTGGCCATCAGAACGATGAAACCCGAAGACCTCGAACGCCTGGTCACTCAGACGATGCCCTATGGCAAGTACAAGGGGCGCCTGATTGCCGATCTGCCCGGCCACTACCTCGGCTGGTTCGCCCGTGTCGGCTTTCCGCCAGGCAGCCTCGGCCAGCTGCTGGCGCTGATGCACGAGATCGACCACAACGGCCTGTCCGCGCTGCTGGAACCGTTGCGCCGCGGCAGGACGCAGCGGCGTTAGCCTCGCCTTCGGGCCGGATTACTGTTCGGTCTCGGCACGCAGGGCTTCCAGCGCGGGCGCGGCATAGATGCCGACGTCCACAGCCAGCTCCAGCAGCCTTGGCACATCGCAGGTGTAGACCAGTACCGCCTGCAGCTCATCGTCCAGCGGCTCACTGAAATCCACCAGCACATAACCGCCTTTCTCCGGGTAGAGGCTGCTCAGCTGCACCTGGATGCGGTTCAGCGCGGTCAGCGGTTCGGTCTTGGCGAGCTGCTTGGGCTTGAGCACGAAACTGACGCTCTCGCCGAAGGACGCGACGATCTGGCCGAACAGTTCCTGATAGTCGTCCGCCTGGAACAGCACTGTATCCGGCAGGCTGCCCACCACCACCCATTCGCCCAGTGGAATCGGGAAGCTGTCGTCATAGTTGATGTCCGGATTGGCCTCCAGAAAGGCCTGCGGATCGGCATAGGCCTGGGCGGCTTCATCCGCGATCCGAGCGATTTCTTCATCGGTCATGCAACCGGAGCTGATGAGCGTAAGCAGCTCGGCGAGTTGATCTTTCATGGCTGATCCTGAGGTGGGGGCGGGCAAGGATAGCCAACCTCGTCGCCTTGTGCGCGACCAGCGTGATTCTCCCAGAGGCCACTTCGTCAGCTATATGCAAACGAGTTCTAAGCTTATTCTGTTTCTAGAGGTCAGCCCGGCCGCTGTGATAGCGTTTTCATGCGACAAGCTGCCGCATACCGCCAACAGAACAGAGCGTCGCGCGACGACGCCGGGTAGCGGACAGCATAACCACAACAGCTGATGAGGCGCTTTTCATGAACTCCACTCACTGGCCCCTGGCCGGCGTGGCTGCGTTGTTACTGACGATGCAGGCACAGGCCGCCGACGGGCAGACGATCTATGCACAAGGGGGTGCCAACCCAGCCGCCATGGCCTGCGCGACCTGCCATGGCGCCGATGCGATGGGAATGGCAGCGGCGGGCTTTCCGAGACTTGCCGGAATCGCTGCGGGCTACAGCCGCAAGCAGCTCGAAGACTTTCGTTCCGGTGCGCGCAGCAACCCGATCATGCAGCCGATAGCCGCTGCGCTGACGGATGAGGAGATGAATGCCGTCGCAGCGACCCTGGAGGCCATGCCGGCTCCGACCTTCGCTGCCACCAGCCGAGCAGAGAAGGCCGAAGGCGTCGGCGCACGCCTGGCGCTGCGTGGCGCCTGGGAGCGCAACATTCCCGAATGCGTGGCCTGCCATGGCCCCGCAGGCATGGGTGTCGGCGCGAGCTTCCCGCCACTGGCCGGACAGTCGGCCCAGTATCTCGGCGCTCAGCTCAACGCCTGGCGCCAGGGCACGCGCAAGAACGATCCGAATGATCTGATGGGACATATCGCGCGGGCGATGAGCGACGACGAGGTCCAGGCCGTTGCGGAGTATTTCGCCAACGTCGGGCAGAAGGAGACCGGTCAATGAACACGCAGCTGCTTTTTACCCTGCTGGCGATGTCCATCGGCGGCGTCGCACTGGCCGCCGAGATCAAGATGGATGATCAATCCCAGCTGACGCAGAAAGCCGAAAAGGGCGCCGGTGAGCGCTACTTCCAGCCGCCTCAGGAGAAGGATCTGCCCGCCAACGCCTATGGCGAATTGGTGCAGCAGGGGCGGGCCATCTTCGTCGATACGCAGAAATACGCGGCCGAGTATGTCGGCAACGGCATGAACTGCACCAACTGCCATCTGGATCAGGGGCGCAAGGCCAACTCCGCGCCGCTGTGGGGCGCCTACCCGATGTACCCGGCCTATCGGAAGAAGAACGACAAGGTCAACAGCTATGCCGAGCGGGTGCAAGGCTGCTTCCAGTTCAGCATGAACGGCACGCCGCCGGCCGCGGACAGCCATGTCATCAATGCGCTGACGGCGTACTCCTATTGGCTGTCCACCGGCGCGCCGACCGGCCAGGAGCTGCCGGGTCGGGCCTATCCGGAAGTCCCGCAGCCCCAGGGCGGTTTCGATATCGCCAAGGGCAAGCAAATCTATGCCGAGCAGTGCGCGGTCTGTCACGGCGACGATGGTCAGGGGCAGAAGGCCGGTGGCGGGTACGTGTTCCCGCCGCTGTGGGGCAAGGACTCGTTCAACTGGGGCGCCGGCATGCACCGGATCAACACTGCAGCGGCGTTCATCAAGGAGAGCATGCCGCTCGGCAAGGGTGGCTCGCTCAGTGATGCGGATGCCTGGCATGTCGCAGCCTACATGAACAACCACGAGCGTCCGCAGGACCCACGCCTGATCGAGGGCTCAGTGGAGAAGACGCGCCTGAAGTATCACGCCAACGATGGCGTCAACCTCTATGGCCAGCAGGTCGATGGAGTGCTGCTCGGGCAGGGCGTCAAATAGCGTTGCAGGCTACGCTATGAACAGAAGAGGGCGCCAGATGGCGCCCTCTTCATATTCAGACCGAACGGTCACTTGATTATGCGCCGAATGGCTTAATTACAGGCTTCGTAATCTGCGCAATGTTACGGATTCTTTCAGCTTTTCATGCACAATAGCTGCCATTACAGATCACGAGAAAGCGTAGCGAGCGAAGGCCGGACAAGGCGAAACGCGGACGAGACAGCAGCGTTTACCGGTGGTGAACGAGGATTTCTGCCCGCTTTCAACGCAGCCCGACCCACAGTGCAGCAGCTTGCCCGGAGTCTGGTTAAAGAGGCGCTGGAATGATCGTGGTTGGCCAAGGCTAGCCGCCGTACCGTCCCACCGTCAGTACGATCAAGCCCTATTCGAGAGGAACGACTGTGTACAACGTCGTCATCAGCGGTACCGGCCTTTACACCCCTGCCAGCAGTATCTCCAACGACGAACTGGTGGAGTCCTTCAATACCTACGTGCACCGCTTCAACAGCGAGAATGCCGCGGCCATCGAGGCCGGTGAGGTCCAGCCGCTGGCCGAATCCAGCTCTGCCTTCATCGAGAAGGCCTCCGGCATCAAGAGCCGCTACGTCACCGACAAGGCCGGTATCCTCGACCCCGAGCGCATGGTTCCGCGCATTCCGGAGCGCAGTAATGACGAGTGGTCGATTCTCTGCGAGATGTCGGTCAAGGCAGCGGAAGAAGCGCTGGCCCGCGCCGGCAAGACGGCGGCCGACATCGATGGCGTGATCGTCGCCTGTTCCAACCTGCAGCGCGCCTATCCGGCCATCGCCATCGAGGTGCAGGCCGCACTCGGCATCAAGGGTTTCGGCTTCGACATGAACGTCGCCTGCTCGTCTGCGACCTTCGGTATCCAGAACGCGGTCAACAGCATCAAGCTCGGCCAGGCCCGCGCCATCCTCATGGTCAACCCGGAAATCTGCACCGGGCACATGAACTTCCGCGACCGCGACAGCCACTTCATCTTCGGCGACGCCTGCACCGCGGTCGTCATCGAGCGTGAAGACCTGGCCACCTCCGCGCATCAGTGGGAGGTGCTCAGCACCAAGCTGGTGACCGAATTCTCCAACAACATCCGCAACAACTTCGGCTTCCTCAACCGCACCGCCGAAGAGTACATGAGCAACCCGGACAAGCTGTTCATCCAGGAAGGCCGCAAGGTCTTCAAGGAAGTCTGCCCGATGGTGGCGGAGCTGATCGGCGAGCACCTGAGCGAAAACGGCATTGCGGTGGAGTCGGTCAAGCGCTTCTGGCTGCACCAGGCCAACCTGAACATGAACCACCTCATCGTGCGCAAGCTGCTCGGTCGTGATGCCACCGAGGAAGAGGCGCCGGTGATTCTCGACACCTACGCCAATACCAGTTCGGCCGGCTCGGTGATCGCCTTCCACAAGCATCAGGACGACCTGCCCAGCGGCAGCCTGGGCGTGCTCAGCTCGTTCGGCGCCGGTTACTCGATCGGCAGCGTGATTCTGCGCAAGCGCTGATCGCGGGAGAGGGCCGTTCGTAGGCTGGGCTGTAACCCAGCTATGGCGATCAGCCGGTCAGCTCACGCATTTGCTGCAGCACGGCATTCATGCCGTTGCTGCGCGAGGGCGACAGTTGGCGTGACAGGCCGAGGCTAGCGAACCAGTCGGCCATGTCCACTCGGGCCAGTTCATCCGCATTCAGGCCATTGACCCGCGCCAGCAGTACCGCCAGCAGGCCGCGAATGAGCCGGGCGTCGCTGGCGGCGCGGAAATGCCAGCGGCCATCCTGGCATTGGCCTATCAGCCAGACGTGACTCTCGCAGCCAGCGACGCGGTTGGTCTCGCTGCGTTCGCCATCGTTCACCGGCTCCAACCGTTCCCCCCACTGCATCAGCAGGCGTGCGCGCTGCTCCCAGCCAGGCGCCTGGGCGAAGGTCGCCAAGGCCTCGCGGGCGGCGTCGGGCAGTTCACTCATCGCAGCAGCTCCAGGGACTGGTCCAGCGCATCGAAGAAGCGCTGCAGGTCACTCTGGTCGTTGTATAGGCCGAGCGAGACGCGGGTGGCGCCTTCCAGGCCGAGATGCTTCATCAGCGGCATCGCGCAGTGATTGCCGCTACGCACGGCGATGCCCTGTTCGGTGAGCAGGTGGCCGAGATCGGAATGGTGCACGCCCTCGACAACGAAGCTGGCCAGCGCGACCTGCGGCGAGCCGAGCAGACGAATGCCGCTGCGCTCGGCGAGGCCGGCGAGCAACAGATCGTGCAACGCCTGTTCATGGCGGCCGACCGCGGTGGTGTCGAGGTCGGCGAGATAGTCCAGCGCGGCGCCCAATCCGATCACGCCGGAAATCGGCGGTGTGCCGGCCTCGAAACCCAGTGGCGCGGCGTGAAACTCGGCGTGCTGGTAATCGGCGACTCGCACCATCTCGCCGCCGAACTGCCAGTGGCGCAGCTGCAGCAGCGATTCACCGCGGCCATAGAGCGCGCCAACGCCATCCGGGCCATAGAGCTTGTGGCTGGACAGCACATAGAAGTCGCAGCCCAGTGTGGTCATGTCATGGCGCCCGTGGACCACACCTTGTGCACCGTCGACGACGGTCAGCGCACCCTGAGCCTTGGCCATGTGCAGCAGCTGGTCGAGCGGCTGCCAGCAGCCGAGCACGTTGGACAACTGACTCACCGCCAGTAGCCGCGTGCGCGGTCCGATCAGCTCTGCCGCCGCGGCGAGGTCGATACGCCCGGAGGCGTCGATGGGCAGCACCTGCAGCCTGGCCTCGCGCCGTCTGGCCAGCTGCTGCCAGGGCAGCAGATTGGCGTGATGCTCGAGGGCGCTGATGACGATCTCGTCACCGGCCTCGATCAGGTGTTCCAGGCCATAGGCGAGAAGGTTGAGCGCTTCGGTGGCGCCGCGGGTGAAGACGATCTCGGTGGGGCAGGCGGCATGCAGCCACTTGGCGACTTTGATACGGGCGTCTTCGTAGGCACGGGTGGCGCGTTCGGCGGGCTGGTGCTGGGCACGGTGCACATTTGCCGCACCGCAGGTGTAGTAGCCGCTGAGGGCGTCGATCAGCGCCTGCGGCTTCTGGGCCGTGGCGGCGCTGTCGAGGTAGGTCTGGCCTTGCGCTTCGAGTACCGCCAGAGCGGGGAAGTCGGCGCGCCAGGGGGAGAACAGGGCCATAAGCGGCAAGCCTCGTGCAGCAGGGGATGCGGCAAGGCAGGCGCTCATGGCTCGCAGCTTGCCGCTGCTCCTGCGTCAGTTATGCGCGTGCAGCGCCTCGTTCAGCTCGATGGCCGACTTGTGGGTCTTGCATTCCACGGTGCCGGTCTGCGAGTTGCGGCGGAACAACAGGTCGCTCTGCCCGGCCAGATCGCGAGCCTTGACCACCTTAACCAGCTGATCGTTCTCGTCGAGCAGGCTGACCTTGGTGCCTGCGGTGATGTACAGACCGGATTCCACGGTGTTGCGATCGCCCAGCGGAATGCCGATGCCGGCATTGGCGCCGATCAGGCAGCCTTCGCCAACCGAGATGACGATGTTGCCGCCGCCGGACAGAGTGCCCATGGTCGAGCAGCCACCGCCCAGGTCCGATCCCTTGCCGACGAACACGCCGGCCGAGACGCGGCCTTCGATCATGCCCGGGCCTTGGGTGCCGGCGTTGAAGTTGATGAAGCCTTCGTGCATCACCGTGGTGCCTTCACCCACATAGGCGCCGAGGCGCACGCGCGCGGTATCGGCGATGCGCACGCCGGCCGGCACCACGTAGTCGGTCATCTTCGGGAACTTGTCCACCGAGAAGACTTCCAGCAGCTCGCCCTTCAGGCGCGCTTCCAGCTGGCGCTCGGCCAGCTCTCCGAGATCGACGGCGCCCTGGTTGGTCCAGGCGACGTTGGGCAGCAGCGGGAAGATGCCGGTCAGGTTCAGGCCGTGCGGCTTGACCAGGCGATGGGAGATCAGGTGCAGCTTGAGGTAGGCCTCGGGCGTCGAGGTCAGGGCTGCGTCTTCGGCCAGCAGGGTAACCACCAGCGGGCGCTGGCTTTCTGCCAGACGGGTCAGCAGGGCATGCTGGGCGGTGTCCAGCGGCTTCAGCGCGTCGGCCAGCTGCGCCGCCTGGGTGGTGGTGATGGCGATCGCCTGGTTGCCGCCGGCGTAGCCGAGCAGCGGGGCGATGGCGTCGACCAGCTCGCCGGCCGGTTGCAACAGCGGCTGCGCGTAGAAGACTTCCAGCCAGTCGCCCTGGCGGTTCTGGGTGCCGACGCCAAAGGCGAGGCTGAAGAGGGTTGCAGACATGGGATTATCCTTTTTCGATGGCCGCGCCGTCCGGCGAGCGGCTGTCAGTTCGGCGCTGCCAGTGCGGCAGCGTAAAGATCGGGCTTGAAGCCAATCAGAGTTCTGTCGCCCAGGTCGAGTACCGGGCGCTTGATCATCGACGGTTGGGCCAACATCAGCTCGATGGCCCGGGCCTGGTCAAGATCGGCCTTGGCAGCGTCGTCCAGCTTGCGGAAGGTGGTGCCGGCACGGTTGAGAACGGTCTGCCAGCCGTGTTCGTTGCACCAGGCTTCCAGATGGGCGCGGTCGATGCCGGCGCTCTTGTAGTCGTGGAAGTCGTAGTCCTGCCCATGTTCGTCGAGCCAGGTACGGGCCTTTTTCATGGTGTCACAGGCTTTGATTCCGTATAGGCGCAACCGCTGATCAGCTTCGGACATAGGGCAACTCTCCAAGACTCCTGTAAAACTGGACGGCGGATTATGCCACGCCTCGTCTGCCGATGGAGGCGGAGCGTGGCGTTGTTGCCCGCAACGTCCTCGGGGCGGCGCGTGGATGTTCGTAGCTCAGTCTCGTCCCGTTGCGCCCAGGGCATGCTGGATCGCCTGCACATCCTGAGGCCGCACCACGCGCCCCAGCTCCTGGCCTCTGTCCAGCAGAATCAGCGTAGGCCACAACTTGACCCGGAATGAGCGTCCGAGCGGTCGGCCCGGGCCGTCTTCTATCTTCAGATGGCGGATGCCCGAGCGGTCGGTCAGCGCCTTGCCAATCAGCGGCTGGGCGGCGCGGCAGTGGCCACACCAGGCGGTGCCGAATTCCAGCAGCACGGGGCCTTCCAGCGCGTCCACCTCGGCGCGGCTCGGTTCAATGTTCGCGTAGTGTTCGGTCATTTCCACTTGGGCAGCCCTCTGGATTGCGCGTAAAGGTTCGAGCCTGCCGCAGCAGCGTCGTTCAGCCGGCGCTCTCGACCTTTTACGCGGGTGCTGTTGTCCATTGATGACAATCGCAACGGTGAGGTGACAAATAATGGCACGCAAGCATTTCGAGAAGTTCGAGGCGATTTCTTCGGCCGTGCCTGCCGAGGATGCATTCGAGGCAGTGATCGCCATCAAACGGCGCGACAGCGATGAAGACGTGCATGTATTCAGGGTCGCCGACGGTCGTCGCTACGACCTAGCATCAGAAGCGGACGCCATCGCCGAGGCCGCCTTGACTAAGGTTATAGAGGTCAGCGACGAGGGTCAGCTGATCTGGGAAGAGCACGCAATCTGAACAGGAGGCGTTGTATGAATGATCACGACGAGCGTACCGAGCATGCGCGCGAGCCAGCGGACTCTGACCGGCATGAGGAGCATCCGAAGGCGGATATTCCCGAGCACATGAAGCCGGAAAATCTGGAAAAACTGCGCGACTACGGCAAGGATATGATCCCGCCTGGCGTGGCTTGAAAGTCGCGAAGCCGGGCGGCCGGACCGCCCGGTGCGCTGTCAGAGCGTTTCGATGTAGTGGCGGATGCGCTGGGCGGCCTCGATGCATTCGGCAAGTGGCGCCACCAGAGCCATGCGCACCCGGTTCGCGCCCGGGGAGGCGCCGTTCACTTCACGGGACAGGTAGGAGCCGGGCACCACGGTGACGTGCTCACGTGCGAACAGTTCGCGAGTGAATTGTTGATCGTCGATCGGTGTGCGCGGCCAGAGGTAGAAGCCGCCATCCGGACGTTGCACGTCCATCACCGGCGCGAGGATGTCCAGCACGGCGTCGAACTTGGCCCGATACAGCTCGCGATTGGCGCGCGCATGTATCTCGTCGTTCCAGGCGGCGATGCTTGCGAGCTGGGTCTGCACCGGCATGGCGCAGCCGTGATAGGTGCGGTAGAGCAGGAACGCCTTGAGAATCTCGGCATCACCGGCGACGAAGCCCGAGCGCAGTCCGGGCAGATTCGAACGCTTGGACAGGCTATGGAAGACCACGCAGCGCTTGTAGTCGTCGCGGCCCAGCGCGGCGCATGCGCTGAGCAGGCCGGCCGGCGGGTTGGCTTCGTCGAAGTACAGCTCGCTGTAGCACTCGTCGGCGGCAATAACGAAGTCATGCTCGTCGGCCAGGGCGATGAGCTTCTTCAGGGTTTCCAGCGGCACCAAGGCACCGGTCGGATTGCCCGGCGAGCAGAGAAAGAGGATCTGGCAGCGCTGCCAGATTTCTGCCGGCACGGCATCGAAATCGGGGTTGAAGCCGTTCTGCTCTAGGCACGGCAGGTAGTGCGGCGTCGCCCCGGCCAGCAGCGCCGCGCCTTCGTAGATCTGGTAGAACGGGTTGGGGCTGACCACCAGTCCATCCGCATCGCGATCGACCACCGCCTGGGTGAAGGCGAACAGTGCTTCGCGCGTCCCGTTCACCGGCAGCACGTGGCGCGCCGGGTCCAGCGCTTCGGCAGCCAGGCCGAAACGCCCCTCGCACCAGCGCGCGATGGCTTCGCGCAGTGCAGGGATGCCGAGGGTGGTCGGATAGACCGCCAGCTGATCGAGGTTGTCCGCCAATGTCTGGGCTACGAAATCCGGTGAACGGTGCTTGGGCTCGCCGATCGACAGCGCGATGGCACGTTTGTCCGCAGGCGGCTGGACGCCAGCAAGCAGGGCACGCAGTTTCTCGAAGGGGTAGGGGTGCAGCAGATTCAGGGCGTTGTTCATGAGTGCTGTTCTTTCAGGATGAGCGCGGCGAACGCCCCGCATTCGTGATTTCAGTCGTCGCGACCGCCGCCGTAATAGGCGCAGCCGCGCAGGGTCTGGCCGTCCAGGCGAAGCTCGGCGCTGAGGTGGCTGACGGCTCCGCTGGCGCTATCGATACAGCGCTGCGGCGCAACCCAGAGATCCAGCCGCTGCGCGTTGGCTTCGCTGGTGAGGCTGAGTTGGCCGCCGGGCAGTTGCTCTTCCAGATAAGGCAGAGCAATCGGTGACTGTCCGGGGCGGGTGAGCAGCATGCCACGAGCGGTCACGCTGACGGTCCAGTCCGGCTCGTGGCCACTGGCGCGCAGGATCAGGTGCTCGAAGTTTTCCTCACCGCAGCCGTGGCCTTCGCGCTGCAGGCGGTAGACGCGGGTCAGCGCAAACTGCCCGACTTCGTCCGGCCTGGCCTGGTGGAGCGTGCCGCGCAGGTCGGCGAACAGGTGGCCCGGCTGGCCGGCCATCAGCGCCTGCGCATCTTCCGCCAGTCCGCTGTTCTGCTCCAGCAGCGTCAGTGTCCGCTGTCCCTGGCAGGTCTGGAACTGCAGCTGGCCGTCTACCAGTCGTACCTCGCCCTGCAGGCGCTCGGTCGCCACTCGCGAAGGGGCCCGGTCAGCAAAGAAGGTTTGGCAGCCAGCCAGCGACAGCAGCAGCGCGATCAGCAGGGAACGTGAAAGGGCCATCGGTGAACTCGCAGCTAGGGGAGGTGCGGCGGCATCGATGGCCGCCGCGATGGATCAGTTGCCTTTGACGGTCTTGCCGCCAACGCTGCCCTCTTCGAGCATGATCTGGTATTCCTTGCCGTCCTTCTCTACCTGATGCAGGCGGACCAGCAGGTAGTCCCAGTCCTTGGCGAACCAGAGGATGGTTTCGCGCTTACTCTGGGTCGGGTCACGCACGCGCTCGACCTTGATCGCATCGACCTGGCCGGCCTTGGTGCTGACCTTTTCCTCGCCGAGTACACGGAAGTCGTAGGTTTCGATCTCGTCGCCGTCGACTACCTGGTAGCTCATGCTCTGCTTGCCGGCGGCCACTTCATGTTGCAATGCCAGCTGGTAGGTAGACTTGTCCAGCAGGCCGCGATGCAGCGGCAATTTCACCGGGTCACCGCGGTCACTGCCCTCGACCTGCTTGTTGGCCCAGTCGAAGCGGTGTTCCACGCGCTTGCCCTTGCCCAGCCCGCTGCGCTTGAGTCGATAGCTCTGCGGCAGAAACGTATCGCCCTCGGTGCGAAAGGTGCTGCGCTCGTTGAAGCTGGCGACCAGCATCGAGGCCTCGAAATCCAGGCGCCAGCTGCCGTCGTCAAGTTGCTCCAGATTGCGCTGGGCGGTGCCGCTCATCGGCACTTGTTTCCAGTCGGCGGTATAGCTGGCGGAGAAGGGCTTGAGCTCCAGGGCCTGGACCGGAAGGGCCAGTACGGCAAGAGCGAGCAGCAAGGCGCGACGCATGGTGTCTCCTAGATTCTGATCTGATAGCCGGAAGCCGGCAGGATGGCGCCGTCCAGCATCGCGCCTTGTTCGGCGAGGCGCAAGCGTCCCTCGGCGAACCAGCGCACGGCCAGCGGGTAGATCTGGTGCTCGGCGACATGCACCCGTTGGGTCAGCCCGTCGATGCTCTCGCCCGGCTGAACAGGCAGGCTCGCCTGGATCGCCACCGGCCCACCGTCTAGCTCCTCGGTAACGAAGTGGACGCTGCAGCCGTGCTCCGCGTCTCCCGCGTCGAGGGCGCGTCGATGGGTATCGAGCCCCTTGTACTTCGGCAGCAGGGAAGGATGGATGTTCAGCAGCCGGCCCTGGTAGTGACGCACGAAAGCGGGCGTCAGGATACGCATGAAGCCAGCCAGTACTACCAGATCGGGCATATAGGCATCGATGGCCTGCATCAGCGCGGCATCGAAGGCCTCGCGGCCGTCGAACGCCCTGTGATCCAGTACGGTGGTGGGAATGCCCGCGCCCTGGGCGCGGATCAGGCCGAAGGCGTCGGCGCGGTTGGCGATCACCGCGCAAATGCGTGCCGGATTCCCCTCAGCCTGGCTATCGATCAGCGCCTGCAGGTTGCTGCCGGAGCCGGAGATCAGCACCACCACATTGCAGGTTGCAGCCATCAGTGCTGTTTCAGGTTGTTCAGCACGACGCGCTCCGCACCTTGCGCTGCAGCGTCGATCCGGCCGATGACCCAGGGCGCTTCACCGGATGCTCGCAGGTTGGCCAGGGCGGATTCGACCTGATCCTGGGCGACGCAGATGACCATGCCGACGCCGCAGTTGAGCACGCGGTGCATCTCGTGTTCGTCGACGTTGCCTTTCTCCTGCAGCCAGTCGAACACCGCCGGGCGGGACCAGCTGGCAACGTCGATCACCGCCTGGGCGCCTTCGGGCAGCACACGTGGGATGTTGTCGAGCAGGCCGCCACCGGTGATGTGGGCCATGGCCTTGACCGCGCCGGTGTCCTTGATCAGCTTGAGCAGCGGTTTGACATAGATGCGGGTTGGCGCCATTAGCAGCTCGGTGAGCGGCCTGCCGTCGAGCTGGATGTTCTCGATGTCGGCACCGGCCACCTCGATGATCTTGCGGATCAGCGAGTAGCCGTTGGAGTGCGGGCCGGAAGAGGGCAGGGCAATCAGTGCATCGCCGGTCTGCACCTTGGTACCGTCGATGATCTCGCTCTTCTCCACCACGCCGACGCAGAAGCCGGCCAGATCGTAGTCCTCGCCTTCGTACATGCCCGGCATCTCGGCGGTTTCGCCACCGACCAGGGAGCAGCCGGCCAGTTCGCAACCGGCGCCGATGCCGGTGACCACGGTGGCGGCCACGTCGACGTTGAGCTTGCCGGTGGCGTAGTAGTCGAGGAAGAACAGCGGCTCGGCGCCACAGACGACCAGATCATTGACGCACATGGCGACCAGATCCTGGCCGATGCTGTCGTGCTTGTTCAGGTTCAGCGCCAGACGCAGCTTGGTGCCGACGCCGTCGGTGCCGGATACCAGCACCGGCTGCTTGTAGCCCGCCGGGATTTCGCACAGGGCGCCGAAGCCGCCCAGGCCACCCATCACCTCAGGTCGTGCGGTGCGTTTGGCCACGCCCTTGATGCGTTCGACCAGCGCTTCGCCTGCATCGATATCGACGCCTGCGTCCTTGTAGCTGAGGGAGGGTTGCTTGCTCATAGAATCCGGGCCTGTGGAAGGAGTGCGGGTGGCGATCGGTCAGTCGCTGCGTTCGGCCTCAGCAATACGCTTGCCCTGTTCGGCGCCGCGTTTGCCTGGTGTCTGATTGCAGGGCTCGAACAAGCGTCGGACCGGTCTGCGGAAAACGCGCGATTTTATCAGGCTTGCTGCTTAGCGGCCATCCCGCCGGCGGTCGCCGGCGCTGGCGTCGTGATTCCTGCATGCCAACTGTGAGGCAGGCGGTTGCCGCCTCGGGGCGGGCTGTTTAAGGTGTAGCGCTCCATATCCCCTTCACGCCGCCAGCCACTGGTGGTCTGCGAGAACGACCATGCGCCTCATCTTCCGCTTACTTGCCCTGTGCATCGCGTTCGGGGCGGCTCTGCCTGGCCATGCCGAGCCGCTTCGAAACCTATATGAAGTGCGCGAACCCGTTTCCGGTCAACAGACCGAGGAGCGCGCCGCGGCGCTGCAGCGGGCTTTCGATACGCTGGTGCTGCGCCTGACCGGCGATGCCGAGGTGGTCAAGCGCGAGGCGGTTGCCGCGCTGCGTGCCGACCCCCAGCAGCTGATCAGCAAGTATGGCTACGAAGGCGATCACATCGTCGTCGATTTCGATCCGGCTACCACCGAACGCAGCCTGCGGCGTGCCGGTGTCGCCCTGTGGGGAGTGAATCGCCCGACGGTGCTGGCATGGTGGCTGAATGACAGCGTGGACGGCACGCAGCTGGTCGGAGACGGCCAGGACAGTGCCGATATCCTTCGCCGCGCCGCGCAGCACCGAGGCCTGCCGCTGCGTCTGCCGTTGGCTGATCTGTCGGAACAATTGCTGGCGACTCCTGAGAGTCTGGCCGAGGCGCGTCCCGAGCTGCTTGGCGAGCCGTCCGAGCGCTACGACGCCGATGTGGTGCTCGCCGTGCATGCGAGTGGGGACAGTGCCCAGTGGAACGTATGGGTCGATGACCAGCAGCGCGCCGGCAAGGCCGAGGGCGAAAATCCGGCAATGCTTGCCGATGCGGTGATGCTGGCGGTCAGTCAGTATCTCGCGCCCCGCTATGTAGTCGAGCCCGGTGCCGCATCGGAGATTACGTTGGAGATCATGGGCGCCGACGTGGCGCGTTTTGCCGAACTCGAGCGCCTGCTCGAGCCGTTCGCCGGCACGCTTCTGCGAGTCGAGAGTGATCGCCTGGTCTACCGCGTCAAGGCCAGTCCGGAACAATTACGTGCGCAGTTGTCGCTGGCGCGCTTGCAGGAGGTCAGTGGGGATCAGTCGCCGCTGGATGCGCAGCAGCCGATGAATCAAGAGCAGGTTGACACCAGCGAGCCGGTCGGTGCGCCGACCATGCCGACCGACAGTGGCCCGGTGCTGCGTTTCCGCTGGTGATGCCGCCGTGTCCGGCGCGCTAAGTATGTGCAAGGAAGGCAGAGAGCATGTCCGTAAATGATTCGAACCGCTGGCTCTGGCTGGCGGCACTGTTGCTGTGTGCTTGGCTGGTGTACCTGCTGACGCCTATCCTCACGCCGTTTCTGATCGGCATCCTGCTGGCCTATCTGGGTGATCCGCTGGTCGATCGACTGGAGCGCTGGGGGCTGTCGCGGACCTGGGGGGTGATCGCGGTGTTCACCCTCTTCAGCCTGTTGATGCTGTTGATGTTGCTGGTGCTGGTGCCGATGCTGGGTAAGCAGCTGATGCGGTTGTACCAGCTGGCTCCGCTGGCGCTCGACTGGCTGCAGCACCAGGCGCTGCCTTGGGCGCAGGCGCAGTTCGGGCTGGAAGAGAACTTCTGGCGCCTGGATCAGCTCAAGGCCGCATTCAGCGCTCATCTGGGCAGCACCACCGATGTGCTCGGTGTGATCCTGAGCCAGGCCACCGCTTCAAGTCTGGCGCTGCTGGCATGGCTGGGCAATCTGCTGCTCATCCCGGTGGTCAGCTTCTACCTGCTGCGTGACTGGGATCTGATCATGCGCAAGTTGCGCAGTTTGCTGCCGCGCCGGCGTGAAGGGATGATCGTTGGCCTGATGAGCGAATGCCATGAAGTCATCGGTGCTTTCCTGCGTGGCCAGCTGCTGGTGATGTTGGCGTTGGCGGTCATCTATGCTTCCGGCCTGATGCTGGTGGGGCTGGAGCTGGGGCTGCTCATCGGCGTGTTGGCCGGGCTCGCCAGCATCGTTCCCTACATGGGATTCGTTGTCGGCATTGGTGCGGCCGTGGTGGCCGTGCTGTTCCAGTTCGGCCTGGCGCCCTATCCGCTGCTGGGAGTGGCCGCCGTGTTCACGGTCGGGCAGATGCTCGAAGGCATGCTGCTGACGCCGCTGCTGGTAGGCGATCGCATCGGGCTGCATCCGGTCGCGGTGATCTTCGCCGTGCTCGCTGGCGGCCAGCTGTTCGGGTTCACCGGCGTGTTGCTGGCATTGCCGGTGGCTGCGGTGATCATGGTTCTGCTGCGCCACGTCCATGATCTCTATAAACTCTCGGACCTTTACGCCGAGCCCGCCGGTGCACCGGCCGAACCACCCAGCCAGCCATGAAACCCATTCAGCTTCCTCTCGGCGTCCGTCTGCGCGACGACGCCACCTTCGCCAACTTCTATCCGGGCGCCAACGCGGCTGCCTTGGGCTATGTCGAACGGTTGTGCTCGCCTGCCGCAGGGTGGTCCGATGAACTGATCTACCTCTGGGGGCAAACCGGCGTCGGTCGTAGCCATCTGCTGCAGGCGGCCTGTTTGAGAGTCGAGGAGCGCGGCGAACTGGCGGTCTATCTACCGCTGGCCGATGTCGCTGAGTACGGACCGGCCCTGCTGGACAATCTCGAGCAGAGCGAACTGGTGTGCCTGGATGATCTCGATGCCGTGGCGGGTGACGCGATCTGGGAAGAGGCCTTGTTCCATCTGTTCAACCGCCTGCGCGATGCCGGGCGGCGGCTGCTGCTGGCAGCGGATGCCTCGCCACGCGAACTGGCGGTCGAGCTGCCTGACCTCAAGTCGCGCCTGAGCCTGGCGCTGGTGTTCCAGCTGCAGCAGCTGACCGACGAGGACAAGCTGCGTGCGCTGCAGCTGCGTGCTTCGCGTCGCGGGCTCAACCTGCCGGATGATGTCGGTCGTTTCATCCTGACCCGTGGTTCGCGCAGCATGAGCGCGCTTTTCGAGTTGCTCGACGAGCTGGACCAAGCCTCGCTGCAGGCGCAGCGCAAGCTGACCATTCCCTTCCTCAAGGAAACGCTAGGCTGGTAGTGCCGCTCGGGACGCAAGCGCATGTTTGCATCCCGGTCGGCCCAGCGGTCAGCTTTCTCCAGCGAGCTTGCGTTCGTATTGATAGGCCCAACGGGTATACAGCAAAGCTGCGATGAACAACGTCAGGCTGATGAACGCTTCCAGCCATCCGTAGACCATGCGCGCCGGGTCGATGGCGGCCAGCACGCCCTGGATGAAGTAAAGGTTGACGATGAAGCAGGTCCAGGCATGCGCTCGCGGACTGCCAGCGATCATTCCCGGGGCAACCAACAGTAATGGAATCAGCTGGATGCTCAGGACTACCCAGATGCGCGCTCCGTGAAGGTCGGCAAATACCAGATTCCATACAACCAGCAGCGCAGCGAGGCCGAAGAAGCTGGCGAGGCTGATGGCCCGGCTGAGCCTGAGCCGTGGCTTGAGCCATTCCAGCGTCGGTAGGGGTTTGCGCTTCTTAGCCACGATGGGTCTCCAGCTGTTGAGCGGTGCGCGCGAGCCGTTGCCCCAGCGCGCGGCAGAGGGCGATTTCATGCTCGTCGAGCAGACGCTTGCCGTCCGCCCCTGCATGATGGCTGGCGCCGTAGGGTGTACCGCCGCCGCGGGTTTCCAGTAGGGCATTCTCGCTGTAGGGCAGACCGAGTATCAGCATGCCGTGGTGCAGCAGCGGCAACAGCATTGAGAGTAAGGTGCTTTCCTGGCCGCCGTGCAGACTGGACGTCGAGGTGAATACGCCCGCTGGCTTGCCAACCAGTTCGCCGGTGAGCCACAGGCTGCTGGTGCCATCGAGGAAGTACTTCATTGGCGCTGCCATGTTGCCGAAGCGGGTCGGGCTGCCCACTGCAAGCCCGGCACAGTTCTTCAGATCATCGAGCGTCGCATAGAGCGCGCCGGAGTCCGGAATGCTCGGTGCGACGGCTTCGCATTCTGTGGAGACCGCCGGGACGGTGCGCAGGCGCGCTTCCATGCCGGTCAGTTCGATACCGCGGGCGATCTGTCTCGCCATTTCAGCAGTGGCGCCGTGGCGGCTGTAGTAGAGCACGAGAACGTAAGGCGCACTCACGGCAATATCTCCAGAACCTTTTCCGGCGGTCGGCCGATGATGGCCTTGTCGCCAGCGACCAGGATCGGACGCTCGATCAGCTTCGGGTGCTCGACCATCGCTGCGATCAGCTGGGCTTCCTCCAGTCCGGCATCAGCCAGTTCGAGCGTCTTGTACTCGTCTTCGCCGGTCCGCAATAGCTGCCGGGCGGTAAGTCCCAGCTTGTTCAGCAGCTCTTTGAGTTCGCTGGTCGAAAGCGGGGAATCCAGATAACGCACGATCTCGGGTTTCAGCCCGCGAGCTTCAAGGAGCTCCAGTGCAGCGCGTGATTTGGAGCAGCGCGGATTGTGATAAAGCGTGAGTTCGGTCATTTGAGGTTGCGTCTCGCCGGTTGAGGTGGCCATTCTAACCTTCAACGGCGTGCCTGCCGAAATGTGCAGCACGGGCCATTTGCAGGGACGGCATCTGTCCGCTGCAAGATCTCGGGGTCGTCGTGCCTCTAAGGGAGAATGGATGCATCAGCGCATCGATAACATGCTGGAATTCGGCCGTTTCCTGGTCAGGCGTTTCCTGACGGATCGAGGGCCGCACAGTGCTGCGGCGCTGACCTATACCACGCTGTTCGCCGTGGTGCCGATGATGACGGTGACTTTCGCCATGCTCTCGGCGATTCCGGCGTTCAAGGGCGTCGGCGAACAGATCCAGTACTACATCTTCAACAACTTCATCCCATCGACCGGTGCGACCATTCAGGAGTACCTCCTGGCCTTTACCAGCCAGGCACGGCAGCTGACTTGGTTCGGTGTCGGGTTTCTCATGGCCACTGCGCTGATGATGCTGCTGACGATCGAAAAGGCGTTCAATACGATCTGGCGCGTTCGGCAGCCCCGGCGTGGCGTGTCCAGCTTTCTGCTCTACTGGGCCATTCTCAGCCTCGGCCCACTGCTGCTCGGCGCCGGCTTCGCGACCAGTACATATGTCGCCTCGCTTTCATTGATCTCCGGGCCCTATGCGCTCATTGGCGTGGGCACGCTGATCAAGGTCATGCCATTGCTGCTCAGTGTCGCCGCGTTCACCTTGATCTATGCCGCCGTGCCCAATACGCGGGTGCCGCTACGTCACGCCCTGGTGGGCGGAGTCTTCACCGCGGTGCTGTTCGAAACGGCGAAGCAGCTGTTCGGTCTTTATGTCAGCTACTTTCCCAGCTATCAGTTGATCTACGGCGCGTTTGCCGCCGTTCCGCTGTTTCTGCTCTGGGTCTATCTGTCATGGATGATCGTGCTGTTCGGCGCCGAGCTGGTCTGCGGGTTGTCCTCCTCACAGCAATGGCGCCGCCGCCCTTTGCCGCGGCTGCTGGTCATGCTGATGCTGCTGCGCACGCTGCACCAGCGTCAGCAGGAGGGCAGGGAACTACATCTGCGTGACCTGCACCGGGCCGGCCTGCGCCTACCCGAGGACGAATGGGACGAAATCCTTGGCTTCTTCGAGCAGGAGCAGCTGGTTTGCCGCACTGGTACAGGCGGCTGGGTGCTGTGTCGAGACCTCGGGCATTACAGCCTCGATCAGCTGCTGCGCTGCAATCCCTGGCCCTTGTCGGCACGCGACGCGCTACCGGAGCAGCTCGACGAGCCCTGGTACCCGACGCTGCGTCGTTCGCTGCAGCTGCTGCAACAGGAGCAGACCAATCTGTTCGGTGGCAGCCTGGCGGACTGGTTGCAGGCCGGTGGTGACAAAAATCGTCAGTAACGGAATGATTGCGCAGTTTTCTGGGGCGCTTGGGCCGGGCGGAAGCCGGCCGCACGCCGCGCCCTGAGGAGTATCGGGCCTCGGCTCGAATGCTGGCATGCTTCTGGCAATGGATATGATGGTTGAGAGGACGGCGTGATGAACGGCAAGCGCAGCACCATTCTTTATCTGCACCAGCGAGCGCCTGACGCCGCGCTGGATGCCTTGAATCGCCTGACTGGTCTGCGTTTCACACAGTGGCCCGAATCTCTGGTGGACCGGTCGGAGGGGCAGAGCGGGCAACAAGCAGAAGCTGTGCAAAACGTGCCGGACACGTCGAAGCAGGTGAGTGGCTGATCAGGCTTGTGCGGTAATGCGCTCAGCCGTGACGGGCTCGACGGGATGCACGAACAGTTCTTCAACGGATACGGCGACCACCGCCGAGGCCGGTCGAAGATGAATCTGCAGATCTTCGATCTTCTGCTTTACCGGTAGCCGGGCGATACCGGAGAGCAGGATCTTGCCGGCGCCATCGGTTCGACCATGATCGATAGCCGCTTCTCGCTGCTGTTGTCCGTCGCGGTACTTGGCAACCAGCGAGACCATCAGTCCCGCCTTTCCCTGCAGCTGGAGCCAGCTGGCAACATTGAACTCAGCGATGCGACCGTCATAAGTGGTCAGCGAAATGGCTGCTTGCTCGACGATGCGCGACGGCACACTACCGATCAGTTTGTCATTGTGTTGAGGCATGGCTTCGCTACTGGTTAGTCGGTGAGGTGCGGAATTATAGGCAGTCCGGTCCGGCGAAAACTGTGCACTTGAGCGATGGGCGGCGTGACGGGACTCGCAGAACAGTGAAAACGCGGCGCTTACTTGGCGTCACCGTTCGATGCCCGCAAACGGCTGCCTGATCGTGCTCGGCCGGGGAGTACGCGGTATCCTTCCGCTCATTCCGACGAGGCATCGCTCATGGCCAAACTACGTTCATCGCTTTTCATCTTCGCCTGCGTGCTGCTCGCCGCCTGTGACAGCAGTTGGGGGCCGGATCAGTACGGCAGGGACGTGACCGCTGCCGATCTGCAGGGCAAGTGGCTGCTGATCAATTACTGGGCCGAGTGGTGCGGCCCTTGTCGTACGGAGATTCCTGAACTCAATACCCTGGCCGAGCAGGAGCGGCAGCTGGAGGTGCTCGGTGTCAATTTCGACGAGCTGCGAGGGGAGGAGCTTGCAAAGGCGGCACAAACCCTTGGCATTCGCTTCAAGGTGCTGAGCGACGATCCGGCCGAGCGATTGCAGCTGTCCCGCAGCGCAGTGTTGCCGGTGAGCTATCTGGTGGATGACGAAGGCAGGGTTCGCAAGCAATTGGTTGGCGAGCAGACTGCCGAGGGCATACTCGAGCACCTCAAGCAGCTGCGCGGCGAGTAATCCGCGCCAGTGGTTCCGGCTGCGAGTCGCTTACGGTTTGACGTACCAGAAGTCCTGCCAGAAGCCGATCACCTTGGCTGGATAGCGATTCTTGCCAAGGCTGCCGTTGTAGCGGGCCAGCGCTCGGTTGATGTCGCCGTTTTCCTTGCGAAGGTAATAGCTCAGGATGGTGCAGCCATAGCGCAGATTGGTGGCGTTGTCGGTCAGGTTGTCCTGCGGTCGTCCGAGTTCCGCCTTCCAGAACGGCATTACCTGCATCATGCCCTGTGCGCCGACGCTGGATATGGCGAAGCGGTCGAAATGGCTTTCGGCGTGGATCAGCGCCAGGACCAGCTCCGGTTGCAGGCCGGCTTTGCTCGCTTCGCGGTGTACCAGCCTGAGGAGCGTCAGGCGCTCCCCAGCGTCTGGAAGGTAGCGCTTGAGGCGGCCGGACATGTCCACCAGCCAGACTTCCGCGTCGAAGCGGTCCTGAAAGCTGTCAGCCTCCGCAACGGTACGCTGCATAAGATCGCGTAGCTCGGGTTCAGGCGCCTGGCGGATGTTGGCGTTTGCCGACAACGCCAGCGCCAGAAGCAACGGCAGAACGAGCATCCGCGGGATCATCGGGTTTAGTTTCCGTCGCTGCCTTCGATCAGGCTGTCCAGAAACTGCTTCTGCAACTCAGGGTCGTTGCGCGTCAGCTCGATCAGGCTCTGCTCCAGCTCGCTGGCTTCCTCTTCCATGCCGAGCTCGGACAGCCGTCTGACTCGATGCACCCATTGCGCCACATCGTCGCCCTCGAGGTCATCGAATATGAGGTTATGCGCCTCCTGCAGCTTGCCGCGCAGCTTGTGGCTGACCAGTAGCGTGGCGTCAGCTCGCGTACCGTCCTGCGAATCTTCTACCGATAGCTGCAGCTTGCCCACCTGAGTGACATCCTGGTCAGCGAACGATCCGTCGAGCAGGTTCAGGCGAAGTACGCCGTAACGGTCGGTGGTCAGTTCGTGGGTCTGCGGACCGGCGACGACCCGAACCGGCCGTTCGGCCCAGGGCAGGCTGCTGTACTCGAGCCGAGCATCCCGTCGCTGCTCATCGAGGCTGGCGAGATTCTGCTGCGAGCGTCCGTTGGACTCGACGTTCATGAACGGATTGAGACCGGCGAAACCGTAGCTGATCCAGTCTCGTGTGGCGCGTTCGGGGATGTTCCCGAGCATCACTACGTTGAGCACGTTGGCGCCGATCCCCGCGACTACCGCGACGACCCCCATCGGGATTTCGTACAGCTCGCGCCACGGCTGATAGGGCGTATAGCGATCGTAACGGCGTGTGACCTCGAAATCGGTGACTTCGAAGGTTTTCTGTTCCTGCACGCGAACACGCCGCTGGGGCAGTTCGAGTACCTGTGGTTCGCCGAGCTCGATGCGCAGGCTGTGGTCGAGCAGTTTGCGTTCGGTGTGCGCTTCATGCTCGCTGCGCTGAGGCAGGTGATTGGCGCAGCCGCCAAGCAGAAGCGCCGCGCAGAGCGCGGCGCTGGTTGAAGCGACAAGATGTCGGTTGAGCATGGTTTCCGGTCAGCGATGAGCACGCGAATTGATGAAGGAGAGGATATCTGAAACGGCTACCTGCTGTGGTTGGGCATCGCGGCGATGCTTGTATTCCAGCGCGCCGTCCGCCAATCCACGATCGCTGATGACGATGCGGTGCGGGATGCCGATCAGCTCCATGTCGGCGAATTTGACGCCAGGGCTGGTCTTTTTGTCACGGTCGTCGAGCAGAACTTCGTAGCCGGCTGCGGTCAGCTCGGCGTAGAGCTTGTCGGTAGCTTCGCGGACCGCCTCGGTCTCGTATTTCATCGGCACCAGCGCAATCTGGAACGGTGCCAGGGCGTCCGGCCAGAGAATGCCGCGCTCGTCGTAGTTCTGCTCGATAGCCGCAGCGACCACGCGGGAAACCCCGATGCCGTAGCAGCCCATGATCAGGGTCGCCGGCTTGCCGTTCTCGCCCATGACCTGGCAGTTCATCGCTTCGCTGTACTTGGTGCCGAGCTGGAAGATATGACCGACTTCGATGCCGCGCTTGATTACCAGGTTGCCCTTGCCGTCCGGGCTCGGGTCGCCAGCGACCACGTTGCGAAGGTCGGCGATCTGCGGCAACGGCAGGTCGCGCTCCCAGTTCAGGCCGAGATAGTGCTTGTCATCGATGTTGGCGCCGGCGGAGAAGTCGCTCATCAGTGCGACGGAGCGGTCGATCACACAAGGAATCGGCAGGTTCAGCGGGCCCAGTGAACCGGGGCCGGCGCCGATGGCGGCACGGATCTCGGCTTCCGAGGCGAATACCAGCGGACTGGCGACCTGCGCCAGATTGGCGGCCTTGATCTCGTTCAGTTCATGGTCGCCGCGTACGATCAGGGCGACCAGCTGGCCTTTCTCGACGCCGTGCACCACAAGCGTCTTGACGGTTTTCTCGATGGCCACGCCGAACTGCTCGACCAGCTCGATGATGGTCTTGGCATCCGGTGTATCGATCAGGCGCAACTCTTCGCCAGGGGCTGCGCGTTCGGTTTCGCGCGGGATGGCTTCGGCCTTCTCGATGTTGGCCGCGTAGTCGGAGGAATCGCTGAAGGCGATATCGTCCTCGCCGGATTCGGCCAGTACATGAAATTCGTGGGAGCCGGTGCCGCCGATGGAGCCGGTGTCGGCCTGCACCGGACGGAAGTTCAAGCCTAGGCGGGTGAAGATGTTGCAGTAGGCCCGATGCATCCGGTCGTAGGTTTCCTGCAGCGACTCCTGATTCAGATGAAAGGAGTAGGCATCCTTCATCAGGAACTCGCGCCCACGCATGAGCCCGAAGCGCGGGCGGATCTCGTCGCGGAACTTGGTCTGGATCTGATAGAAGTTGATCGGCAGCTGCTTGTAGCTGTTCAGCTCATTGCGCGCCAGATCGGTGATGACTTCCTCATGGGTCGGGCCGACACAGAACTCGCGGTCATGGCGATCCTTCAGGCGCAGCAGCTCCGGTCCGTATTGCTCCCAGCGACCGGATTCCTGCCAAAGTTCGGCCGGCTGGATGGCGGGCATCAGGACTTCCAGCGCGCCTGCCTTGTTCATTTCCTCGCGAACGATGGCCTCGGCCTTGCGTAGCGCTCGCAGCCCCATCGGCATCCAGGTGTAGAGGCCGGACGCCAGCTTGCGGATCATTCCGGCACGCAGCATCAGCTGGTGACTGATCACCACCGCATCGGAAGGGGTTTCTTTGAGGGTCGAGAGCAGGAACTGACTGGTGCGCATGTGGCCGTTATGTCCTTGCAGAGGCTGGAATTAGGCTCGGCATTGTACGGCGCGCGTGGTGCGGCGTACAGGACAGGTACGGTCGCTTGGGCGACGGAATCGATGCCAAGGAGCCCGAGCCCTTCAGTTACGACCGTGATTACGTCGTGTTGCTGAGCGACTGGACGGATGAAAATCCAACGCGGGTACTGGCCAAGCTCAAGAAACAGTCGGACTACTACAACCAGCACAAACGCACCGTTGGTGACTTCATCGATGACGTAAGCGAGATGGGTTGGTCCGCCGCCGTAGCCGATCGCAAGATGTGGGCCGAGATGAAGATGAGCCCGACGGATCTCGCTGACGTCAGTGGCTACACCTACACCTACCTGATGAATGGCCAGGCACCTGATGGCAACTGGACCGGCATATTCAAACCAGGCGAAAAGATCCGCCTGCGGTTCATTAATGCCTCGGCTATGACCTATTTCGATGTGCGCATCCCAGGCCTGAAGATGACTGTGGTTGCGGCCGATGGTCTGCACGTCAAACCGGTCAGCGTCGACGAGTTCCGTATCGCCGTGGCCGAGACCTACGACGTGATCATCGAACCAGACAGCGAACAGGCCTATACCGTGTTTGCCCAATCCATGGACCGCACTGGCTATGCGCGCGGCACCCTTGCTGTACAGGAGGGGTTGAGTGCACCAGTACCCAGCCCCGACCCGCGTCCGCTGATTGCGATGGGCGACATGGGTATGGATCACGGCAGCATGGGCGGTATGGATCACGGGAACATGGCCGGAATGGACCACGGCAGTATGGCGGGCATGGATCATGGGAGCATGCAGGGTGGCATGGCAGGCATGGCAGGTGCCATGCAGGCACACCCAGCCTCAGAGACCAACAACCCGCTGGTCGATATGCAAACCATGACACCAACGCATAAGTTGGACGACCCAGGTATTGGTTTGCGAGACAACGGCCGACGCGTCCTCACGTACTCTGACCTGCGCAGCACCTTCCTCGACCCGGATGGTCGCGAACCAAGTCGCACCATCGAGCTGCACCTTACCGGGCACATGGAGAAATTCTCCTGGTCCTTCGATGGCATCAAGTTCTCTGACGCCGAGCCTCTGCGCCTCAAGTACGGCGAGCGTGTTCGCATCACGCTGGTCAACGACACCATGATGACTCATCCGATCCATCTTCATGGCATGTGGAGCGACCTGGAGGATGCGAACGGCAATTTCCTGGTGCGTAAACACACCATCGACATGCCGCCAGGTTCCAAGCGCAGCTATCGGGTGACCGCCGATGCGTTGGGGCGTTGGGCCTACCACTGCCACCTGTTGCTCCACATGGAAATGGGCATGTTCCGTGAAGTCCGTGTGGATGAGTAAAGGAGATTTCTGATGAGTACTTTTATGAAGCGTAATGCCCTGTTTGGCAGCGCAGCGATGTTCAGTTTTTTGGCTGCTTTGTACGCGCCGACGTCATTGGCAGGTGAGGGGCACAGCGAGCACGAACAACATGCTGCCGAGTCGGCTGCGCCCGAGGCCATCAGTGACAAGCCTGCAGATCAATCGAAAGGCAAGGCCGCTGGCCAGCAGATGGATCATGGCACCATGGATCATGAGGGCATGAACCATGACGATATGGGGCACGAGAAGATGATGGATAAGCATGGCGGCACCGAAGCCGAAGCAGGTTCGAACCATGACCACTAGGTTTTCACGCCCGTCCCTCATAGCGCTGGTCGTGTCGCTGAGTGCACTCAGCGGCGGCGTTACCCAGGCTGCGGAAGAAATGGATCATTCGGCAATGGGGCACGGCTCCATGTCGATGGACCACAGCCAGATGGGCCACGGTTCCGCCAAAGCGCCGATGGAGGGCATGGATCACAGCAAGATGGATCATGGTGCCATGCAGAGCGAATCGGGCAGCATGGACCATAGCCAGATGGGCCACAGCCAGAGCCAAGAGAAGGCCCCAGCCATGGACCACAGCAAGATGGGACACGGCACCATGCAGGGACAGATGGAGGGCATGGATCATTCGAAGATGAACCATGGCTCCGCTGAAGCCCCGAGAACTACCAGTCGTACGCCGATTCCCGTTCTGACGGATGCTGATCGCCAAGCGGCTTTCCCGCCACTGCCTGGCCACAAGGTGCATGACAGCGCCATCAACAGCTTTTCCTGCTCGATCAGCTCGAATACCAAGACGCAGATGAGGGCAGCACCCTGGCCTGGGATGCGTCGGGTTGGGTAGGCGGTGATATCAACCGGGTCTGGTTCCGCTCCGAAGGCGAGCGTACCAACGGCGTTACCGAGGACGCTGAATTACAGCTGCTGTACGGCCGCTCGATCGGCCCTTGGTGGGATGTCGTCGCGGGCGTCCGCCAGGACTTCAAACCGGAGTCGCCGCAGACTTGGGCCGCCTTCGGTATCCAGGGCATGGCGCTTTACGCCTTTGAGGCCGAAGCCACGGCCTTCGTCGGCGAGAATGGCCAAACTGCTGCCCGACTGGAGGGCGAGTACGACATTCTGCTGACCAACCGGCTGATTCTCCAGCCAACTGCCGAAATGAACTTCTACGGCAAGAACGATCCTGAGCGAGGTGTGGGGTCCGGGTTGGCCAATACCGAGCTCGGTTTACGTCTGCGTTACGAGATTGTCCGGCAGTTTGCCCCCTATATCGGGGTTTCTTGGAGCCGCTCCTATGGCAACACGGCAGACATGGTGCGCGACGAGGGCGGTGATGTAGACGAGGCGCGTTTTGTCGCCGGTATCCGGATGTGGTTTTGAGAACCTGACATGAAAAGAACAATTAAAACTTTGGTGGCGGCCGGCGTGGTCGGTAGCACAGCTGTCCTGGCCGGTGCCTACTTTGGCGTGGTCAACGTGGGGGCCGACGATCCCCATTTTCCTGCAGTGCATGCGTTTCTCACGATGGCCCGTGACCGCTCTATCGAAGTCCGTTCGCGGAACATCGAGGTTCCCAACCTGGATGATCAAGCTCTTATTCGCGCCGGTGCGGGCAACTACAACTCCATGTGTATCGGCTGTCATTTGGCGCCAGGTGTGGCGGAGACCGAGCTAAGCCAATCGCTTTATCCTGCGCCTCCCAACCTCGCCAAAATCGGTCTCGATGGCAATCCGTCAGCAGCGTTCTGGGTGATCAAGCATGGCATCAAGGCAACGGGTATGCCTGCGTGGGGCAAGAGCATGGGCGATGAGTACATCTGGGGCATGGTTGCCTTCCTTGACCAATTGCCGGCGATGGATGCCAAGCAATACCAAGCACTCGTCGCATCCAGTGGCGGCCATCAGCATGGTGGTGGGGAAACGCAAATGCACAATCATGAAGGTCAGCACGGCGACAACAAGCCTGGCCATCATGGCAATAGCGGCGGTGGCGAAGACCATCATGGAACAGGTGATGCCGGAGAGCCTGGCCATCACGATGCCGCGGCTACTGATAGCGAGGGTGGCTCCGCACCTGAGGCAGGTCACCATTCGGACATGAGTAGCGATGACCACCATGCCGGGGATGAGGCCGCCCCAAGCGGCGGAGACCATCATTCCGAGCAAACTCCGAATGCCTCGCCCAAGACCCATACCCACGCCGATGGCAAAGAGCACGTGCATGAAAGCTAAATATCTGGCCTTGCTGGCCGCTCTCTCCGTCACATCTGCAGTTCAAGCCGCTGATGCCCTGACGATTGATGTCCATCGTGATGCTAATTGCGGATGTTGCAAGAAGTGGATCTCACACCTCGAAGCGAATGGCTTCAAAGTCGTCGACCATGTCGAAAGCAACATGACGGCAGTGAAGCAAAGTCTGGGCGTTGCGCCGCGGTTGGCGTCTTGTCACACCGCGGTGATTGACGGCAAGTTCGTCGAAGGTCATGTGCCGGCGGCTCAGGTCATCGAACTCACCAAGCGCGATGATCTGCTGGGCATCGCTGTTCCCGGGATGCCGGCGGGCTCCCCCGGCATGGAAATCGATGGCGTACAGCATGCCTACCAGGTCATTGGCTTGACCAAGACGGGTTCTGATCAGGTCGTTGCAGAATATCCCGCCCAGTAGTACTGCCTGCCAGCACGGCCGCTTGTGTGTAGTGGCCGACTCATTTTTATACGTCCTTTAACCTAAGTAAAAAAGGCGCCCTAGGGCGCCAAGGGCTGTCTCCAAACCAAAGGAGCACTACGAGGGGACAGCAGGACCAAGGAGCGAGCGGGCAATCAACCCGCTCGCTTGCCAGGGTTAGAGAACTTCCAGCGGGTACTCGACAATCAGGCGGAACTCATCCAAATCCGACTCGAAGTCGGTGGCGCGAGTCGTGGCTTGTCGAATGCGAAAGGACATGTCCTTCAACGACCCAGACTGCACAACGTACTTGGCCTCGATGTCCCGCTCCCAGCGCTTCTGGTTGGTCAACGGATCGCCGTTGTCATCACGGCGCATATAGACTTCGTTGGCGTTGCTGTAGTCGGCATCCCAGCCCTGGGCATATCGAGTCATGAAGCCCAATCCAGGCACACCGAAAGGCGCCATATCCAGCTCATAGCGCACTTGCCATGACTTCTCCTTCGGCGAGTTGAAGTCGCTGTACTGGAGGGCGGAGTCGAGGTAGATGGAGTCCGATTGGCGCAAGTAGTCGAAGTCATCATCGCCATTGTTGCGCTGGAGACCCACCAGCACTGTATGAGCGCCGAATTGGATGCCGACCTTGCCGCTCCAGATGTTGTTATCGAAGCTCCCGAGGAGCTGCCTCCCTTCATCGACCGCCTTGTAGTAGTTCAGCCCGCCGATCAAGGCGACATCGTCCGCAAGCGGGTAGCTCAGCGTGGTGCCCGCGTAATATTGATTCCAGGCATCCTTGAGCCGGCTGGTGTAGAGACTGAAGCCCACATTGTCGTTAAGCGTGTAATCACCGCCGAAATAGGCGATCCATGGCGAGTCGACTTCGCCCGCGTAGAAGGTAGCGAAGCCGTCGCGCATACTGCTGGTATTGGGTTGGCTCATCGAGTGGAGGCGACCGCCTTGAAGCGACAATCCTTCCACGCTGCTGTTGACCACGGTGACACCTCGGAAGCTCTCCGGTAACAGCCGCGCATCACCGTAGTGGACGACCGGGCTGACAGGAAAGACGTCGCCTACCTTGATCTCGGTATCCATGAACCGAGTTTTCACCGCGCCCCCCAGTTTGGAGTAGTTGTCCTCAGCCTGCCCGAGGCTGTTGTAAGGCATCACGTCGACTGTGCCGCCTGCTCCAGAACGGCCGTCGCCGGTGTCAAGCTTGAGCCCTAGCATGGCAAAGGCATCGACACCAAAGCCTATGGTGCCCTCGGTGAAACCAGACTCGAATCTGCCTATCACGCCATGCGCCCACTCTTCCGAATAGCCATTACCCGAGCTGCTGGACTGGCCTTTACGGAAATCGCGGTTGAAGTAGAGATTTCGATTGAGAATGGTCAGGCTGCTGCCTTCGATAAATCCCTCGCCTTTCTCGCCGGCGGCCATTGCAGCTTGCCCGGTACTGACGCTCAGAGTGAGCAGAGAAAGTCCTAACAGGGTTCTGTTATTCATAAATACTCCTGATGTTATTGGCAGTTGTCATTGTGTGGTCGCATATAGGGGTCTTGTGGAAGAACCGACAAATTTGACAAGTTTGCTCGTTTAGAGGCTGGCAACGATTTCTGCATTTGACAGCCAGACGGTCAAAATACATCCATTAAATTGTTATAGCGAACCTTGAAGCTGTTTAAACTGCCCTTGGATCACTGCTTTTTCCTGAAGAATCACCTTATTCTCGTCGGTCAGAAATGCCACTTTATCCTGGGCGGTTTTCAGTTCGGCTTTGGTGGTCTCCAATGCGTGGGATAACACGGCCACTTGCTTATCGACATCCGCTTTCTGGGTGGTGAGTGCGGCCATGTTTTCCGCCAATTGCTCATTTTTATGCTGGTATTCCCGGCACTTTGTCACGGCTTCTTCACACTCGTGTTCCAGGTTCTGGATATCTTCTATCTTTGCTTTCAAGTCGCTATTTAGGGATGGTCTGAAGTAGCCATGTATTTCCCCGGCATACCACCTGGCGCAACTTTTAAACTCGCCAAATGACCAAAAAACAATCAATTCGACGAGTATTTCTTACGTTTTCGCCCACTTTCATTGTGATTGCTCCTTTGGTTTGAATTTGGTGCTTGCCCGTCCGCGGTGAGCGGAAAGGGTGCAACTTCTTAGTCCCGCATCAGGCTTTAGCCAGTTATGGCCGCTGTTCGCGAAAAGCCATCCAGAGAATGTACTGTGCAGCCCTAG